>JAFXYJ010000039.1 GCA_017541825.1 Oscillospiraceae bacterium | reverse complement strand
GGCTGGATGTTGCCGAAGATCATGGCAGCGCGCATGACCAGGTTGACGACGTGGGAGACGCACCAGATGTCGGGGCCCACGTCCACGATACGGACCTTGAAGCCCAGGTTGATGCCCATGCGCTTGGCCTGGTCGATGATGCCGCCGATCAGGAACACGAAAATGCCGCGGCTCTGATAGCCCTTGATCATATCGCGGGCTTCCTCGTCGGAGGGAGCGGGCCCGATCATGACCACGAAGCCGGGGATGTCCTCGGTGACCAGAGGCAGACCGAGCTCACGCACCTCGGCGTCGGTCATGGCGCCGTGGTAGTCGTCGCCGTAGGGCTTGGGGTTGTCGATATACTTTACGATCTCGATGATCTCGGCGCACATGGCGGTGCCGATGCCGTAGTCGAACACGTTGTTGACGCGCAGCACGGGCTCCGGAGTCAGCCACTTCTCGCGGATGACCTTCATGGCCTCCTGCAGGTCGGCCAGCGTGGCGACCTTGATCTCAAGATACTGCCAAATGATGGCGCAGGGATAACCGGTGTCGGGGAAACCAACGGCGTGGTCGGCGCCGAACTTCTCTACAGCCGCGGCCAGATCGGCTTCGGCCTTGGCGTACATGAGCTCGCTGCCGGAATGAACGCCTTTAATAAGATGTCTCACGATTTAACTCCTCCTGTTGTCGGTATCGATCTTGTTCTTTATTGCGCGGATCTCTTCTACGGTATCCGCGGCGATGTCATAGGGTGACGCGCACCGGCGGTCGGCGTCGGAGACGGCTCCGCTGTAATGGATGATGCCCAGCAGATCCTCCTCCGGAACCTGTTCGCGGATGAAAGCCTCGTCGGATTCGTCGCGGACCTTGTTGGCCACGACGCTGACCTTGTGGACGCCCAGATCTGCGGCCAGACGCTGTACGCTGTGATAGGTCTGGATGCTGCGGGCGCCGGGCTCAACGACCACGATGAACTGATCCACCAGATCGGTGGTGCCGCGGCTGAGATGCTCCAGCCCGGCCTCCATGTCCATGATCACGACCTCGTCCCTCTGAACGATCAGATGGGAGAGCAGCCGCTTCAAAATGACATGCTCGGGACAGACACAGCCGGCGCCGCCGGTCTTGACCGTTCCCATGAGCAGCAGCTTGACGCCGTTGACCTCCTGTGCGAGCATATCCGGCAGATCGTCCACTTTGGGATTGATCTTGAAGAAATTCTCGAACTCGTGGGCCTCGGTGCGCTGCTGGATCAGCGCTTTCATCTCGGTGATCGGTGTGATCCTGGCCAGATCTTCCTCGGAGAAGCCCAGTGCCAGGCCCAGATTGGCGTCCGGGTCCACATCGGCACACAGGACCTTCCGTCCCTCGTCGGCGTAAAGCCTTGCGAGACAGGCTGCGAAGGTGGTTTTGCCTACGCCGCCCTTACCGGTGATGGCAACCTTCATAGCTTAGATGCCCAGAGCAGCGCGCTTGGCCTCGATGCCCTCGATGATCTTGTCGACCAGGGTATCGGGATTGGTGTCGATGACGTAGCCGGCGCCGACCCATTCCTTGGTGCCTTCGGTGATCAGATGCATCATCTTGTCGGAGCCGCCCACCAGAGGATCGATGCCCAGGTAGGTGTCGATACCGGTAGCGACGACGTAGTTGGCGATGGAGACGGCCTTCTCGGACATCCACTCGGGGGCGCAGCCCACGACGGGAAGCTGCGTGGTGTTGATGCCCCAGTCCTTGGCGATGTCGCAGACCAGGTTCATCATACGGCTGATATCCACGCAGGAGCCCATGTGCAGCACAGGAGGAATATCCGCCAGCGTGCAGACACGGCGCAGGCCCTGACCGCAGAAGATCTTGGCGCGCTTGTCGAGCAGGCCCGCCTTGCCGGCGGCCTGAGCGGCGCAGCCGGTAGCCACGATGACGATATCGTTGGCCAGCAGCTTCTTCATCATCTCGATGTGGGAGTAGTCGGGACGGACCTTTGGGTTGTTGCAGCCGACCATGGCCACAGCGCCGCGGAGAACGCCGGACTTCACGCACTCGATGAGAGGCTTGTAGGTATCCAGCTCGTCCAGGTGGCTGTTGGTGACGGTGTCCAGGCGGCCCTTGATGCCTTCGCAGGAATAACCGGCCCAGGAGGAATGCTTGTGATCGGGGATGAAGATCTTGCTCTCGTCACGGTTCTTGAAGTTGTCGATGGCCTCGTTCAGGATCTGGGAGGCGATCTCGCCGGCGTTGAAGCTGGTCAGCTCAAGATGGGTGGCGAAGGGGATACGGGCAATAGGAGAAGTGGTGTAGAACTTGGTGTGGAAGCACTCGGAGACGGGGCCCACGTTGGGGAAGATGCACTGCACGTCGACGCACAGAGCTTCGACAACGCCGGTGAGCAGGACGTTCTCCTGCTGCAGGAAGTTGCCGGCCATCTTCACGTTGTGGCGCATCATCATCTCGTTGCCGGTGCAGCACAGGCCGACGACGTTGATGCCCTTGGCGCCGACGGCGCGGGCTTTCTTGATCATCTCGGGATCCTCGGCGTAGCGAATGATCATCTCGGACACGGCGGGGTCATGGCCGTGGACGACGACGTTGACCATTTCCTTGTCAAGGACGCCCAGGTTGGACTCGGTGTCGTGAGGCACGGGAGTGCCGTAGAGGATATCGGACATCTGGGTGCCGGTCATGGAACCGCCCCAGCCGTCGGCCAGACCGACGCGCAGCGCCTGACGGACCAGGTACTCGGGATCGGCGGTGTTGCCCATGTGGGTCATGTGCATGGCGGTGACGACCTCGCGGTCCACGGCGCGCGGAGTGAGGCCCTGCTCCATCCAGACCTTCTGGCGCTCCTCGGTGGCGCGCTTGGTCCACAGCTGGTAGCCCTCGGCTTTGCCGTATTCGTTGACGCACATACGGCCCACGTCATGCGCGATGTCGTAGATGTCGCGGCCTTCGGTCTCCACGCCCCACTCCTTGGCCAGCTGGATCAGCTTGCCGGCGTCGGTGACATGGTAGTAACCGTCGGCGCTGGAATCGACGAGCTTCCACGCGCACTCACGGCCGTGGTCGGAGTGGGTGGCGCCGCCGCCGGCGGCCATGCGCAGGTAGTTGCGGCCGGCGATCGCGTGGGCGTCGGCGCCGCAGATGCCCTTGGGGGCCTTGGGAGTGATGCGGCAGGGGCCCATGGCGCAGATACGGCAGCAGATGCCCTTCTCACCGAATCCGCAGTGAGGGGTCTGATTCTTGACGCGATCCTGCCATACGTCGATACCGACTTTTTCGGCTGTCTCTTTCAGACGGGCCGTGTCGGCCTCCATCTGCTCGACAGTAGTCAGAGTGAATTCCAGGCTCATAGTTTTAAATCATCCTTCCGAAGTAGTTACATATTTGATCTTTGAGATCGGGAAATCAGACTTCCAGATAGGAGTCGGCGTACAGGAAGTTGTTCTTGATGATGTCGCAGGACTTGACGGTCTCCATCAGACGCAGGTCGCAGGGGTTGACGATGGCGGAGGTCAAGCCGGCCATCATCGCCATGGCGACCATGGCGCTGTCCATGATGGGACGGATGTGCTTGGGCATGCCGTTGGAGTTGTTCGACAGGCCGCCGGTGGAGTTGAGGCCCTGCTCGGAGATGTCACGGATGAAGTTGAGTACGTCCATCTGCTTGTCCTGCATGCCCTTGATGACAAGGAACAGAGGATCGAACCAGATGTCCTCGGGATCCATGCCCAGCTCCAGACCGCGCTCGAGCAGCTCCTGCAGATAGGTCATGCGCTCGTCGTTGTCGGCGGGAACGCCGGCCTTGGAGCACAGAGCGATGCAGATCGCGTCATTGTTGGCGGCCAGATCGAGATAGCCGATGCGGTCGCCGGCGTCAGCGGAGTTGACGATGGGTTTGCCCTTGGAGCGGTTGTACACGCCGATGCCGGCCTCGATGGCCGCCATGTTGGCGGTGTCCAGAGCCAGGGGGACGTTGTCGAAAGCGCCCTGGATGGTCTGGACGGCCCAGGTCATGAGCTCAACGCCATTGGACTCGGCAGGACCGATGTTGACGTCCAGATAGGTGGCGCCGGCTTCGAGCTGTTCCTTGGCCCTCTTCAGGATGGGTTCGGGGTTCATGGTGTTCATTGCTTCACGGATCGCGGGGGAAATGCAGTGGATCCGCTCGCCGATGACTACGAATTTTCCCATGTTTGCTCCTCCATTATATAAAATTTTGCTTGGAATGACAGTTTGCGGCCCGGGGGACCGCCGCTCCGGCGGTCCCCCGTAGGCAGGGGTGATTACTTATTGGTGAACTCGCGCAGGAACTTGACCAGCTGCACGGCCTCGTTGGGGGCGACCACGATCTCCCAGCCGGGGAGCTTTGCCTCGAGCTCGCCCTTGAGCACGGCGACCTTGCCGGGCAGCAGAAGGGTGCGGCTCTTGATCTTGCTCTCGATGTCGCGCTCGGTGATGAACTTGGCGATGGAGGACGCGGACAGCTTGCCGGCCGCCCAGGCGGTCAGGACGGAGTAGCCGCCGGCGTCGGTGATCAGCAGGTTCACGGGCACGCCGGAACGCTCCATCTCGCCGGTGACGACGAAGTAGGTAAGAGCGAAGTCGACGGTGGTGGCGCAGATGGCGTTCTCGTCGGCGCCGTTGAGCGGGTAGATGCCCGGCTCGACCTTCATGGGCTTCTGCGGGTCGGTGAACAGGTTCTGACGCAGACCGTACAGAGGCAGGGCCTTGGCATAATCCATCTGGTCGATGACGACAATGGAGCCGTAACGGGCGGTGAACAGAGCCAGCAGAGCGCCCTGCATGTGGCTGTCGCCCGGGCAGAGCTTGGCGGCGTCGATCAGGGAAGGATAACCGAAGGTGCGGTTGTTGTCCTTCAGGCTGGCGCGGCGGACGCGCACGGCGTTGGCGAAGGCTTCCTTGATGGAGGCGCCGGTGACGTCGAGGATCAGGTTCTTGTTGCACAGAGCCTCGATGGCGGCGACGGTGTCATAGAGAGCGTTGATGTCGGCGGCGGAAACACCCAGCACCACACCGGCGCCGGTCGCCAGCTTGCTGGCGTCGGCGTAGTTGCTCTCGTCGGCGGCGTTGAGGATCACGGGCAGGCCCTTGACGGCCTCGAGGGCCTTCGCGGCGGCGTCCAGATCCTTGACGGACAGGATGACGCCCCGGCCGTTCAGGGCGGGGACGACCTTGTTCACCAGCGCCGCGTAGGCGTCGGCGGAAGAGCTCTCGGCGTGGTTGATGCGCACGAACTCCACGTACATGCGCTCGCCGATACGCTCGTAGTCAACGGCGGGCAGCGCAGCCAGACGGGCGTCGATCTCGGCGTCGTCCATGCAGTCGCACAGGGCGTTGGCGTACAGGGTGCGGGAGACGAAAGTCTTGTCATGACGGAACATGACGGTCTCGCCGCCGAGCTTGAAGTCGCCGACCTTGATGGTCTTCATCGGGGGCGCGGTGGCCTCGGACAGGGAGGCGATGGCGTCGGCGGAGAAGTGGGGGCACTTCTCGATGGGCAGGGCGCCCTGAGCGACCTTCATGCAGAAGGCCATGCAGGTGGGGCAGCCGCAGTCCTTGCAGTTGGTTTTGGGAGAGAGCTTGAAAATGTCAAGACCTTTGAGTGCCATGTCGTTGCCTCCTTACATAAGCGCCGAGACGTACTCGGAAATGGTTTTCACGGACTCGGGGTGGCGCAGGATGACCGCGTCGCTGCCGCTGGCGATGCAGGCGGCGGCGGTGATGATCTCCATCTGGATGCCGCGCTCCTCGCGGGAGCCCCACTCGGGCATGTCGGCCTCTTCCAGAATGGCTTCCTTCACGCCCCAGGCGTCGTCGCCGCAGGGGGTGACCACGGGCATCTGCAGCATGCCGTCGTTCTGCTTGAGGGCGGCATCCTTGACACGGTCGATGGTGGAGGCAAGGTACTCGAAACCGTAGCCGGCGGCGGCGGTGCCGAGGTTCATCACGATCTTCCCGGTGGGCACGCCCAGCTGGGAGAGCAGCACGTTGAGCTGCTTGGCCAGGTTGATGTCCACGGCGGACTCGCCGCCGAGGCTGGACCCGCCGGCCAGCACGACGGAGGCGCCGATCGTCTTGTAGTCCTCCTCGCGGCAGGACAGGAACAGGGCGTTCTGGCCGCGGAGCACGTCGGCGATCTTCACGAACAGCTCGGAATCCTTCTCAACGTTTTTGCAGCCCATGATGGCCAGGGGCTTGTCGATGGCCTGCGCAACGGCCAGAGCGGTGGCGGCGCAGTCGTCGACGGAGGCGTTGTCCTCGTTGGGGTCGGCGCTGTTCAGGCTCAGAGCCACGAAGTCGACGCCGGGGGCGGCGGCGGCGCGGGCAGCCATCTCAGCGACGGTGGAGCAGCCTTCATAGAAGGCGGCCAGGCCGGGGACAGTGGCGTCAAAGCCTTTGTCGGAGACCTGGATGCCGACTCTGACGGGGTTGGCCAGAGGGGCGTCGAAGGAGTACAGGGGATAAACGTTGCTTCCGCCAAGGGTCACTTCCTTGCCTGCGGGGCCAAAGGACAGTGCGTTGATGGAAGCGCTGAAGACCTGCGGTTTGTCGGTAAAGGGCATAGCGAAACCTCCTCTAAAAATGTTTTTTCCTTTTCCTTTTATAAAACTGATGGGTACTCACAACATCTGAGTCATTATACTACAATGTGGATGAAATCTGTAGTGTCAGTCGTTTCCATTAGTGTAACTTTTAGTTGCACTGCGCGGAAGAACGTGTTATAATCGTCGCTGTTGGAGAAACCGCGCGAAAGGGGACGACAGTATGGAGATCAAGCAGCTGCGCGCCTTTATGGCCGTGGCCAACGCGCAGAGCTTTCTCGGCGCGGCGCAGACGCTGTATATCACGCGTCAGGCCGTGAGCAAAACGGTCACACAGCTGGAGGAAGAGCTTGGCGTCCGACTGTTCGTCCGGGACCAGAACGGCGCGTCGCTGACGCCGGCGGGGGCGTATTTCTACCCCCAGGCGCGCACGCTGCTGGCGGATGTGGACCGGCTGCAGCGGGACATGGCCCGCCTTGAGCACAGCCCGCGGCAGAAGCTGCGCGTGTGCATGGCCACGGGCGTGAACATGATGTTCACCCCGGCCCTCATGGACTTTGCCCACAGTTACGCCGCGGAGGTGGAGCTCCAGCTGACCACCTGCCGGGACGTGGACTGTGACTACGTACTGACGAATTACCGCGCGGACGCGGTGTTGTCCTTCACCCCGCAGAACAGCCGCGCCACCACGACCTCTGTGATCCTGGAATCGCCGATCGTGTTTCTGGTCAACAACAATAACCCGCTCGCCGGAGAGCCGTTCATCGAGCTGAGCTGGCGCCGCCGGGTGGCGGACTTCCTGCTGTACACCGGCGGACGGGACCACTGCCTCTGGTGGCCGGTGATCCCGCGCCAGGGCGACACCTGCTGCAGCGACATCGACTATCTCTACCAGCTCCTGCGGGAGGACCGCGGGGTGCTGCCGATGCCGCAGGCCATGGTGCCCGAGGATCTCGATTACGCCACGGTGATCCGCGGCCGACCCCGGGTGGACCCGTGCCAGGTCTACTGCTCGACGCTGCGCCAGTCCTATTACGATCCGGCGACCTTCAAACTGCTCGACCGGCTGTGCAACGAGGTGCTCCAGGCTCCCGGGGATGAGGAATAAGAAAAAGAGGCTGCTTCGGCAGCCTCTTTTTTCTGCGGGATCCGCTCAGTACCGGCCGCTGAGAACGATCTGACGAGCCTCCCCGGCCAGGTACAGCGAGCCGATGCAGCACACGGCGCCGTCCTTCCCGCAGAGCGTGACCGCCCGGCGGATCCCCGCCGACAGGTCGCCCCCCACCAGAGCGGTGCCGCCGCGTGCGCGGATGAGCTCCGCCAGCTCCGCGGCCTCCATGGCCCGGGGGGAATGGGGGGTCACGGTAACGTATTCATCGCTGACCTGCCGCAGGCGTTCGACCATCTCCTCCACGTCCTTGTCGCGCAGGATGCCGGCGAGGATCACGATCCGCCGGCCGGGGAGGAGACGGCGCAGGGCGTCGACGGCCGATTCGAGACACTGGGGGTTGTGGCCGCCGTCCACGATGATGACCGGGTCGCGGCTGACCACCTCGAACCGGGCGGGCCATACGACCTCCGCAAGTCCCGCGCGGATATCCTCCTCGGAGATGTGCCAGCCCCTGCCGCGCAGGATGTCCATGGCGGCGATCACCACCGCGGCGTTGCGCTGCTGGTGCGGCCCGGCCAGCGGCAGCGTCAGCCCCCTGCGGCCGCAGGCGTCGAAGATCTGGCCGTCGATCGTCTCGCTCACGGGGACGATCGAATCGAAGTCGGCCCTGTGCAGCACCGCGCCGCGCTCGGCGGCGGCCTTCTCGAACACGGCCTCCACCCCCGGCTCTCCCCGGTAGATCACCACGTCGCCGCCGGGCTTGATGATGCCCGCCTTGGCGGAGGCGATCTCCTCGAGGGTGTTCCCGAGCATCGCCGTATGGTCATAGCCGATGTTCATGATCATGGCGCACGCGGGGGCGGGGATGATGTTGGTGGCGTCGAATTCGCCGCCCAGACCCACCTCCAGCACGGCCGCGTCCACCTTCTCCATGGCAAAAACCACAAAGGCGACGGCGGCGACGACCTCAGACCAGTTGGGCCCCTCTTCCATGGCCTCCGCCGCCGCGCGGACCCGTTCCGTCGCCTCGGCGAGCAGCTCGTCGGAGACCGGCGCACCGCCGATCTGGATCCGCTCGTTGAAGCGGATGAGATGCGGCGAGGTGCACAGGCCGGTCCGGTATCCCGCGTGACGCAGGATGCTGTCGGTCATGGCGCAGGCGCTGCCCTTGCCGTTGGTGCCCGCCACATGGACGCAGGGGTAGCCGCGCTGGGGATCGCCCAGAGCCGCCATCAAAGCACGGATGCGGTGGAGACCCGGGAGAGTCTCCACCGCTTTTTTGGATTCTATGTAGCTCAGGGCCTGCTCATAAGTCATGGTCTGCAAGCTCCTTTCGCCCGGCTGTCCGTTACTGGCTGATCCGCTTGGCGGCCTCGACCACATGGGACACGAGCACGCTGGTGGTCACGCTGCCCACGCCGCCGGGCACAGGGCTGATGGCGGCCACGATGGGCTCGGCCTCGTCGAACTTCACGTCGCCGACGAGCTTCTGCTTCTCATCGCTGTAGTGGATGCCCACGTCGATGACGACCTGGCCCTCGCGGAAGTACTCCTTGCCGATGGCCTCCATCTGGCCGGCGCAGACGATGACGATGTCGGCCTCGCGGATGACGGAGGGCATGTCAACGGTGCGGGTGTGGCAGATGGTGGGGGTGGCGTTCTTGTGCAGCAGCATCATGCCCGCGGGACGGCCCACGACCAGGCTGCGGCCGATGACGGCGGCGCGCTTGCCCTTGCATTCCACGCCGTAGAAATCCAGGATCTCCATGGCGGCCTGGGCGGTGCAGGGCGGGAAGCCCAGCTCCGTGTTGGTGAACACGCCGGCCAGAGAGCCGTCGGTGCAGCCGTCCACGTCCTTGGCGGGATTGAGCATCTTGCGGGCCTTCTCGCCGTCGAGCTGCTTGGGCAGGGGACGGAACATCAGGATGCCGTGCACCGCCGGATCGTTGTTGAGATCGTCCAGCGCCTTGAAGAAGGTGTCGGGATCCACGTCGGCGGGAAGGACCACGTTCTTCACGGCCACGCCCACGCTCTCGCAGCGCTTCATGGCGCCGCGCTCGTAGCTGAGGTCGTCGTCTCTCTCACCCACGCGCAGGATCGCCAGGGTGGGGGTGATGCCTTTTTCCTTCAGCGCGGTCACGTCCGCGGCCATTTTTGCGTTCAGGGCGTCCGCAACGGGCTTGCCCTTGTATAATTCAGCCATATCAGCAGAACCTCCCGTAAACTTTATCAAAGACCTCGTCGGCCATCTTGCAGTACTTGGCCATGCGCTCGTCCACCTGCTTGTCGATGGAAGCGGCGTACTCGCGGTCGGTCATGGACTTGGTGTTGACCTTGACGTTGATGGCGGCGCCCTGGAGCGCGGCCTTGCAGATGATCACGCCGGTGCCCGCGTCGGACACGGCCAGGGCGCTGCCCTTGGCGGCGAAATCGACCTGCAGCTCGATGGCCTCGCAGCACAGGCACAGGATCTCGAAGGGGACCTGAGCCGCGTCATGCAGGCACTTCTCCATGACCTCGCCGCGGGTGGGGTCGTCCTTGGGGATGCCGTAGGCCTTGGACAGGGGCTCGAAGGCGATCGCGTCCTTCTGGATGCACTCGAGCAGCTTCACGCGCAGCTCCTGCGCCTTGACCATCAGGGCCTTGACGTCCTCCTCCACGTCGGCGTATTTTTTCTTGCCGACTGTCAGCTCGCCCACCATGTCGCCCAGGGCGATGCCGATCGCTCCAACCAAAGCACTGGCCCCGCCGCCGCCGGGAACGGCGGCTTTGGAGGCCAGCTCTTCGGTGAAGCTTATAACGCTGCCGTTAATAAGCTCCATGTATGATACCTCTCAGAACAGGCCGGATACCTTGCCGGTCTTGGTGTCCACGTCAACGCGGCGATAGGCCGGGTTGGAGCCGGTGCCGGGCATCATGCTGATGGAACCGGCCATCGGGCACAGGAACTTGGCGCCGCCGTACTCCAGGATGTCCCGGATGGGCAGCCGCCAGCCCTTGGGCACGCCCTTCCAGGTGGGCTCGTGGCTGAGGGACAGATGGGTCTTGACCATCATCGTGCAGTAGTCGGCGTACTTCGGATCGTTCTCGAAGCGCTCGGCCTTCTCGAGGGCCAGAGGCGCCCAGTCAACGCCGTCGGCGCCGTAGACTTCCTTGGCGATGAGCTCGACGCGCTGACGCAGCGGGGTATCGAGCTCGTACAGGTAGTGGATGGGCTCCTCGGGCTCGTTGCAGGCGTCGATGACGGCCTCGGCCAGCTCGATAGCGCCCTCGCCGCCGTACTGCCAGTGCTCGCTCAGCGCGCAGCGCACGCCCTGCTCGGCGCACAGGCGGCGGATCAGCGCGACCTCGGCGTCGGTGTCGGTGTAGAACTTGTTGATGCACACGACGGGCTTGATGCCGGACTTCTTCACGTTCTTGACGTGATGGAACAGGTTCTCGCAGCCCTTCTCCAGGAGCTCCAGGTTCTCCTCAACGTACTCCTTGGGCAGAGGACGTCCCGGACGGACCTCGGGGCCGCCGCCGTGCATCTTGAGGGCACGGATCGTGGCGACGACGACGGAGACGTGGGGCTTCAGGCCGGACAGACGGCACTTGACGTTCCAGAACTTCTCGAAGCCGATATCGGCGGCGAAGCCGGACTCGGTGACGTGGTAATCGAACAGCTTGAGGGCCAGACGGTCGCCGATGATGGAGCTCTGGCCGATGGCGATGTTCGCGAAGGGGCCGGCGTGGACCAGGCAGGGCTGGTGCTCGACGGTGTAGCACAGGGTCGGGTTGATGGTGTTGCGCATCCAGGCGGTCATGGCGCCGGCGACCTCGAGATCCTCGGCGGTCACGGGGTTGCCCTTCTTGTCGTAGGCCATGACGATCTTGCCGATACGCTCACGCAGGTCGGGCAGATCGCGGGCCACGGCCAGGATGGCCATCAGCTCGGAGGACACGGCGATGTTGGTGCGGGTGTCCATCGGGAAGCCGTTGGCGGTGCCTTCGCCCAGGCCGATCTTCATGTTGCGCAGAGCCTGGCAGCAGAAGTCCATGACGAAGTTCCACTCGATGCGGTTCGGGTCGATGTCCAGACGGCGCAGGG
>JAFXYJ010000038.1 GCA_017541825.1 Oscillospiraceae bacterium | reverse complement strand
GCCGATACCGGCGGGGCCGACTCCTCCCGCAGCCGCTGCAGCAGCCAGCCGCGGACGAGCTCCTCGCCGGACTCGCCGCGGATCCCCAGCGTCCGGCCCGCGGCCACGCGCACGCCGTCCGCCGCCGTCAGATACACAGGCTTCTCCTCCGGCGGCAGCAGCCGCTCCTCGCGGATGACGATCCCGCGGAGGGCGAGCGTGTCCCGCCGGACACGGTGCGCCGCTTCGGCGGTGCGGGGACCGTCGGAGAACCCGGCGTGCAGGAAGGCGCCGAGATACGCCGCCGCGGCGGCGAGCATCGCCAGGGCGACGGCGGCGGTCCAGGCGGATGCGCTCCGCACGGCTTATGTAGTGCCGGGGACCGTCATATCGACGGTGCGCGAGGGGACCATCGTGGAGATCGCGTGCTTATAGATCAGCTGTTGTTTGCCGTCGGTCTCGAGGACCACGGTAAAGCTGTCGAAACCGCGTATCACGCCGCGCATCTGGAAGCCGTTCATCAAAAACAGCGTCACGATCTGGCGATCCTTGCGGGCCTGGTTGAGAAAAAGGTCTTGCAGGTTCTGTGTTTTTTGCATGGTAAAACTCCCTTTCGCCCGATGGGCTGTCAATAAAATTCCGTACAAAAGAGGCTCTTTTGTATGTCCTTTCATTGTAAAGAGAGCCGATTGCAAATCAGGTCATTTCCTGTCGAAGCGCAAGGCAAATCTCCTTGGCAGTCCGGGCCGGATCCGGTTCGTCCTCCCGGTACAGCCATCGCAGATCCCGGTCCCGCCGCAGCCAGGTGAGCTGCCGCTTGGCGTAGCGGCAGGAGGCTTGCTTGATCTGCTCGATCGCCTCCGGGCGGGAGCACTCGCCCCGCAGCGCGGCGGCGGCCTCCTTGTAGCCGATGGCCTGCATGGCTGTGGCCTCCGCCGGGACGCCGGAGGCCAGCAGCGCCTCGACCTCGCCGAACAGCCCGCGGCGGTCCATCTCCTCCGCCCGGAGGCGGATGCGCCCGTACAGCGCCTCCCGGTCCCGGTAATTGACGGCGTACCGGATCGAGGCGTACCGCGGCGGCGATTTGCCCGTGCGCCGGTCGTGCTCGGTGATGGTCTCGCCGGTGAGCAGGTATACCTCCATGGCCCGCACCAGGCGCTTTTTGTCCGCGCACGGAAGCTTCGCGGCCCGCTCGGGATCCGTTTCGGCCAGCTTTTGCCGGAAGGCCTCGCCGCCCAGGGCGTCGTATTCTTCTCCCAGGCGGCGGCGCAGCTCGCCGTCGGAGGGCGCGTCGGCGAACTTTGTCCCGGCCAGCAGCGCGTCGATATACAGTCCCGTTCCGCCCACGACGATCGGCTGCTTTCCCCGGGCGAGGAGCCCGTCGACGATCCCGGCGGCCATGTCCGCCCAGCGGGCTACGGACCAGTTTTCCCAGGGCTCGGCCACGTCGAGCATGTGATGGGGCACGCCCCGCATCTCCTCCGCCGTGGGCTTGGCGGTGCCGATGTCCATCCGCCGGTAGATCTGCATGGAGTCCGCGGAGACGACCTCGCCGTCCGTGCACAGCGCCAGCTCCACCCCCAGGGCGGTCTTGCCCGAGGCGGTGGGGCCGGTGATCACGATGAGAGGAGGTCGTGTCATGGCGGTGCTCCTTTGACTGTATTCTAGAGAACGCCCGAAATTCGTTTTTGCTGCAGCTCTGCCGCAGCAAAAACACCCTGAGGCGAGTAAAACGAGCCCTCGCGCCGACCAAACACGGCGCCTCCCACGCGGCGCCGTGTGCGATAAGCGCGAGTATCCCGCTCGCGAACGTGTTCGCGAGCGGCGGTTCATACGATGCGGCCGAACCGCTTGTCCAGCTCGGCGCGGGTAAAAACCTGCATGACGGGCCTGCCGTGGGGACAGTGGGTGACCTCGCCGCGCAGGACGCGGCGCGCCAGCTCGATCAGCTCGCCGTCGGCGGAGTCCATGCGGGCCTTCACCGCGGCCTTGCAGGCCACCGTGGCGGCCAGCCGCTCCCATACGTCGGCGGCCGAGAGCGAGGCGCCGCCCCGCAGCTTTTCCACCAGCTCCTCCAGCAGCGGCACGGTCTGCGCCGCGTCGATGTCCGCGGGCACCGCGCGCACGGCGAAGCTGCACTCGCCGAAGGGCTCGAGGACAAAGCCCATCCGCGAGAGCAGCGCGGCGTTGTCCTCGAGGATCTCCGCGCCGTCCGGATCGGTGGTCAGCGTCTCGGGCAGCAGCAGCTCCTGAGACATCAGGGGCTTTTCGTTTAAACGCATTTTGTCGAAGAGGATGCGCTCGTGGGCCGCGTGCTTGTCGATGACGAGCAGCCGGTCGCCCTGCTCGCACAGGATATACACCCCCAGCGCCTCACCGATGAAGCGGAAGGGTTCAGACTCGAACTGCCCGTCGAGGGCGGTCTGCGCGGGCGCGGCGTCCTCGGGCTCCGGCGAACGGACCGGCGCCGCGGGCGGTTCCGCGGTGTGGACGAGCGCTCCGGTCCGCGGCGCGCGATAGG
>JAFXYJ010000037.1 GCA_017541825.1 Oscillospiraceae bacterium | reverse complement strand
TCCGGGTGCGGGAAACTGCCAGCGCACTGTCTTGCCGTAGGGGCCCCTGCATCGCAAACTCACGCGCCACGGAGCACCGGAGCGCAAGTATCAGCCTAATTATACCACCCACACAGCGCCGGAGCGAAAATCCCCGTCAACAAAAACACAGCCGCGCAGCGGAGGGCCGAAGTTGTCGACGAGGCCCGCAGCGACAGCGCGGCTGTGTTTTTGAAAGAACGAGCAGCGAAGTGAATGAGCCCCGCCGCTTGCGGTCGGGGCGAACGATATGCAGCTTGCGAGGACGCGGTGGTGCGGATATGGTTGCTGGAACCCATTCAGTCTTGCAGCGGGTCAAAACGCTGCCCTTAAAGTTTTAGGGGGTCCAGGGGGCGGCATTAGCCGTCGCCCCCTGGCTGTCTTTTCTCCTGCGTGGTCTTTTCTGCAGCACAGAAAAGACCCGCAAAAATGCGCATTACCTTGGACTAGCACCAGCAATGGAGCTGAATGGTGAAACCAAGGTCACGGAAAATGATGCCGCGCCATCCTTCGCTGTGTGTACCTCGGGATGACACAATAAAAAGAGGGCTGCTGTGCGGCCCTCTTTTGCGGTATTTGCTTATGTGACGCCGTTTTACGGCATCGATTCCAGCTCGAACAGCCGGTAGAGCTTCCCGTAGAGCTTCCCGGTGAACAGCAGCCGGAAAACGACTCTCTCCGCGCCGCGCAGCTCGTTGATCAGCGCCTCGGGCGTAAAGGAATGCTCGGCCTTCACCCGGAGACGCAGGTCTCCGATCACCGCGCGGATATCGTCGACGCCGTACAGGACGCTGACGCCCACATCCTTCACCGGGTTCTTGATCCGGGAGGCCGCGGCGCCGAAGTCGGTGTAGACGTCCAGCAGGACATGCAGGGAGGCGTATTTTTCCCGCAGCGCGCGCAGCAGAGCGCGGAGCTCGGCGTTCGTCAGATACATGCTCAGCCCCTCGAGGACCGCGACCGCGCTGCCGCTCTCCGGCAGCCCTTCGAGCTGTGCCGGATCGGCGGCGTCCAGCGCCTCCATGCGGTAATGCTCCGTCTCGGCAAAGTATTTCCTGCGTACGGCGATGACCTCGGGAAGATCGCAATCGATCCAGCCCGCGCGACGATGGGTGACCCTTTCGCAGCGGCTGTCCAGACCGCATCCGATATGCACCACCAGCGCCTCCGGGTCCCGCGCGAGCATGGACTCCGTCCAGTCGTCGAAGACCCGGGCGCGCATGGCCATGTTGTACGCCAGCCACCTGGATCTCGCGCTGCCGCGCAGGGGAAAGCCCTCCGCCGCCCAGATCCGCTCGGCGGACGGGTCGCGGAGGATGATGCCCCGTCGGCTCACCCGGGATTTGCCGCACAGCGGGATAAACAGCGTTTTGTTGACCTCATTCACCGCAGACCGCACCTCCCTGTTCTCAGCCGGCTTCCTGCAATACAGGAGCCCCGCGGCAATCGTCGTTATTCATCCCCGCCCGCTCCCTGTTCCGGCGTGTACTCCATCGGCGTGAAGCGGATGCCGTTGACCGTTTGCTCTGTGTCGGTCGGCTTGAAGCCGATCCGCAGATAAAACGGCAGGCCGTAGGGCGAGGAGTTGAGCGTGATCGTCTGCCCGGCAAAGTCCCGGCGCACCAGGGCGAACAGCCTCGTTGCGATGCCCTGCCGGTGATACGGACCGTCCACGAACAAAAAGCAGATGTGACGCTGCGCTGCGCGGATGGCCAGCAGGCCCGCCAGTTTCTCGCCGTCGAAGGCGCCGTAGTACCGCAGCCCGGCCAGATATGCCTCGTTTGTCAGGGTTTTGCGGAATTCCTCGGTCCCCTCGGGCGGATAGTCGGGCGACTCATATTCGGTGAACACCTTCCACGCCAGGCGGAGCGCCGCCGGCGTCTCCCGCTCCTCCAGGGGACGCAGCTCGATCCGCGGTCCCGGACGGTCACTCGTCTCCGTCATGGTTTTTATCCTCCTCACGGGTATTGTCCTTTTTATCGTCTCCGGAGCCGAACAGACCGACGCACGGCCCCATCGTCACGCGGCGCCGAAAGCGTTTTGGTACAGCGCCCGCTGACTGATGCCATTATACCACGGTATTCTCCGTTGCCAAGAGGGAACGGCCCCCGACCGGGAGGCAGGGCCGGACCGGGGAAAAACGCGGCTCCCGGGCTGCGGTCAAACCGATGCCCGGGAGCTCGATATACGGGGTGTCCCGCGGTTCAGGCGGGAGAGACGTCCTGTGCCTGTACGGGCGGCAGACGCCGCGCCTTGCGGGCAAACATCCAGGAAAACGCAAGACCGGTCACGATCCAGGAGGCGATATAGATCCATACGATGCAGTCCATCGAGTTGAACCGCGGCAGGATCAGCCAGATCGATACGACCCGCAGCCCGCAGGTGCACAGCAGCGTCACGATCATGGGCCGCACCGTGTCCCCGGTGCCGCAGCAGGCGCCCGAGAACGCCTCGGCCACCGCGTAGAACACGTAAAACGGCGCCATCATGCGCATGAAGTGGACGATCATCGGGGAGAGGACCGCCTTGTCGGCGGCAGTGACGAACAGTCCGCCCAGGAATTCGGGGAACAGGAACAGGGAGAGACTGATCAGCCCCACCGCGCCGACAGAGAAGGCCGCGCCGGTCAGATCGCCCCGCACGACCCGGTCGGTCCTGCCCGCGCCGATATTCTGGGAGGTGTACGTGGACAGCGCCGGAGCCATGGAGTCGGCCACCAGCCAGATGAACATGTCGAGCTTGCCGCACACGGCCCAGGCGGCGATGACGTCGGTGCCCATTTTGTTGATCGCGGCGTGGATGATGGAGTTCGCCACAGGGAAGAGGATGCTCTGCAGCGCCAGCGGGGCGCCGATGGAGAGCATCTGCCATATCTCCTTCCGGTCGAAGGCCAGACGCAGCAGATCGTGGCCGGGATAGGTCTTCGACAGGGAGCGAAGGGCCAGCACCACGCTGATGAACTGGGAGAGCACCGTGGCGGCCGCAGCGCCGGCGACGCCCGTATGCAGCACGCCCACCAGGAACAGATCGCCCGCGATATTGACCACACAGCAGGCGATCAGGATATAGAATGGGCTCTTGGAGTTCCCGAAGGCCCGCAGGATCCCGGCGAGCATGTTGTAGAACGTCATGGTCCACAGTCCGCCGAAATAGATGCGGACATAGATCAGCGTCTGGGCTTTGATGTCATCCGGGACGTGCATGATATTGAGCAGCACCGGGGCCGCCAGCGCGCCGATCAGCGAAAACGCCGCGCCGAGCACCACGGAGATGGCGAAGGCCGCCCGGATCGATCCGCACAGCCTGTGCTCGTCGGAGGCCCCGAAGCACCGGGACACCACGATGGTGGCGCCGGCGGACAGGCCCGACATGAAATTCAGCGGGAATTTGAAGAGCGTGTACACCGAGTCGATGGCGGCCAGACCCGCTTTTCCGGCGAAGCGGCCCACCACGACGGCGTCCACCACGGTATAGAGCTGCTGGATCAGGCTGCCGGCCATGATCGGCAGGATGAACGCCAGCAGGACCTTTCCTATATTGCCCCGGGTCAGGTCCAGGGTTTTTGAACGATTCATCGGCAGAAGACTCCTTTCAAAGAGCTCGCCGGACCATTATAGAGGAAGGAAAAACGATGCGTCAATGACCCCCGTGCGGAATACCGTCCGACATTTTGAAGGAAAATGCATCGAAAAGCCGGCTTTTCGATGCGGAGACCCTCCCAGCGCACAGAGCTCCGTTGACGGATCTGCCGATTTCGGTTATCCTGTCAGCATACGGAGCCAAAAACTGACAGCAAACGGAGGGGGTACCTACATGCATGAGGGCAAACACGGCATCATCGACCGGTGGGATGACGATATTGATCTTTTCGCAGAAGATGACGGCGCCGGGCGGGACGGCAGGGCGTCCAAAAAGAAGGGGAGCATCGTTCTGAAAAAGAACGGTTTCCTGAAGGTGACCTATTCCCACCGCAATTCTGAACCGGAGGGGATCGGCGCAGGACTGGTCCAATGGATCCGCAGCGCGGGCGCCGCGTCCGTCAGCGCGTATTTCGACCGGGTGAACGTCATCCGCGAAGAGGATCCCATGACCGACGAGCAGCGGGAGAACTACAGGAAATATGTGCCGGAAACGCTCTGGAAGCCGGACATGACCTGGACCGAGGCGCTGGCCTGGACAAAGAACGCCGTGGCGCCGCTGCGGGACGGCTATCCCTGGATGATCGACTATTCGGGCTTCAGCGGCGTATGGATCAACCGCTGGAGATACATCATCGACCTTGACACAAACGAGTTTGCCGTGATCATCGGCGGGATGGAAATGATCTGCCAGCCGGAGGACAGATATTCCTCCGAATTCACCTGGCCCGACAAGCTGGTCCACACGGAGATCGGCAGGTTCCCGCTCGAGAGAATCCCCGACAACTGGATCGAGCTGTGCCGGAAGCGTTTCGGCGGCATGATGATCATCGCCGTGGATTACAGCCGGAACAGCGAGGCGATGCATTCCGAGGAGATCCAGGAGGCCGGCGAGGGACACGGCGGATACAATCCCTACGATACGGATTGGGAGAACATCCAATTCTTTTACGGGCAGAACCGTTACGGTGAAATGATATCCGATATGGAATGACACGGCAAGGACGGCGGCCCTGCGGAAAGCGCCAGAAACTCCGCAGCGCCGCCGTCCCCGGTTTTTCGGCGGTGGAAAAGCATGGATGAGATCGTTGCATGGCTGCTCAGACTGATTGATTTCGATACGACCGTCGGCGGGAGCGGGGCGGAGGAGTGCGCCCGGTTCATCCGCCGGGAGCTGTCCGCGCGGAATGTGCGGACGCGCCTGTATACGACGGAAGGCGCGCCGCGCCGGGCGTACCACCTGCTCGCGGAGGTGCCGGGAGAACGCCGGGAGACCGTGATGCTGCACGCCCATCTGGACACGGCGGGATTCGGCGCGCGGGACGCGTGGCGCTTTCCCGCCGATCGCGGCACCCGCCGGCACGGCTGTATCTGCGGCCGCGGGGCGATCGACTGCAAGGGCCCTCTGGCTGTGTGGATGAAGCTCCTCACCGACGCGGCCCGGCGGAAAGAACGCCCGTACACCCTCCGGCTCCTCGTCTCCGATCTGGAAGAGGAGGGGGGCGACGACGGCCTCGGGCGGCTCCTGACGCGGCATCCCGAACTGCTCTCGGACGTGAAGCTCTTGATCGGGGAGGGGGGCGGATTCCCCTTTCCCTTTGAAGGGAACGTATACTACACGTTTCAGACCGGCGAACGGGAGACGGCCGTGGATGTGGGCGCGGAGGAGCCCGGATGGGACCGGATCGCACAGATCCTGTCCATGGGGATCGAAAAGGGCTATTATTCCCGGGAGATCCTTGACTACGCCGCAAGGGCGGCGTCTCTCCCGGGCAGACGGCTGGATATCCGGCCTTTGTATGAGGGCATGGACGCGTTCTTCGGGAACGCGGCGCCCTCCGATGTCCGATCCCGGTTCGGACGCCTGTTTGAAGCCGCTCTTCGCGCGGAGGTTCCCGACGCCCGCCTGATGCCCTGCATCACGCCGGGAATGAGCGACAACCGGCGGTTCAGAAAAGCGGGCGTTCCGGTCGTCGGCTTTTTCCCTCTGGAGTTGAAAAACTCCCTGGGCGGCATCCACGGGACCGATGAGTATATCAGCGAGGCGTCCCTTGCCCTGGCTTATCATTCGTTCTCCCGCGTGATCGAAGGACTCGGAACGGAACAGATGATATAAAATCGCCGCCCGCGGCGTGGGATCCGACCGCGAAAAAACAGCCCCGAAGCCCTTCGGCTTCGGGGCTGTTTTATGAACGTATGGACGCAAGACATATTTCTGCGGATCGGGACCGCGCCCGATCCGGCCCAGCCCTCGTCAGGAACAGCCGCCTTTTCCCCTGTATTCCACGCAGAGCATCGTCAGGTCGTCGAACTGCTCCGAATCCTGCACGAAATCGCCCAGCGCAGCGCGGACCTGCTGCAGGAGCTGTTTGGGCGGCACGTCGGGATCGGTGTTGAGCGCGTCGATCGTACGGGCGAGCCCGAACATCTCATTGCCGCCGTCACCGCCCATGGCCTCCGGGACCCCGTCCGTATACACGAACAGCTTCGAACCCGGCGGGAACGGGAGCTCGTATTCCTTGTATACCACGCCTCCGAAGCCGCCCATGACAAAGCCGTGCTTGTCCTTGAGAAGCTCGAAGGGTCCGTCCGGCTTTTTGATGATGGGATATTCATGGCCCGCGTTGGCGGCTGTCAGCATCCCGGTGTTGAGATCCAGTATGCCTACCCATGCCGTGACGAACATTTCCTCATCGTTGTGGGAGCAGATCGCGTCGTTCGTCCGGGAGAGGATCTCCGCCGGAGAGCCGCCCAGCATCGCGCAGTTCTGCAGGATGATCTTGGAGATCATCATGACCAGCGTTGCCGGAACACCCTTGCCGGAGACGTCCGAGATCACGAGGCACAGGTGACTGTCGTCGATCAGAAAGAAGTCGTAAAAGTCTCCGCCCACCTCTCTGGCGGGTTCCATGACGGCGTAAATGTCAAACTCCGAGCGGTTGGGGAACGGCGGGAATATGCTCGGGAGCATCGAGGCCTGGATCTTGTTCGCCAGGGACAGCTCGGTGCTGATGCGCTCCCGCTCGGCGGTGATGGTCTCGTTCTCGCTGATATAATCCTTCATGCGCTCCGTCATCGACTCGAAGGAGGCCGCCAGCATCTGGGTCTCGTCCCCGGTGTCCAGATCCCAGTGAAAGTCCAGGTTGTCACCGTGCATGGAGGTGACCTCCTCCGTGAGCCTCCGGATCGGCTTGACGATCTGATTGGAAAGCGCCACGGACACGGCCAGAGCGACGATCACCGCCGCGCCGAAGAGCACGAGCAGCAGATAATTGGCGCTCCGAATGTAGCTTGTCTCGTCCTGAAAAGCATTGGACATTATCAGATTGATGTTGTCCAGAAGCGATTTTGTCGGCGCCTCCACCGCCTCCTGCGGCACGAAGACGAGCATCGTCCAGCCGACGGTCTTCATGGGGGCGTATGCCGCATAGCACGGCACGCCGTCCAGGGAAAGCGTCGTGACGCCCGTTCTCCCGCCCACGGCGCTGATCGACATCCTGGCGAGCGCCTTGTTATCCGACAGGCGCACGTCCTCCGCTTCGGCGACGGCGGCAAGTGTGCCCTCGTCGTATGTGGAATACAGCACCTGGCCGCGGCTGTTGAGGATGCAGGCGTTGCCAGTCTCGCCCAGATCCACGCTCCGGACGAGGTCCTCCATGTCGTCCAGGTACATGCCCGCGCCGGCGACGCCCATCACGCTGCCGCCGGAAAAGATCGGCACCCCGCACATGATGGCCAGCCGCGGCGTGTGCACATCCCTGGTGACGGAGGTGAAGAACGGCGCGCCGGTGGCCTTCGCCCCGCGGTACCAGGGGCGTTCCTTCGCCTCCAGCGGCATCAGATTGCCGGCGTCGTCATACTTTTTGGCCGGGATATAATCCGCCTGCACCATGAATCCCGATTCCGTCGCCACATAGAGGGAGGCCACCCTGTCCTGGCTGGCGTTGACGGCTATCAGTGTGTCCTGCACATTGCCGAGCAGGGCAAGCTCCGCCTCTATGGCGGGATCCGCGGGATCTGTGTGAGCGGAATAGAGCACCTGTATGGTCAGCTCCCCGTCCTTCTCCGGGTCCGGCAGAGGCACGGGCCTGGGGGAATACTCTTCGGGATTGTCGTATATCTGTTCTGCGACGGACGCCGCGGAACAGACTCCCCGCTGGAACTCAAGGAAGATCTGATCGGCGATCTGGGCTTTCTCCTTGGCAAGCTCCAGCATCCGGTTCTGGGACTGCTCGATCAGATATGCCATGGATTTGTCCCCGATGGTGTTGTTGAGATCCCGATTGGAGTCCGAGAGCGTGTCGGTGGCCCTTCTCATCGTCAGCGCGAAGATCACGCCGGCGACCAGCAGCATCCCGATCACGAGTCCCGTCATCGCGCGGAGGATCTTTCTGCCCAGGGATTTGTTGTTTTTCATGCATGCTCTTCCTTCCGGCGCCTGATTTGCGGTATCTCCGCACAGCGAACGGCTCAGACACCTGTTTTATACATCCGGCACAGCAGCGCAATATATATATGATAACATGGATAAACCGAAAACTCAATGGCTCCCTGCGGTCCTCTGCGATGCTCTTTTTCCAAAAACGAAGCCTGCCGCGAAGGCAGGCTTCGTTTTTGGGCGTCACACGGCGCTTTTCATGCACGGCTTGATATCCAGGATCGGGGTGCCCGGGAGCAGATCCCCGCCGTCGACCACGAGCACGCCTCCGTCGACGGAGACGATCGTGACTTCCGTGACGCCGATGCCGTTTGGCCGCCGGGGGCTGTGAGAATTGAACACGCCGGTCTCCTTCTGCCAGCCCCGGGCATACGTGATCAGGTCGTAGTCCTTCGACAGATGAAAATGGAAAAGGACCATGATCCGGTCGCCGGGGCCCAGATCCGTGAGACCTTTTACATATTCCGGACAGATCCGGATCGTCTCTCTCCGGTCGAAAAAACGCTCTTCACCGGGCGCCGGTCCCGAGGCTTCGGTGACCGCGCCGATCGGTGAAAACTCGATCTTCTCCATCATTTCGCGTCTCCGTGTATGTCTGTTTTCCGCGGGATGCGGCGCGGTATCCGTCCGGTTTTATCTGCACATGTTGAAGACCCGGAGCGCGAAATCGTGTACGATGTTCAGCACCCGCGGGGCGTAAAACTCCGGCCCGCCGTGCTCGGAGCCCTTCATCAGGAAAAGCGTGGCGTCTTTCCCGCACTCCCTGAGACGCCGGTACAGGTTGATGCTGCAGCGGCAGTTTACGACCATGTCCGCCGTGCCGTGCAGGATGAGCATCGGTACGATCCCGGTCTCCTCCGTGATGTTGCAGGCCACGGTCAGCTTCCGCATCAGGTCGGGGTTCTCGTTCAGATCCACGCCGCCCATTTCGAGGCCCTCCGGGCTGTCGGCCCTGTTATGCCTGTCCGCCGTGATCGGGTTGCTGTCCGCAAACGTGAAATCCGTGGAACCGAAGTAATTCACGATCCCCTTCACTTCTCCGGAAACGCCGGGGTACAGGTTGGTTTCCTCCTCGTCGTCGTGGAAGATCCCGGCATAGGCTGCGGTGTGGCCGCCGGAGGAACTGCCGGTGAGGATGATCCTCTCCGGGTCCACGGCGTAATCGCCGGCGTGGACCCGCAGGAAACGGACTGCGTTTCTGGCGTCGACGATCGGCGCGGGGAAGGGGGCGATGGTATAGTCCCGGTACTCCACGACCGCGACGACATAGCCCATTTCCACAAAGCGCGACAGATCTCCGATCTCGTTGTACACGTTCTGCTTGGCCCAGGCGGAGCCGGGCACATAGACGATGCAGGGGTAGTTCCAGTCGGGTGTGAAGGCGGGCATGCCGAACATCGCGCGCATCTCCGGGGGCATCATCGGGCGGTTTTTGCTGTTCGGCACGAGGATTTGCAGATGCAGCTTCACATCCGCGTAGGAAGCGTATTCGACGTCCTTGATGTAGAGGACATCGGTTTCGTCTCCGGTCATCGGAAGGACCATCGCTCCCTCGACCGGCTCGCTGAATTCCTGGAAAGTCGGCATTTCAAACATACTGTTCCCACTCCTTGGTTCGGTGATTTCAGTTTAACGCAAAAAAGAGGGAAACGCAACAGGAAAACCGGCCTTGGATGGGGTGCGGCGCACGAAAAAACCGGGCCCCGACCAACGGATCGGAGCCCGGCTGAGCGATCGGATCACCGGGAAACACCGCGCGGGACGGTGCCGGCGCGATCGGAGGGCGCGCAGCCCTTTTCGCAGACGCCGCAGTCGGCGCAGCTGCCGCCGCAGGAACTTTTCCCCGCTTTCCTGTCCCGGATCATGCCCCGGATCACAAGACCGGTGATCAGCACAATGACAGCAAGAAGAACGATATTGATCAGATTGGTGGAAAGCCAGGTCAGCATATGGATCACTTCCTTCGGAAAAAACGGCAGGGCGCCGGGGACCGGGAGAAACGGCTCCCGGCGCCCTGCCCAACGGAGAGATGAGAAACCCGGATCACTTAACGGTAAGCGTCTGCGCTTCCCTGTAGGGCTTGAAGAGCTGCCAGCCCAGCAGGGCCAGCATCGCCAGCGCCAGGAGCAGGCCGACGATGTTCATACCGCCGGCGAACAGGCGGCCGACCTGCCAGACGATAAAGGCGATCACCCAGGCAAAGCCGCACTGATATCCGATGGCGAACCAGGTCCATTTCGGGCTGTTCATCTCCCGCTTGATGGCGCCGATGGCCGCGAAGCAGGGAGCGCACAGCAGGTTGAAGATCATGAAGGCAAAGGCGGCCAGCCTGCCGTGCCCGCCGGAGAAGGCATTGAAGTCCTCGGCCACCCGATCCCAGATCTGGTCGCCGTTCTCCTCCAGCTCTTCCTCGCCCTCCTGATCGTCGTAGGCGTACATGATGCCGAAGTTGGCCACGACCTCCTCCTTGGCCACGAGGCCGGTGACGGTGGCGGCGGTGGGCTTCCAGTCGCCGAAGCCCAGGGGCTTGAAGACCACGGAGACGGGCTGGGCCACGCGGGCCAGGATGGAGTCGTCCATGGGCTCCACCTCGTCCTCGGGGATGCCCATGCGGTCGGCCACGACGGCCACGTACTCGTCGGTGACGACGGTCTCATCCTCGTACAGATCGTCCACCATGCCGAACCGGCCGTTGACGGAGCCGAAGCTGGTCAGGAACCAGATCACGATGGAGGACACCACGATCACGGTGCCGGCGCGCTTGATGAAGCTCCAGCCCCGCTCCCAGGTGCCGCGCAGGACGTTGCCCCAGGCGGGCAGATGGTAGGCGGGCAGCTCCATGACGAAGGGGGCGGGATCGCCGGCGAATATCCTGGTCTTTTTGAGCATGATGCCGGAGATCACGATGGCGGCCACGCCGATGAAGTAGGCGGAGGTGGCGACCCAGGTGCTGCCGCCGAAGAGGGCGCCGGCGATCAGGCCGATGATGGGCATCTTTGCGCCGCAGGGCATGAAGGTGGTGGTCATGACCGTCATGCGGCGGTCGCGTTCGTTTTCGATGGTACGGGAGGCCATGACGCCCGGGATCCCGCATCCGGTGCTGACGAGCATGGGGATGAAGCTCTTGCCGGAAAGGCCGAAGCGGCGGAAGATCCGGTCCATGATGAAGGCGATACGGGCCATGTAGCCGCAGTCCTCCAGCAGGCAGAGCATCAGGAACAGGACCAGCATCTGGGGCACGAAGCCGAGTACCGCGCCCACGCCGGCCAGGATACCGTCGGAGATCAGGCCGACCAGCCAGGGCGCTGCGCCCATGCCCTCGAGGATGGCGCGGGAGCCGTCGGTGAGCCAGGCCCCGCCCAGCACGTCGTTGGTCCAGTCGGTGAGGAAGGTGCCGATCGCGATACCGCCGTCCGCGATGGAGGAGCCCATCGACAGGGCGTAGACCAGGAACATGACGACGGCGAAGATCGGCAGGGCCAGCCAGCGGTTGGTCACGATCTTGTCGATCTTGTCGGATGTGGAGAGCTGTCCCTTTCCTTTCTTTTTGTATATGCCCTTCAGGACCTGCCCGATGTATACGTAGCGCTCATTGGTGATGATGCTCTCGGCGTCGTCGTCCAGCTCTTTTTCCGCGGCGGCGATGTCCTTTTCGATGTGGGCCTTGACGTCGGCGGGGATGTTCAGGCCGTCCAGGACCTTTTCGTCCCGCTCGAAGACCTTGATGGCGTACCAGCGCTGCTGCTCCTCGGGCAGCTTATGTACCGTGACCTCCTCAATGTGGGCCAGGGCGTGCTCCACCGGACCGGAGAAACGGTGCTGGGGGATGGTCTTGCCGTTCTTCGCCGCCTCGATGGCGGCCAGCGCCGCTTCCTTCACGCCGTCGCCCTTGAGGGCGGAGATCTCCACGATCCTGCAGCCGAGCTGACGGCTCAGCTCCTTGACGTTGATGCTGTCGCCGGCCTTTTTCACCAGGTCCATCATGTTCAGCGCGATGACCACGGGGATGCCGAGCTCGGTGAGCTGGGTAGTCAGATACAGGTTGCGCTCCAGGTTGGTGGCGTCAACAATGTTCAAGATCGCGTCCGGCTTTTCCTCGATGAGATAATTCCGGGCTACGACCTCCTCCAGCGTGTAGGGGGAGAGGGAATAAATGCCGGGCAGGTCGGTCAGGATGACCTCCTTGTCGACGATCAGCCGGCCCTCCTTCTTTTCCACGGTGACGCCGGGCCAGTTGCCGACGAACTGCGCCGAACCGGTCGGCTTGTTGAACAGCGTCGTCTTGCCGCTGTTCGGGTTGCCCGCCAGGGCAATGCGGATCTGTTTATCCATGGCTTCCTCCTCCTTTACTCGACTTCGATCATTTCCGCGTCGGCCTTGCGCAGGCTGAGCTCATAGTCGCGGACATTGACCTCGATGGGATCGCCCAGGGGGGCAAGCTTGCGGACATAGACCTCTACGCCGCGGGTGATGCCCATGTCCATGATGCGGCGCTTTACGGCGCCCTCACCGTGGAGCCGGACGACCTTGACGGTCTCGCCTACGTTCACTTCTCTGAGTGTTTTCATACTGTCCTCTCCTTTATCTGCATTTTGATCAAACAAAGATTTTTCCGGCCATCTCTCTGCTGATGGCCACGCGGGATTCCTTGATCTTCACGATCAGATTCCCGCCGATGGTGTTCATCACCGTGACGGCGCTTCCGACCACGAAGCCCATATCCTCCAGATGCTTTTTCATTTCCGGACTTCCGCCGACACGTCTGATGATGTTTTCCTCTCCCGCATCAGCCATAACCAGGGGCATCATCCTGCCGCCTCCTCTCTCATGATCCGCCGGGCGTTAAAGATCTTTAACACCGGCGCGGCAAAAATGGTTAGTAATCTCTAACCTGCGCATAGTTTAGCATCTCTAATTTAAGTTGTCAATATCTAACTCCGGCATATTCTCTTATTCTTGCTTTTTTTTCGAAGGAGTGGTATTCTTTCAGACAGGTGATGATAATGACGATTCATAAATCTGCTGAAGATTATCTGGAAGCCATGCTCATGCTCAGAGAGGAGCACGGCTACATCCGCTCTGTCGACGTGGCCGAGAAAATGGGCGTGACCAAGCCGAGCGTGAGTTATGCCACCAAGCGTCTTCGGGAAAGCGGCTACATCACATTGGACCAGGCGGGCATGATCGTCCTACTGGAGCCGGGGCTGAAGATCGCCGAGCGCATGTACGAGCGGCACAAGCTTTTGACCGAGCTCCTGACCGGCCTGGGCGTCAGCCCGGAGACCGCGCGGGCGGACGCCTGCAAGATCGAGCACGATCTGAGCGAGGAGACCTTTGACGCCATCCGCAGGCACGCAAAGGAGTACTGCTGAGCTTAAAAAACAAAACGGCCCCCGATCCGGCTTCGATCCGGACCGGGGGCCGTTTTGCGTGTCGTCGTTTTCGCGCTTGTTTATCTGACCGGCGTGACCGGCCATCCCACCAGCGCCGTCGGGGCGGGGCCCGTCAACCGGAAGAAACCCTTCCGGGCACGGCGTCGTCGGAGTGCTCAGGGAGCATGCCTCTATGCCTTCCGGAGATGAAAATCGCAGCGCTCGGCCCCTTTGCCGAGCGTGCCCGTCCTGCGGAACACCAGCCCCGGCAGACGGCCGTAGATCCGCTCGTCGTTCTCACAGAAGATCTTCGTGAGCTCCGGACAGCCCAGCTCCGTGAAGGTGCGGCAATACGGACAGGCGGTGATGTCCATCCGGTATTCGCCCTTCCTCTTCGGATAGAACACATTCCGGAATCCGTTGCCTGCGGCGAACATCTTCTTCGTCAGCGGGTCCCAGGCCTTGATGAACAGGTCCGGCATCCCCGGCAGCCTCATCAGCTTCCGGAGCTTTTTTTCGATCTCCGCGCAGCCTTGTATGGCGGCGTCCTCGATGATCCGATACGCCTTTTCCGGTCCGAGCGCGTCCTTCACGGTCAGATAGACCGCCGCGGACGGAAGGATCCTGCTGTCTGTATGCATATGCACGCCCCTGGGGAGCGCGCTGTACCGCTCCAGGAGCCCGTCGAGCTTCGCCGTCGCCTCCCGCCAGAGAGTATCGCTCCGGGCCCTCGGCAGGGCCCTGTCCAGCTCGGCCTTGATGACGGCTTTCTTCCGCATGATCTTTTCTGCGTGATTCATATACAGCTCTGCCTTTCTTGAAGCATGGCGCGCGCCGGTGCCGGGGCCGCGGAGGCGGCCGGGAGGAGAAGGATATGCCTCAGACATGTTTTCCGGTCGCGCCCGCACAGATAACGCCCTGCGGACTTTTTTCGTCTCCGGACAGAAATGGGGAAGGAGCGCCGCGGCGTCTTACTTCCTGCCCGTCAGCAGCGCGGAGCCGGAGAGGGCCATCCATTTGGCCTCGGAGGGAGACATGAACATGCCGCCCGCGGTGTCGATCAGCTCGACCTTCTCATAACCCATTTCGCGGAGTTTGTCAACAAAGGCCTGCATATCGCCGTATTTGGCCCTGGAGAAAATATCGTGAAGCGCGAAGGTCCCGCCCTTTTTGAGCACGCGCAGCGTCTCAAGGAGGATCTCCTGCCTGTCGCGGCCGGAGATGTTGTGGTATACGTAGTTGCTCACGACCGCGTCGAAGCTCTCGTCGGGGAAGTCGAGGCGGTTCGCGTCCCCCTGCCGGAACTCCGCGTTGCTCACGCCCTCGGCCCGGGCGTTTGCCTCGCACAGCGGCCTGCTGTAGGAGGCGTACTCCTTGCCCCAGCGGTCGATGCCGATGAAATGCGCCTGCGGATTGCGTTTCGCGCAGGCGATCGTCAACGCGCCGCTGCCGCAGCCCACGTCCAGCCCGACGCCGCCCTCGGGCAGCGTGACGTGACCGGCGATGCCCTCGATAATCTGGCGGGACATCTGCCGTTTCCCGTCGTAGGAAAAGGCGCGGTACAGCAGCGCCATCCACGCCGCCGCGCCGCCCGCCGCCGCGCCCGCGAGCAGCCCGGCTCCCGTCGCCGCCGCTCTCGCGGTCTCGTTTCGGATCAGCTCCGTGCAGCCGCACACGGCGGAAAGACCCAGACACGCCGCCGCGCCGGCCAGCGTGCCCAGTACCATGCCCTTCGGCATCCAGTTCCTGTAATCCGGTTTCAAATGCATGTGCCTCCTTTATTCATTTTCTTATCTTCCGATCCATACGGTGAGCTGCGCCAACAGGGCGCAGACGAAGGGAAACGCAATCAGGCGCTTCATCTGATTGCTCCTGTTGAAGCTGCGGTCGTCCCAGCTCGCGCAGTCCCTTGTCTCGGGGAAGAAGCGGACAAAGTACTTCTTCCTGACCACGATGTACTGATCCTGCACGAGGATATCGAAGACCTTGTATCCGTACATCAGCAGCATGTACCGCCCGAAGATCTGCGGGAAGCCGCAGCCGTGCCGCAGAGCGTCCGCGCCGATCAGGACGATCCCGCCGACATACGCCGCGGCAAGGACAGCGGTGAGCAGATAGCCGAGGATGCGCCTCTCCGCGGGCGGATCGGGGTGATCCTTCGCCGCGCGGCGGATGTCCTGCGGCAAAAAGCGCATGAAGAGTCCGGTCGGGGCCAGGGGCGGGATCACAAGGACAAAGAACAGCGACAGCGCGCAGACATATCCCAGAACAACGAGGGTCGTGATCATGGATCTTCCTCCTTCGGTGTATCATCTGTTCCGTCACGGAAAGCTCCTCACAGGATCAGCGCCATGATCCCGGACAGGATCGCCGAGAGCGCGGCAAAGCCCGCCGTGCCCGTCAGCCACTTGCCGAGCTTGTCCCTGCGGTCGATATACGGCCGCAGATCCTCCGTGCCGGGAATGATCCAGGCTTTCGTGCGCGCGACCCACCACTCGTCGATCCCGATCCTGTCGATCAGGTTCGCGATCGACAGGATCGCAAAGCACTGCAGAAAGCCCGACCGGAAGTCCCGCGCGCCGTTGACGGCGTAGACGCTGACAAGGACGAAGGCCAAATAGACCGGGATGCCCAGGCTCTTGAACACACGCCGGTTCCTGTCGATCCGCTCTCTCGTGACGAGGCCGTTTTGTATGCAGCGCTCCTGCACGTCCGCATGGTACAGAAAGACCATATTGACCGCGCCTTTGCGGATGCCCGCCGCGCAGAAGGCGGCCAGCAGCGCGCCGAGCAGCAGACCTTCCGTGATGATCCTGCCGATCATGCCCCGGCGCCTCCCATGAATCGCCGGATCTCCGCGGCCATCAGCTCCGGATGCGCGATGATCTCCCCGTGGCCGAAGCCGGGGAAGGGACGCAGCTCCGCGCCGGGGAAAGCCCGCCTGAGCTTTCGCACGGCCTTTTTCATGTTCGGTTCCCTGGCGCCGTACCATACGGCGACCTTTGCCGCGCTGTCCGGCTCATAGCGGTCGATCTCCCGATAGAGCCGCAGCGCCTCCCCGGCGCAGTTTTCCAGCGTTTCCAGGGAAATGTTCGGCGGCGTCGCGGCAAACTGCCGCAGGAGCTTTTCCTCGTCCGTCCGGGTATAGAGCTTCAGCAGCAGCGGGAGCCTTCTGCGCTCCCGGAGCTTTCCGAGGAGCCGGTACTGACTGCGCGGGATGCTTTTCGTCACAAAGCCGTTGAGGATCCCCAGGCTCATATACTGCGGCCCGCTCATGATCAGGGCATCCGCCCGTACGCGCTGTCGGTGGAAAAGCGCGCCCGCCGTGGCGCAGCCGAAGGACTCCCCGAGAATGAGGTCGATCCGGCCGTTCAGCCTGTCCCGTATGTAGGCCTCCAGCTTTTCCGCCGAGGCTTCCGCCGTGGTAAAGACCGTCTCGCCTGTGCCGTCATAGCCGTCCGTGCTCACGGCGATCACGCGGAAATCCTTTTCCAGCAGCGGGATCACGTGTCCGAACTGCAGCCAGCTCATCATATTGCCGGGCATCAGCACGATCTTCCGACGGTTTTCTTTTCCGAATTCAACGAACTCCATCTTCTTATTCCTTCCGGAAACGGAAATAGCCCTCCATGCCGAGGTCGATCGCTTTCTTTACGGTCTGGAAGCCGCGGATGTTGGCCTCGCGCTCCAGCTCCTCAAAGCTGAACAGGGCCTCCTCGGCGTGGTCCCAGTGCAGCAGCGCGTCCACCATGTGGATGCAGCGCCTGGACAGGTCCGCGATATAGATGCAGCCGCCGTCTCTGAGTACCCGCCGGCACTCGTCAAAGAAAGTCCGCCAGCCCTCCACGTGGTGCAGGATACAGAAGTCCAGCACCGCATCGAAGCTCCCGTCGGGGAAGGCACCCAGATCGTCCGCGCTGCCCTCGACAAAGCGGGCGTTCGGCAGCTTTCGTTCCCGGGCGAGCGAGAGCTGCTCGGGCATGATGTCCAGTCCCGTGTAGCTGCGTGGGGCCTCCGCCGTGATCAGCGAGGCGGCGTAGCCCGAGCCGCAGCCGACCTCGAGAATGTCCCGGTCCCTGATGTCGAGGCCGAATTTCCGGAAGGTGGCCAGCTCGATCCTGCGGATATACCACCGGCGCCACGGCCTCTGCATGGCGTCGAATTCCTTCGGACACAGCTTCATCTCGTCTCCTCCTTCATCCGGCGGATCATCAGCTCCCAGCCCTCCCTGGCCTCCCGGCAGATCGGGAAGACGGGGTAGCAATGGAACAGACCCTCGCCGACGATCATCTCATAGTCGACGCCGTACTTTTTCATGGCCGCCTCGAAGGACGGCGCGCAGGCGTACAGCGTCTCGTCGCTGCCGTAGATGAAGGTGACCTTGGGACATCCCGTGAAATCGCCCCGCTGCAGCCAGAGCATATAGTCGGGGACGCTCTCGTCCCCGTGACGCATGATCTCCACCGCGGTCCTCATGTACTCCGCCGGGATCGCCACGTCCTTTCTGTCGAGCTCCAGCATCCGCTGCCATTCCTCCTCCGTGTCCACGCAGGTGCCCGGGGAGATGGCCATGATATAGCCCGGCATGGGCACCTCGCCGCGGCCGTCGTTGATATAGGGCACCATGCCCAGCGCCAGATTGCCGCCCGACGAGGTCCCGAGCACAGAGATATGCTCCGCCGCGTAGCGGCGCAGCATGACCCGATAGGTCTCGTGGATCATCTCGTAGGCCCTCGTCAGCGGATAGTCCGTGCAGAGCGGATAATACGGGACGAACAGATCGAGGCCCGTTTCCCTGGCAAAACGCAGCGCCTTTTTCACGGACCCCGGCCGCGGCGCGCTGATCATGCCGCCGCCGATCAGAAAGAGGCCGGCCCTGTCCGTCCGCTCCCTGTGGATCAGCTTCAGCACGGGACAGCCCATCACCTCGATGCGGCTGACGATAAAAGCGTCGTCCTTGAGCTCCGGGATGCGGTTCCGGGCGTTCTCCCGCCGGCGGTTTTCCAGCAGCTCCTCCGTGCTCATGCCGGCCCAGCGCTTTTTGATGTTCGCGGCCTTCACGATTCGTTTCAGGATCTCATATTTGAGCGTCATGCTCCCGCCTCCATGCATTCGTCGATCATGTCCAGCACCGGCCTCCGCCAGTTATCGTCATAGAGCCAGACCTCGTGCTTCATGTCGAACTCGCGGATATCGGGATCGCGGAAGTGCCGGCGGTAGCGTCTGCCGTACTTTTTGCCCATCTGCAGCGCATACACGACGTGCACCGTCGTGCCCTCCGCGTGGATATCGTCCTCCAGCGGCGTGATGTAGTCGGAATAAAACTGCCGGCTGATCGTCTTCGGGTTGAGCGATCTCATGCTGTCGATGAAGGCGTTCACAAAGTCCAGCGACTTGTCCCCGTCCCCGATGGCGCCCTTCTTCTGCAGCTTCGCCCTGAGCTTTTCGCGCTTCTTCTCGCTCGTGCAGGCGCCCGAGAGCATGGGACCGACGATCATGGTCAGCAGCCGCGCGGTCAGCCTGGAACCCTGGTCGAGATCCGAGGAGCCGATGAAGCCGTGGCCGATGCGGACGCGCTTTCTCTGGATGAGCAGACCGACAAAGCTGCCGCCCAGTGAGGAGCCGTAGGCGCCGTCCACCCGGCCGCCGTGCTTTTCAAGGATGTAGTCCTCGATCTTCTCCGTGACCGTGAGCATGTCGGTAAAGAGCACCGCGGGATCGCCCTCGAACCCGTCGTAGTTGACGGCGATGAGGCGGTATTTCCCGGCGAGCTCGTCCAGCACGTTTTTGAAATTGAGCTGCCAGGTACAGGCCGTGCCCGGCAGGAGCAGCAGCGTTTTGCCGCCCTGCTTTCCGAACTCCGTGAACTGCATGGGATCACCTCTTTGCTTTTGACGCGGCATAAAAGGCCAGACACATGAACGCCCAGCCCCAGGATTCCCCGCAGGCGGTCAGGAACGCGTATTTGCTGTTGGCCGCGAGCAGGATCGCGCCGATGAGCTTTGCCGTCAGGCTCATGCCCATCGGGCAGCAGACGACCGCCGCCTTCGGGAGCGCCAGCCGGCCCTTCAATACGAGAACGATAAAGGCCGCCGTGACCGGGATATCGCACAGAAAGCACCACACGACGAAGGGCAGGAGAGACGCCGCCGCCGGGAGCAGGAACACGTCGTCGGCCGCGTGCACGTCCAGCCCCGCGCGCAGGGCCGCCTGGATCAGCAGCAGCACGATGCAGCAGGCCGCGTGGAAGGATACGAACATCATCGGCGCGGAGGCGAGACCGAAGCGAAAGGCCCTGTACGCCTTCGTCTCCCTCGATACGCCGAGCTCGTCGAGCACCTCGAGCATCGCCGGAGCAAAGGCCATGCAGCCGAAGCCGGACAGGATGCCGAAGCCCAGGGAGAGGATATAAAACCAGGTCGGCAGACCGGCGATGGCCGTGTTGCTGATACCGAAGATGAGGTTCTCGCCGCCCGGGGGATCGTAGCCGATCAGCCAGTCCCCGATCCCGCACAGGAACAGCGCGGCAAAGCCGAAAAGCAGGGCCTTCTTTCTCATCGTCATTTTCCTTTCACACAGCGGAAAATGCCCTCGGCGCGGACAGAATGGACCTCGACCTGGGCATACAGCCCCCGCAGCCGCGCCTCCAGGCTCGCCCTCGTCTCAAAGGGCGGCGTAAAGAAGCCCTTGGGGACGTACATATGCCGCACGAACCAGTCGGTGCGCCCGAATTCCCCGGCGATGTAGAAGCAGCCGCAGAACACGCCGCCGGGCCTGAGTACGCGGCAGGTCTCGCGGAACGCCGCGTCCTTGTCGGGGAAGGCGTGGAAGCCGTTGAGGGAGAGGACAAGGTCAAAGCTCTCATCCTCAAAGGGCATCGCGCCGACGTCTCCCTGTACGAAGGCCACGTTGGCGATGCCCATGGCCTCGGCGCGCTTTTTCGCGTTTTCCATCATGTCCGCAAAGTAGTCGAGGCAGGTGATGTCCGCCTTCGGCAGCGAGGCGTAGAGCGGCGCGGTCAGCACGCCCGTGCCCACCGGCACCTCGAGCAGGCTGCCGGAAAAATCCGCCGGGACCGGCGCGAGCGCGTCCTCGATCCACCTGGCCGAAAGCTCCCTGTCCAGCCCCCAGATCAGACTGTCCATCACCTTGCCCAGAAGCGTGGAGCGGGTGATGATCCCGTCGTAGATGTTCCCGATCCCGCCGAGCTCCCTGTAAGATCGGCGGATCTCCTCATGCCGTGTCATTCCGAAGCCTCCCCGAAAACGATCTTTACGATCTTCATGTTCACCAGACTGTCGCAGAAACGGACCATCAGTCTGTGGAACGGCCCCACATCCCGGTAGATGTCCCGATAACCGCGCATATAGCCCTTGGCTGTTACGGAGGCGAAACGGCCGCTCCATGCTTCCAGCTCCCGCTCGTCCTCCAGCGAGAAGAAAGCCCTCACGTCTGTGATCCCCGCCTCCCTGAGCCAGGTCTTCCGCATCAGCTTCGCGCCGCGCTCGTTGCAGGAATCGAAGGCCAGCACCGCGCCGGGGAAGCGCTCCGCCATCGCGGCAAAGAGCCTGCGCACGTCCTCTGTCCTGAAGTAATAGAACACGCCCGCGGCGAAAAACACCGCGCCCCGGGAGGCGTCGACGGCGTCCATCCAGGAAAGATCGTTAAGGTCGCAGGCGATGTTCTCCTCCCGTTCCCCGGCGGGCAGCAGCACGTTCCGCAGGGCGATCACATCCGGCAGATCGAGGTTGAAGCCCCGGCACAGACCGTTGTCCGCCCTGGCAAAGGTGTCGTCCAGCCCGCAGCCCAGGTTGACCACGGCGGCCTCCGGGCGGTTTCGCAGATATGCCTCGACCTCGCAGCGCAGGTCATACTGCCGCTGGGCCACCTCCAGCGCGCCGAAGAGCCCCGCCGGGGACTCCATCTTTCTGCGCTTCCCGGCGAAGTCGTAATCCAGAGAATCGCAGATCCGCCTGGCCTCGGGGTCGGAGAACAGCTCCGGGAACCGCTCCGAGCACACCAGCCGCCCGAACAGCGGGATGATGAGCGTCTCCTGCACGGTATTTTTGTCGATATGATATTTCATTGATGCCTCCTACCCCAGCGCCAGATCCAGCGCCATCATCAGACTGAAGCCCGCGGCGAAAAGAACAACGCCGATGTTGGAGTGCTCGCCCGCGGACATCTCCGGGATCAGCTCTTCCACGACGACGTAAAGCATCGCGCCCGCCGCAAAGGAGAGAAGGGTGGGCATGACCGGCAGGACCAGCTCCGCCAGGACCACCGTCAGCGCGCCGAATACCGGCTCCACCGCCCCGGAGAGGACGCCCAGCCAGAATGCTTTCGGTCTGCTTTGCCCCTCCGCGCACAGCGGCATGGATATGATCGCGCCCTCCGGGAAGTTCTGGACGGCGATGCCCAGGGACAGCGCCAGCGCGCCGCCGGCAGTGATCTCGCCTGCGCCGCCGCGGACCCCGGCGCAGACGATGCCCACCGCCATCCCCTCGGGGATGTTGTGGAGCGTCACGGCCAGTACCAGCATGGCCGTCCGGGTCAGACGGCTTTTCGGACCCTCCGTCTGCCCGATGCTCCAGTGCAGATGCGGGATCACATGATCCAGCAGGAGCAGGAACAAAATGCCCAGCCAGAAGCCGACAAAAGCGGGGAGAAAGGCCCAGCGTCCCATCCCGGACGACTGCTCGACGGCCGGGACGATCAGGCTCCAGATCGACGCGGCCGTCATGACGCCGGCCGCAAAGCCGGTGAGCGCCCGCTGGAGCGACACGGAGAGCTCCCGCCGCAGGAAGAACACGCACCCCGCGCCCGTCGCCGTCCCGAGGAAGGGGATCAGCAGACCGGTGACCGGCACGCTCATCCCAAACCGAACCAGCCCTTCTTTTGATAGGGCGCCGCCGTCACGGAGACGCATTCATAACCCGTCGCGGCAATGGCGTCCTTCAAGCGGTTTTCATCGACCGCTTCCTCCGTCAGGAAGCTGGCCTCTCCCTTCGCGTGGGAGGCGGAGACCTTCTTCGCGCCGGGGACGGTTTTGCGGATCACGTCGTTGATGTGCGCCTCGCACATGGAGCAGCTCATCCCGTCGATCTTCAATGTGGTTTTTATCATTGTTTTATCCTCACTTTCTCGAAAGCGCTGCGCCGTTTGAGTGCACGGATCGGCAGGTGCTTTCGCCGGATGAAGTCGGGAAATCACGGGGATACTCTGGTGTATTGCAGGATTCCGAGACAAAACATCGCGAAAAAGCAGCCGCCGGGATGAGCGCGGCGAACGGCTCAGCGCTTCCGCAGATATCCGCAGTCGCAGTAGGGACCGCCCGAGGCCAGCGTGTATTTCCGCACGAAAGTGTCCGTGCCGCCGGCCTCGCTCATGACGTAGTCCAGCCGGCACATGGCGACGACGAGATCGGACAGCCCCAGCTCGCCCATCAGCGTGCAGATGCCGCATTTTGAAAAGCGGGCCTCGTAGCCGCTGCCGTCGGGGTAGGGCAGAAATTCCATGTTCCACGAGTAGGGGTTCCTGTCCGCCGCCCGGAAGGCGGCGGTCTGTTTCATGCCCTCGATATCCCTTTTGCCGAACTTCGCCCTTCCGCTGATCCGGCAGAACCATTTCATCGGCGCGGTCATCATGGCCTGGCGGTAATATGCCGTCAGGGCGTCCGGCCTGGGACGCTTCGGCATTTCCAGCGCAAAGGCCGAGAGCATGGCGCAGCTGACGATGTTCATCCGGAAGCGGTCGCCCTTCTCAAACTCCGGCAGCCCGGCGATCAGCCTTCGGTATCTCCCGTGCGCCGCCCTTGTGATCCGCGCCGCCCCGGCCCGGTCATAGCCCAGGACCTCCGGGAGCTTTTTCCGAAAGCTCCCGGCAAAGAGCGCCCACATCCCCGCGGGCATGCCCGCGTACTTCATGCGCGGAACACCTTCTTTTCCAGCCGTACCGTGCGCGCCTTTTCCTCCGTATCGTCCGACTCCTCATAGCCGTCAAAGGGGGCGTCGGGGTCCGTATACTTCCTCGTGAACGGCCTGCACAGCTCTGTCCTGTGGAGGAAAGCGGAGTCCAGGTCGTCGGTCCAGCCGGTGTGGCCGGTGATGATCCGGATGGGCCCCTTTCTCGCGCGCAGCGTCTTTTCCAGAGCAGCCAGGGACCGGACCGCAAGCTTGTTGTCCTCGGCCAGCGTGGAGATAAAGCTGTAGCCGCCGTCCGCGCCGAACCAGATCGTGTCGCCGGTGAACAGGTATTCGTCGTCGATCAGATAGACCATATGGCCCCAGGTGTGCCCGGGACAGAGGATGCATTCGATCTTGATATCCCCGATCCGGAAAACCTCGCCGTCCCTGAGCAGCACGCGCTTGTTGCCGGTCCTGAACATCGGCAGTTTATACAGTCCGTGGATGACTCTGCGCCGGGCCTCGCCGGTCAGATAGCGGTTCTCGATCTCGCTGAGGTAGATCGTCGCGTTCCGGAAAAGCTGCTCGCTGTCCGTTTCCAGGGCCCCGACATGGTCGGTGTCCTGGTGGGTGATCAGGATGTGCCCGATCGATGCGGGATCTATGCTCAGCCAGCCCATTTTTTGGCGCAGACGGTCGTAATTGTATCCCGCGTCGATCATGATCGTCGTGCCGTTTTTGGTGTAGAAGAAGATATTGGCGACCCATTCCCGCACGCAGGCGACGCGTTCGTCTATACGCCCGGTGTTCAGAGGCTTGAAGATCGCCCTGCCGCGGAACATCGCGCTCATGGACTTCTTCTGGTTCTGCGAATCCTTCTTTGCCATATATGATCCTCCTGCGTCCATTCAAAAAAGTATGTAAAAAGGATGAAAATGATATAACTAACATAAGTTAGTTTTTACTAACTTCGTACTATATCACAGATGATCCCGTTTGAAAAGACCCGTTGATGACTTTTTTCGATCAGCGATCGGTTCCGGCCCCTTTGCCCCTCTGCGCCGAATAAGGCCGGCCTCTGCGATTGGCGAGAATCTCCTATTGACACGGAGGCGATCATTGTTTATATTGAGGTTAGAAACGGCTAACAAGAGTTGTATATCTAAAATCATAGGTTTTGTAAAGGCGGTGATGACGTATGGAGCTGTACAGAGCCGGAGAGGACTGCCTGAAGGCGATCTATGTCCTGCAGAAGGAAAACGGGATCGTGCATTCAACGGACGTCGCCAGAAAACTGAATGTCAGCAAGGCCAGCGTGAGCCGCTCCATGAAGCTTCTTCGGGAGGGCGGCATGCTCACGATGGATATAGACAAACGCCTGCACCTCACCCGGGCCGGTTCTGAGATCGCGGAGCGGGTCTATGACAAGTACCGCGTTTTGAAGGAATGGCTCGTTCACCTCGGAGTCGACGACGAGACGGCGGAGACGGACGCCTGTCGGATGGAGCATGCCATCAGCGACAAAAGCATCGCCGCTCTGAAAATGCAGACGGAATGAACGGACACACAGAAGAAGGATCATGCCCCGCCGGCGGCGGGGCATGACAAACCCGGGAAGTTAAATACATCTAACTATAAATGAAAAAGGGAGGAAGAGCATGAAGCTGACGGATACGAAGCCCGATTCCTGCGGCGTGATCCGCAGGATCGGAGGAGACGCACATCTGGCAAAGCGCATCACCGCCATCGGCCTCACGGAGGGCACGGAGTTCCAAACGGTGCGCAACGACCGAAAAATGCCCGTGCTGATCTATCTGCGGGAAACGCTGATCGCCGTCAACCGCACGGACGCGGAGAGAATCGAGGTGGAAACGGCATGAAAACGAGGATCGCTCTGCTGGGTCAGCCGAACTCCGGCAAGTCCACGGTCTATAACGCGCTGACCGGCTCCCGCCAGCATGTGGGCAACTGGCCGGGAAAAACCGTTGAAAAGAACGACGGTTATTACACCTATAAAGGAACAAGGTACACCGTGACCGACCTTCCGGGCAGCTACGGCCTGTCCGGAAACTCCGACGAGGAGGTCATCACCGCCGAGTTCATCAAGCTGGGCTTGGCGGATCTGGTGTGCATCCTCGTGGACGCTTCGCAGCTGGAGCGCAGCATGTACATGGTGGCGGAATTTGCCGCGCTGGACAAGCCCGCAGTCCTGCTGCTGAACATGATGGATGTGGCGGCGTCGCAGAACAAGGAGATAGACCACGAGCTGCTGGAACGGCGGCTCGGCATCCCGGTGCTGCCCTTCATCGCGGCCGAGAGCAGGGGATATGACGCCCTCAGGGAATTGCTGGCCCGGGAGCTGGAGGCTCCGCATAAGCTCAGCTCTGTGCCCGAGCTTCCGAAAGGGGAGGACAGGGGATCCGCCGATGCGGTCCGGGCGGAGAGCGAAGCGAAATTCCGATGGATCCGGCGCATGCTGGAGGGCGTGACCCGCTCGGAACAGAAAAAGTATGAGATGAGCAAGCGCGACAGGCGGCTCTTGAGCCCGGTTTGGGGAAAGCTTGCCTGCTTCGGCACCATTCTCCTCGGCTTCCTGGCCGCGATGGTGATCTGTTTTCCCCTGATGGGGATCGGCGCCATGATCCCGCAGCTGCTCAACAGGCCCATCGCCGATCTGCTCACCTCTCTGAACGTGCATCCCTGGCTGGTTTCGATCTTCAGCATCATCCTGCCCAACACGCTGTATTTCTGTGTGGCGATGTCCGGCTTCGTTTTCGGCGTCAACCTGGTTTTCGGATATCTGGAGGAGATCGGCTTCCTGGCGCGGGCGGCGTATCAGTTCGACAATCTGCTCTCGGGGCTCGGGCTCCAGGGAAAGGCCATATGCCCGATCCTGATGGGCTTCGGCTGCACGATCGGCGGCACCTGCGGCACGCGCGTCATGGACAACTGGGGCCAGCGCATGCTGACCATGGCGGTGGTTTGGGCGGTGCCCTGCGCGTCGATCTGGACGATCATCCCCGTCATCAGCTCCATGTTCTTCACGCCCCTGCAGACCCTGCTGGTCGTCGTCGGCATCCTGCTGTACGTCATGGTCCTCATGACCGCCGTCTCCAAAGTCTTCGGCCGCACTCTGGTCCCGGAAAACGCCCGCAGCGGCATGATCATGGAGCTGCCGCCCTATCACAGGCCCCATTGGAAGCACATCGCAAAGGAGGCGCTGCTCAAGGCCTTTGACATCTTCAAGCGGGCGCTGCGCACCGTTACGCTGATCTCTCTGCTGTTCTGGGTCTTCTCCTACAGCGGCACCGGGAACGTGGCGGACAGCCTTCTCTACAAGATCGGAACGGCGATCGAGCCGGTGACAAGGATCTTCGGACTCGGCTGGCGGACCTTCATGGGCTTTTTGAGCTCCGCCTTTGCCAAGGAGGCCGTGCTGGGTGTGCTCAACGCGGTGTTCGTCGGGAACGGCACCGTGCTCGACGCGACCTTCCGCTCCGCCTTCTCCGTCGCCACCGACAACGCCGTCCTCGGCCGGGCCATGACGGATGTGGTCGGCAAGGCGGAGGCGCTGGCCTTCATGTGCGCCTGCACCTTCAACATCCCCTGCGTCATGGCGCTTTCCACGACCTACAGGGAATCCCATTCGCTGAAATGGACGGCGAGGATCGCGGCCTTTTATATCTGCGGCGCGCTGATCCTCTCCTGCATCGTCTATCACATCGCGGCGCTGTTCCTGTAAACGCCGGGAGGGAGGAAATATGAAAGAAAAGAAACAAAGTGATCTGGCTGTCCTGCTCGGCTACGCGGGCAGCTACAGGTGGCTGACCTTCCTGGGGCTCGGCCTTTCCGCCGTCGCCATGATCCTGGGCATGGCCCCCTACATATGCATCTGGCTGGTGGCCAGAGATCTGATCGCCGCGGCGCCCAACTGGACGCAGGCCACCGGCGTCGCCCGCTACGGCTGGATGGCCTTCGCCTTCTCCTTCGGAGGCATCCTCGTGTACTTCGCCGCGCTGATGTGCACGCATCTGGCGGCGTTCCGCACAGCCTCCAACATCCGCAAGCAGGGCATGGCGCATCTGATGAAGACGCCTCTGGGCTTCTTCGATTCCAACGCCTCCGGCCTGCTGCGAAACCGCCTGGACGGCGCGGCCTCGGAGACCGAGACGCTGCTGGCCCACAATCTGGCGGACATCGTGGGCAGCGCCGCCATGGTGCTGGCGATGATCGCGCTGATGTTCGTCTTCGACTGGCGCATGGGCGCGGCCTGCCTGCTCTCGGCGGTGGTATCCGTCGGGGCCATGTTCAGCATGATGGGCGGCAAAATCGCCGGGCTCATGGCCGAATATCAGGCGGCGCAGGACGTGATGAGCAAGGCCGGCACGGAATACGTGCGGGGCATCCCCGTGGTGAAGGTGTTCCAGCAGACGGTGTATTCCTTCCGCGCCTTCAAGCAGGCCATCGAGGATTACAGCGCCAAGGCGGAGCATTACCAGGGCGACGTGTGCCGGGTGCCGCAGGCGATCAACCTGACCGCCACGGAGGGGGCGTTCGTCTTCCTCGTCCCGGTGGCGCTGCTGCTGGCTCCCGCCGCGCTGAAAAACGGGACCTTCGCGTCGTTTCTGACCGACTTCGCCTTCTATGCGGTCTTTTCGGCCATTGTCTCCACCGCGCTGGCGAGGATCATGTTCGCCGCCAGCGGCATGATGCTGGCCAGCACCGCCCTGGGCCGCATCGCCCATGTGATGAACGCCCCGACCATGGAGATCACCGCCCATCCCCTGACGCCGAAGGACAACAGCGTGACGTTCAGGGACGTGAGCTTTACCTATTACGGCGCCGGCATTCCCGCGCTCGATCATGTGTCCTTCCGCGTCGAGCCGGGCCAGACCGTGGCTCTGGTGGGTCCCTCCGGCGGCGGCAAGACCACGGCGGCCAGTCTGATCCCCCGCTTCTGGGACGTGAGCTCCGGCGCGGTGGAGGTAGGCGGCACGGACGTGCGCCTGACCGATCCCCATGTGCTGATGGACCAGGTGGCCTTCGTGTTCCAGAACACGCATCTGTTCAAGGCGTCGATCCTGGAAAACGTGCGGGCCGCCAGGCCGGACGCCTCCCGGGATGAGGTAAAGGCGGCGCTCTCCGCCGCGCAGTGTGACGATATCCTTGAAAAGCTCCCCGACGGGATGGATACGATCATCGGGACCGAGGGGACGTACCTCTCCGGCGGCGAGCAGCAGCGCGTGGCGCTGGCTCGGGCGATACTGAAGGACGCGCCCATCGTGGTGCTGGACGAGGCCACGGCCTTCGCCGACCCGGAAAACGAGGCGCTGATCCAGAAGGCTTTCGCTGTTCTGACGAAGGGCCGCACGGTCATCATGATCGCCCACCGCCTGTCCACCGTCGTCGGCGCGGACAGGATCATCGTGCTGGATTCCGGCCGCGTCGCCGAGCAGGGCACGCACGAAGAGCTGCTGCGGTCGGGCGGCCTTTATGCCCGCATGTGGGCGGATTACCAGCAGGCCGTGAAATGGCGGATCTCCGCGGACGAAGGGAGGGAATAAAAATGTTCGGGAAAGAGTTTCAGAGAAAATATGCCCTGAGCGATCAGGGCGTGCGGAACGCAAAGGCGGGAACGTACTGGACGGTCATCGTCAATCTCGTCGTGATGGGCGGCATGGGCATCCTCTATCTGATGATGGATCGGTTCATGGACACATTGATCGGGAACGGTTCTCTGCCCGGCGCCGCGGTGATCCTGCCCGCCGTCGCCGCGTTCCTGGTGCTGTCGTATCTCACCCACTGGCAGCAGTACAGGGCCACCTACGGCCTCGTGTACGGCGAGGTCAAAAACATGCGCATTTCGATCGCCGAGCGTCTGCGCAGGCTGCCCCTGGGCTATTTCGGCAAGCGGGATCTGGCGGACCTCACCGAGACCATCATGGGCGACGTGAACCGGCTCGAACACGTATGGTCCCACTGCCTGGGCTACCTCTACGGGTCATACATCTCCACCGCGATCATCGCCGTCATGCTCTTCATTTACAACTGGCGTCTCGCGCTGGCCTGCCTGTGGGGCGTCCCGGTGGCCTTCGCCCTTCTGTTCGGCAGCCGGAAGCTGGCCAGGCGCCATTCCGAGATCACCAAGGCGGCGGCCGTCACCGTGTCCGACGGCATCCAGGAGACGCTGGAGAACATCCGGGAGATCCGCGCCACCAACCAGGAGGACCGCTTCCTGCAGACTCTCAACGACAAGATCGACACTCACGAAAAGACCATGCTCCGGGGCGAGCTGTCCACGGGCATCTTCGTCAACGCGGCCAGCGTCATCATGCGCCTGGGCGTGGCGACCACGATCCTCACCGGGACGAGGCTGATCCTCGCCGGCCGGATCGAATTCCTGACGCTGTTCATGTTCCTGCTGGTCATCACCCGGATCTACGCGCCCTTCGATCAGGCCCTGGCGCTGATCGCGGAGATGTTCATGTCCCAGGTCTCGGCAGGCCGGCTCATGGAGATCTACGACGCCGAGACCGCGGAGGGAGCGGAGACGTTCGAGCCCGACGGCCACGACATCGTGTTTGACAGCGTCGGCTTCGCCTATGACAGCGAGCAGGTGCTCCGCGGCGTCAGCTTCACCGCAAAGGAGGGCGAGGTCACGGCTCTGGTGGGCCCCTCCGGCTCCGGCAAGAGCACCTGCGCCAGGCTTGCCGCGCGGCTTTGGGATATCTCCGAGGGCAGCATCAGGGTCGGCGGCGTGGATATCTCCTATGTCGATCCCGAGGTGCTGCTGACCGATTATTCCATGGTGTTCCAGGACGTGGTGCTCTTTGACGACACCGTCATGGAGAACATCCGCCTCGGAAAGCACGGGGCGACGGATGAGGAGGTACGCGCCGCCGCGAAGGCCGCCAACTGCGACGAGTTCGTCTCCAGGCTGCCGCGGGGCTACGATACGCCCATCGGCGAGAACGGTGCCAGACTCTCCGGCGGCGAGCGTCAGCGCATCTCCATCGCCCGCGCGCTGCTGAAAAACGCGCCCATCGTGCTGCTCGACGAGGCCACGGCCTCGCTGGATGTGGAGAACGAGACGAAGGTACAGAGCGCCCTGTCGCGGCTGCTGGCAGGCAAGACCGTGCTGGTCATCGCCCACCGGATGCGTACGGTGGAGGCGGCGGACAAGATCGTCGTCCTCGCGGAGGGCAGGGTCGCCGAGCAGGGGCGTCCCGAGGAGCTGCTCTCCGATGAAGGGAGCATGTTCCGGCGCATGACGCAGCTGCAGGCCGCCAGCGCGGGCTGGACGATCTGAGAAAAATCAAAAAGCCCCGAAACCGTACGGTTTCGGGGCTTTTTTGCATGATAAGCGGGGGAGCCGCTTCCGGCGGCTTTGAAGGATCCGTTCCGTATCCCGGGCGCGGATCACTCCACCGTCACGGATTTGGCCAGGTTCTTGGGCTTGTCGATGTCGCAGCCGTTTTCCTTCGCCACGTAATAGGCGAACAGCTGCAGCGGCACGATCTCCGTGATGGGGACCAGCAGGGGATCGATCGCCGGGGCAAACAGCACGTCGTCCGCCTCGGCGAAGATGTGCCGGTTGCCCTCCTGGGCCACCGCCAGCACCTTGGCGCCGCGGGCCTTGACCTCCTTGATGTTCGACACCAGCTTGTCGAACAGAGCCTCGTAGCAGCAAAGGGCGACCACCAGACGGCCCTCGTCGATCAGGGCAATGGTGCCGTGCTTGAGCTCTCCGGCGGCGTAGGCCTCCGAGTGGATGTAGCTGATCTCCTTGAGCTTGAGCGAAGCCTCCAGACAAGCGGCGTAATCCAGGTTCCGACCGATAAAGAACAGCGACGAATTGTTGTGGTAGCGCTTCGCCAGATAGCCGACGTGGGTGTTCAGGTCGATGGCCCGCTGGCAGCGCTCCGGCAGGGAGCAGATCCCCTTGACCAGCTCGCCGAAGCGCTCCTCTCCGATCCGCTCCAGCTTCCGGGCCATGTACACGCTCAGCAGCGACAGCACCGCCACCTGGGTGGTATAGCCTTTCGTGGTGGCCACGGCGATCTCCGGTCCCGCCCAGGTGTAGAGCACGTCGTCGGCCAGCTTTGCCACGGTGCTGCCCACCACGTTCACGATGGCCAGCGTCCGGGCGCCCCGGGCCTTGCATTCCTTGAGCGCGGCAATGGTATCCGCGGTTTCCCCGGACTGGGAGATGACGATCACCAGCGTGTCCTGACCGATGAGGGGATTGCGGTAGCGCAGCTCGCTGGCGACCTCCGCCTCCACGGGGATACGGCAGAGCTCCTCCATGATGTAGCGGCCCACGCATCCGGCGTGATAGGCGCTGCCGCAGGCGGTGATCACCACCCGCCGGATATTTCGAAGCTGCTCCGCGGTGAGCTCCACGCCGTCCAGAACGATCCGGCCGTCCTTGATCCTGGGCTCTATGGCGGCCTTCAGTGCCCGGGGCTGCTCCATGATCTCCTTGAGCATGAAGTGCTCGTAGCCGCCCTTTTCCGCGGCCTCCACGTCCCAGACCACCCGGGAGATGGTCTTGTTGATCTCCCGCCCGGCGCAGTCAAAGACAGTGATCCTGTCCGGCGTCAGGGAGGCGAACTCCCCGTCCTCCAGGTAGATGACGTTCCGCGTATGGCCCACCAGGGCGGTCACGTCGGAGGCGAAGAAGCTCTCGCCCACGCCCACCCCCAGGATCAGGGGGCTGGCGGACTTCACGGCGATGAGTTCCCCGGGGTGGTCGGCGCAGACCACGCCCAGAGCATAGGAGCCGTTGAGCCGGGAGACGGTCTTCATCACCGCGGCCTTCAGATCGCCCTTGTAATAGCAGTCCAGCAGATGGACCACCACTTCGGTGTCCGTCTCCGAGTGAAACACGAAACCGCGGCCCTGCAGCTCCTCCCGGAGCTCGGCGTAGTTTTCGATGATGCCGTTGTGGACCACGGCGAATACGCCGTCGTCGGACAGGTGCGGATGGGCGTTGGTGACGGTGGGGGCACCGTGGGTGGCCCAGCGGGTGTGGCCGATGCCGCACACGCCGGGGAGGTCCGCGCCGTCGTGGGTCTGCTCACAGAGGTTCCGGAGATGTCCGGAGGCCTTGGCCGCCCGGATAACGCCGCCGCTCTGCACGGCGATGCCGGCAGAGTCATACCCTCTGTATTCCAGCCGCTTCAGCCCTTCCAGCAGCAGCGGCCCGGCGTCCTGTGATCCGGTAAAGCCAACGATCCCACACATTATTGTCTGCTTCCTTTCTGTTCTGCCAGCGCCGCCTCCACAAAGCCCTTGAACAAGGGATGGGGACGATTGGGCCGGCTCTTGAATTCCGGATGGAACTGCACGCCCACGAAAAACGGATGGCCGCGGAGCTCCACCGTCTCCACCAGCTGCCCGTCGGGGGAGAGCCCGGAGATCACGAGCCCCGCGTCGGTGAGCACCTGACGGTAGTCGTTGTTGAACTCATAGCGGTGGCGGTGGCGCTCGGAGATCATCGACGCACCGTAGCAGCGTTCCATCTGCGTCCCCGGGGCGATGACGCAGGGGTACGCCCCCAGCCGCAGGGTGCCGCCCTTGTCGATCTCGTTGTTCTGGCCGGGCATGAAGTCGATGACCCGATCGGGGGAGGCCTCGTCGAATTCCCGGGAGTTGGCGCCGGCCAGTCCGGCGGCGTGCCTGGCGAACTCGATCACGGCGATCTGCATCCCCAGGCACAGCCCCAGATACGGCACGCCGTTCTCCCGGGCGTAACGGCAGGCGAGGATCTTGCCCTCGATGCCCCGGCTGCCGAAGCCGCCGGGGATCAGGATGCCGTCCGCACCGGAGAGCACACTCTGACAGTTTACCTCATCGATCGTCTCGGAGTCAACCCATCGGATATCGATCTCCGCGCCGAGGGCGTAGCCCGCGTGGCGTAGTGCCTCCATCACGGACAGATAGGCGTCGTGGAGCTGAACGTATTTTCCCACCAGGGCGACCGTCACTTTTTTGTGAAGGGCGTGGATGGACTCCACCATGGCGCGCCAGTCCTGCAGATCCGGCTCGGGGACATCCAGCCCCAGCCGACGGCAGACAGCGGCGGAAAACCCCTGCTCCTCCAGCATCAGCGGGCAGGCGTAGAGCGTATCCAGGGTCCGGTTTTCGATGACGCACTCGGGCTGCACGTTGCAGAACATGGCGACCTTTTGAAAAATGGAGGGGTCCTCGATGGGCTCGTCCGAACGCAGGACGATGACGTCCGGATGGATCCCCATGCCCTGGAGCTCCTTGACCGAGTGCTGCGTGGGCTTGGTCTTGTGCTCGCTGCTGCCCCGGAGGAAGGGCACCAGCGTCACGTGGACATAGAGCACGTTCTCCTTGCCCTGCTCGAGCCCCACCTGCCGGATCGCCTCGATGAAGGGCTGACCTTCGATGTCGCCGATGGTGCCGCCGACCTCCGTGATGACCACGTCCGCGTCGGTCTTTTTCCCCACGTTGTAGATGAATTCCTTGATTTCGTTGGTGATGTGGGGGATGATCTGCACCGTGCTGCCCAGATATTCCCCCCGGCGCTCCTTGTTGAGCACGTTCCAGTAGACCTTGCCCGTGGTCAGGTTGGAGAACTTGTTCAGATCCTCGTCGATGAACCGCTCATAGTGCCCCAGATCCAGGTCCGTCTCCGCGCCGTCCTCGGTGACGAAGACCTCCCCGTGCTGATAGGGGCTCATGGTCCCGGGATCCACGTTGATATAGGGGTCCAGCTTCTGGGCGGCGACCTTCAGTCCCCGGGCCTTCAGCAGCCGGCCCAGGGACGCGGCGGTGATCCCTTTCCCGAGTCCGGACACCACGCCGCCGGTGACGAAAACGTATTTTACCACGGCTTCGATCCTCCTTAAAACAATCTGATGCACGCGTCCCGCTCCGGGCCGACGGAGACATATCTGATCGGGCAGGACACGGCCTTTTCGATATAGCGGATATAATCCTTCGCCGCGCCTGGAAGGTCCTCCCACCGGCGGCAGCCGCCAATATCGCAGCGGAACCCGGGCAGGTATTCATAGACGGGCTTTGCCGCGTTCTGCTCGTCGATGAGCGCGGGGAACCGATCTGTCCTTTTCCCGTCGACCTCATAGGCCACGCATACCGGGATGCGGTCCATATAGGACAGCACGTCCAGCTTGGTCAGGGCAAGACAGTCGCAGCCCTGCATCCTCACCCCGTACCGGGACGCCACCGCGTCGAAGCCGCCCACCCGCCGGGGCCGGCCTGTGGCCGCGCCGTACTCGCCGCCGGCGGTCCGGAGCGCCTCGGCCTCGTCGCCGAAGAACTCGCAGGCAAAGGGTCCCTCTCCCACACAGCTGGAATAGGCCTTCGTGATGCCGATGCACTCGTCCAGACGGGCAAAGGGGATCCCCGCGCCGATGGGGGCGTAGGACGAGAGCGTGGTGGAGGCGGAGGTGTAGGGGTAGATTCCGAAGTCCACATCCTTCAGGGCGCCCAGCTGGGCCTCGAACAGGATGCTCCTGTCCTCTGCCATGGCCGAGGACAGCACGCGGGTGGTGTCGCAGATGAAATCGGCAAAGGGCCTGCCGAAGCGGTCCAGCCAGTCCATGAGCTCGTCGACCGTCACCGCCGGGGCGTGATATCCGCCCTCGATCACGAGGTTTTTCCACTCGACCAGATCGGCGAGCTTCCCCCGCAGCGTGTCGGTCCGCAGCAGATCCCCCAGCCGCAGGGTCTTTTTCATGTATTTGTCCGCGTAGACCGGCGAGATGCCCCGCCGGGTGGAGCCGTACTTTTTGTCGCCCAGCCGGTCCTCCTCCAGACCGTCGAGCAGCTTGTGGTAGGGCAGGCAGATCGTGGCCCGGTCGCTGAGCAGCAGATGGCCCGGCTCGACCTCGATCCCCGCGGCGCGCAGGGCGTTTACCTCGCCGTACAGATGCTCCAGGTCCACCGCCATGCCCGGACCCAGCACGTTGGCGGTTTCCGGCCGGAGGATGCCCGAGGGCAGCAGGTTCATGATGAACTTTCCCCGTTCATTGACCACGGTATGGCCGGCATTGTTGCCTCCCTGATAGCGAACGACGACGTCATAATCGGCGCTGAGCAGGTCTACCATGCGGCCCTTGCCCTCGTCGCCCCAGTTCGTCCCGACGATCGCAGTAAGCATTGTATTTCCTTCCTTTCAGACGTTGATTTCCGCATTTGCTCCGAGACAGTCCCTGCTGCTGTCCAGCAGGGGCCGGATCTCCTCTTCCAGAAACCGCTCGCACTGCCGCTCCGCCATGCCGGTAAAGGAGCCCGGGTCCAGCAGCGCCTCCAGCTCCGCGTCTGTCACGGCAAAAGCCTCGTCGGCGCGGATCCGCTCGGTCAGATCGTTTTCTTTCCCGTAGAGCTTCACCTGCTCCGCGGCCTTTACTGAGTGCTGCCGGATGTGTTCGTGCAGCGTCTGACGGTCCGCGCCCTTGTTTTTCACGCAGTACATCAGGATGTTTTCCGTGGCCAGGAAGGGCAGCTCCGCGCGCAGGTGCGCTTCCGACACCGCCGGGTAAAAGCGCAGCCCCCGGGCCACGTTGATATACAGGTTCAAAACGGCGTCCGCCGCCAGAAAAGCCTCCGGGATCGTCAGCCTGCGGTTGGCCGAGTCGTCCAGAGTCCGTTCCAGCCACTGGGAAGAGGCGGTGAATGCCGTGTTCTGCACCTCGCAGATCAGATACCGGGCCAGGGACGCGATGCGCTCGGCGCGCATGGGATTGCGCTTGTAGGCCATGGCGGAGGAGCCGATCTGCCCGGGCTCAAAGGGCTCGTCCAGCTCCTTCTCATGGCACAGCAGCCGCACGTCCCCGGCAAATTTGGACGCGCTCTGGGCGATCCCGGAGAGGACCTGCAGCACGGCATAGTCGGTCTTGCGGGTGTAAGTCTGGCCGCTGACGCTCTGGGAGCGGGGGAAGCCCAGCCCCTCGGCGATCATCCGGTCCAGCGCTTCCGCCTTTTCCGCGTCCCCGTCAAACAGCTCCAGAAAGCTGGCGGCCGTGCCGGTGGCGCCTTTGCAGCCCAGGGGCCGCAGCTCGGCCAGCTGGAAATCCAGCTGGCGCAGGTCAAAGAGCAGATCGTTGAGCCAGAGGCAGATCCGCTTGCCCACCGTGGTGGGCTGGGCGGCCTGGAAATGCGTATAAGCCAGCGTCGGAACGCCTTTGTACCGCTCCGCCTGTTCCGCCAGGGCATCCATGGCGTTGAGCAGCAGCCGGCGCACCAGCAGCATGGCGTCCCGCAGATTCAGGATGTCCGTGTTGTCACCCACGTAGCAGCTCGTGGCCCCCAGATGGATGATGGGCCTGGCCGTGGGGCACCGGTCGCCGAAGGCCAGAACGTGCGCCATCACGTCGTGGCGGACCTGATGCTCATAGCGCTCCGCCGCCTCGAAATCCACGTCGTCGAGATGCGCGCGCATCTCCTCCAGCTGCGCGTCGGTGATCGGCAGCCCCAGCGCCTGCTCGCTCTCCGCCAGCAGCAGCCACAGCCGCCGCCAGGTGGAAAACCGGCGCTGCTCGGAAAAGATGCGCTGCATCTCTTCATCGGCGTATCTGGTGCACAAGGGGTTTACATAATACTCACGCATTCCTCACCCTTCCTTTCCGTCCGCAATCAGCAGATGCTCGGAGATCATATCGTAATAAAGCATGATGCCGCGGCTTTCCGCATCGATGACGTGCACGATCCCTTTGAGCTCGTCCGAGCCGGCAAAGCCGATCGATGCGTCGTCCATAGCCCTGAGCCGATCCTCGGCAAAGGCAAGGGTCGTGCTGTCCTTGAATACGGCGGTATACAGGATGCCCGCCTCCACCAGGTCCTGGAAGAAGTGGCTGCCGTAGCTGAGCTCGGGCATATACCCGGCCTCCGTCTCCGAGACCTCGATGATGGTGTTGAACTCGCTGATATCCGCAAAGGCGGACGGTACGCCGAGCTCCGGAGAGGAAGTGCCGATCCGGCCGGGAGTGATGAGGACCAGACGCTTTCCCTTTCCCTGAAAATGCCAGTTGACAGCGGACAGCGCGGTCTTGACCCTGTATTTTGCCGCGTAGGGCATCCGGTAATAGGCCGTCGCGTCGATATAAACGATCACATCCGCGGCAAAGCTGCGGGAAAAGCCCATGGAGACGCCTTTCGTCTCCACCAGCGCCGTCCCGTACTGCTCCGGTCCGGGCAGGGAGACCGCCTCTCCCGTGCCCGCCTGTGTCAGCGGACGGCATTGGAGCAGATCGATCAGATGATCTCCCTCCGGGGAGAAATTCACCGTGTATTCGATGTCCACGGGATGGTCGTATTCGCGCTGCAGACATTCGAGGATGCCGCTCATGTCGGACATGAGCGTTTTGTTTTTCACGATCCCGTCGCAGGAGACGAACAGGATGTTTTTATACTGCCCGCGGTCCCGGAACGATCTCTCCGCTTCCGTATCGTGGGAATAGAGCAGCCGCCGCTGATAGGGAGGGAGCGCGTTTTCCAGATCCTCTGTCCGGCGGCTGTCCAGTCTGCCGGTGCGCAGATCGATCAGATCCACCAGACGCTGGGAAAAGCGGTGCTTGTCTCCGGAGGAGGCGAGCAGCTCTCTGGACGGATCATCCAGAGAGACGATGCGGGGATACGAACCGGTCCGCCGGTCCACCGCCGCGGTCCCCAGACCGGCCACGAGCCGGAGCATGCCCTTTTCGCCCCGCCGGTTCGCGAACCGGTAAGGGCTCACCGAATAGCCCACGCCGGCGGCGCAGGGCATGAAAAAGCCGTCGTGGCGGGAGCCGGAGACCCGCTGGACCAGCAGCGCCATCTGCTCATCGAGATCCTCCAGCCCTCGGCGTTTGCGGTAATCCAGCGCCGACATGCTCACAGTGCTGGCGTACACGGTGCGGATCGCCTGTTCAAACTCCGCCAGACGCTCCTCAAGCGAGCCCTGGCTGCCGCAGAAAACGGACTCATACTTCCCGGCAAAGGCGTTGCCGAAGCCGTCCTCCAGGATGGAGCTGGACCGGACGATGACAGGATCGCCGCCGAAATAGTCCAGCAGCTGCCGGAAGGCGTCCTCTATGGCCGGGGACAACGCGCCTTCCATCACACGCTGCGCGAATTCCTCCGCCAGGGCGAAGTACCCCTCGCCGGTCCTCTGCCGGATCTTCAGGTCCCAGAAGCCGTTATCCACGATGAAGGAATAGAAGACGTCCGAGCCGATGTAAAAGGAATCGTGGGGCTCGACGCGCTCGTAGATATCCGGCCGGAGGTTTTCCGTGATCTTGCGGGAGAGCAGCATCCCGCAGGCCTTCCCGCCGATCATCCCGGTCCCCACCATGCGGGAGTGGACCTCGAAATAATCCCGCGGAGCAAAGTGCCGTTTGATGAGCTCGCGCAGCCGTTCGTCACGGGTCAGCATGATGTCGCAGATGCGTCCGCACTCGGCCGTCACGTCCTCGCCGTTTTCGTATTTCATTTTCGTGCGCTGGAAAAAGCGTTCCCAGCTGTCCATGCTCGGCGCGGCGCTGCCCGTTCCGGACAGGTTCATTTCCCGGTAAAACCGGCTGATCTCCACGCCCTCGGACAGAGCGCGGAGCTCCCCGCTCTCCGGGCGGAACAGATGGGGCTGGAACATGGTCGGTCCGGTGCGCTCCCACACCTTGACGGGCCGGACATAGAGCTCCGTCCCGGCGCCGGGGAACACGTCCAAGAAGAGCTGGGTGGTCTCGCGGATCTTCGCGATGGCGTCAAAGGAGTGCCGTCCCCGGATCACCGGGAAGAACGCCACGGTGTCCAGCACAAAGAGGAACGGGCAGGTCAGGCGGAAAAAGTTCCCCATCATCAGGTCCGTGGCCCATGCCTCCTCCAGCTCCGACAGGCAGTCGAACACGTAAAAGGCGTCACGGCCTTCCTTTTCGATCAGCTCATGGATGCGGATCGTAAAGGTCTCGAAGCGGTGGGAGAGCTCTACCGGCACGATGCGCAGCCCGTCCGCGGGCTCCAGGATGGGCTCATGGTCGGCAAAGCGGATATAGAGAAGGTTCCTTCCGTCCCGGATCGCCTGCGCGGCGAATGCCCGGGCAAAAACGCGGTACTCCTCCAGAGACGACACCTGCCACACCACGTTGTCGCCCATTCGTATGTTGTCCAGCGCCCGGTCCAAAGCGGGGATCCCGGAACACACTCTGTCAAAAGCCGCCACGGGGCGCGCCTCCTTTCTGCTTCAAAGATTCGAGTAGCCTTCCAGCGCCGTGTCCACGGCTCTGGCGCAGGCGCGGCCCTCCGCGATGGCCCATACCACCAGGGAGGCGCCCCGCCGCATATCGCCGCAGGCGAACACCTTCGGGTCTGCGGTCCGGTAATCCGCATCGCCCAGGCGTCCCTTGGCATCCAGCGCGAGCCCGAAGGCCGAGGCGGCGGTCGGCTCCGCGCCGGAAAAGCCGGCGGCCGTCAGCAGGAGCTCCGCCGGGATCTCCTTCTCCCGCCCGTTCGTCGAGATCACCGCGGCCCGGAGGGCGCCGGCGTCGTCACAGCGGAGCTCCCTGACCGTCGTGGAGTACATCCGGGGATCACGGCCGAAGCGCTCAATGGCCTCGGCCTGGCCGTAGTCGGTTTTTTCTCCGGCGGCGCCGTAGGGCCAGAGGCGGACCGCGGCGTCCGGACGGGGCTTGCGCACCAGCTGGATGACGCTTTCCGCTCCCTGGCGGAGTGCGGTGGCGGTGCAGTCCGTGGCGGTGTCGCCGTTGCCCACGATGACTACGTGCTTTCCCGCGGCGCTGCAGGGGCTCTCGGCGGAATCAAGCACCGCCTTCGTGGCGGCTGTCAGGTAATCCAGCGCGGGGACCACGCCGGAGACGCATTCCTTTTCCAGACCGAGCTCCCGGGCTTTTCTGGCGCCGCAGCACAGTATCACCGCGTCGAACTGTGTTTTCAGCTCTTCGGCGGAGATATCCCTGCCCACTTCCGCGCCGCAGATGAATTCGATCCCCTCCGCCTCCATTTTCCCGATGCGGCGGAGGACGACGCCTTTGTCCAGCTTCATATTGGGGATGCCGTACATCAGCAGACCGCCGGGCCGGTCGTCCCTCTCATATACGGTGACGGCGTGGCCCCGGCGATTGAGCTGATCGGCCGCGGCCAGCCCGGCCGGGCCGGAGCCCACCACCGCCACGCGCTTGCCCGTACGAATGGCAGGAGGGGAGGGGGAGAGCAGTCCCTGCGCCCAGGCGCTCTCGATGACGGAGAGCTCGTTGTCACGCACGGCGACGGCGTCGCCGTTGAGCGCGCAGACGCAGGCGTTCTCGCACAGGGCCGGGCAGACCCGGCCGGTGAATTCGGGGAAATTGTTGGTTTTCAGCAGTCTGGACAGGGCATGGGGGATGTTCCCAGCCCAGATCTCGTCGTTCCATTCGGGGATCATGTTGTGGAGCGGGCAGCCGTAGTCCGACTGGCAGAAGGGCACGCCGCAGTTCATGCACCGTCCGCCCTGTTCCCGCCGCCGGGCCGGCGCGAGCTCCCCGTGAAACTCCTCAAAGCCGCCCAGCCGTTCCGTCGGCGGCACGCACGGCCGCTCCTGCCGGGCATATTCCAGAAATCCGGTGGGTTTTCCCATGCCGCTCACTCCTCTCCTCTCTGGACCGCGTTGAAGGCGTCCAGCTCCGCCTGCTCCCTGGGGACGCCTCTTTCCTCCCGCCGTGTGATGGCCGAGAGCATCCGCCTGTAGTCGTTGGGCAGGATCTTCTTGAAAAGCGGCAGGGTCTCGGCCCAGTTTTCCAGGATCGTTTTTGCCCGGGGAGAGCCGGTCTCGGCGAAATGCCGCTCCACCATGGTGCGCAGCTCCTGGGCGTCGTATTCTTCGGTGACGGCGCTCATGGTCACCAGCTCCTTGTTGAGCTTGAGATAGAGCTCGTGCCGCTCGTCGAGCACATAGGCCACACCTCCGGACATGCCCGCAGCGAAATTCTTGCCGGTGGGACCCAGGATCACCGCGCAGCCGCCGGTCATGTACTCGCAGCCGTGGTCGCCCACGCCCTCCACCACGGCCCTGGCGCCGGAATTGCGCACGCAGAAGCGCTCGCCGGCCATGCCGTTGATATAGGCCTCGCCGCCGGTGGCCCCGTAAAGGGCCACATTGCCCACGATGATGTTCTCTCCCGGATTGATGGCGCTCTCTTTGGGCAGGCACAGCACCAGCTTGCCGCCGGACAGGCCCTTCCCGAAGTAGTCGTTGCTGTCTCCGGTGAGACGGATGGTCATGCCGCGGGGGATGAACGCGCCGAAGGACTGACCGCCGCCGCCCTTCGCCTCTACCGTCACGGTATCGTCCGGCAGGGAGGTGCCCCAGCGGCGGGTGATCTCCGAGCCGAGAATGGTCCCGAAGGTCCTGTCCACGCTGGACACGGCGATCTGCACGCTCCCGGGCTGACCGGTGCGCAGCGTCTCCTCAAAGGCGGGCAGCAGCACCCGCAGGTCCGCCGTTTTCTCCAGGGCGAAATCATAGACAGCGGACGGATCAAAATGCACCGCGGCGTCCGCGCCGCTGTCGAGCAGCGACGAGATCGAAACCGTGCCCATATGGGGGCCGGAGATGTTTTCCCTGGCCTTCAGCAGGCTGCGCCGGCCCACCAGCTCTTCCACGGTCCGCACGCCCAGCCGGGCCATGATGCCGCGCAGCTCCTCGGCCGCAAAGCGCATGAAATTCATGACATATTCCGGCTTTCCCCGGAAGCGGCAGCGCAGCTCGGGGTTCTGTGTGGCGATCCCCACGGGGCAGGTGTCCAGATTGCACGCGCGCATCATCACGCAGCCCAGGGCGATCAGCGGCGCGGTGGCAAAGCCGAATTCCTCGGCCCCGAGGATCGCCGCGACGGCCACGTCCCGGCCGGTGAGCAGTTTGCCGTCGGTCTCCAGGATGACCCGCTGCCGCAGACCGTTTTCGATCAGCGTCCTGTGCGCCTCCGCCAGACCCAGCTCCCAGGGCAGCCCCGCGTTTTGTATCGAGCTGCGGGTAGCGGCGCCGGTGCCGCCGTCGTAGCCGGAGATCAGCACCACCTGGGCGCCGGCCTTGGCCACGCCCGAGGCGATGGTGCCGACGCCGGCCTCGGACACCAGCTTCACGCTGATCCGTGCGTCCCGGTTGGCGTTTTTCAGATCGAAGATCAGCTGGGCCAGGTCTTCGATGGAGTAGATGTCGTGATGGGGCGGCGGGCTGATCAGACTGACGCCGGGGGTGGAATACCGGGTCCGGGCGATCCAGGGGTATACCTTTTTCCCGGGTAGATGGCCGCCCTCGCCGGGCTTGGCTCCCTGGGCCATCTTGATCTGGATCTCCCGGGCTGAGCAAAGATACTCGCTGGTCACCCCGAAACGGCCCGACGCCACCTGCTTGATGGCGCTGTTTTTCTCCGTGCCCAGCCGCTCCGGCCTCTCGCCGCCCTCGCCGGAATTGGACTTGCCGCCCAGGGCGTTCATGGCCTGGGCCAGACACTCGTGGGCCTCCTGGGAGATGGAGCCGTAGGACATGGCGCCGGTCTTGAACCGGCGCACGATGGATTCCGCGCTCTCCACCTCGCTGAGGGGGATGCCCCCGTCGGCGGGATAGCGGAAGTCCAGCAGCCCCCGCAGCGTCTGGGGGGCGCGCTCCTCGTTGACGGCGCGGGAATAGGCGAGATACTTCTCAAAATCGCCTTCCCGGACCGCCTCCTGGAGCATGACGATGGTCCGGGCATCGAAGAGATGCTGCTCGGTCCGGTCTCCCTGGCGCAGCTTGTGGAAGCCCACGCTGTCCAGAGTGGTATCCACGCCCAGCCCCAGGGGATCGAAGGCGTGGCTGTGGTGGAATTCCACAGCCTGGCCCATCTCCTCCAGACCGATGCCGCCCACCCGGCTGACGGTGTGGGTGAAGTACTTGTCGATCACGTCCTGCCGGATCCCCACGGCCTCGAAGATCTGGGCCGACTGGTAGGACTGCAGGGTGGAGACGCCCATTTTGGAAGCGATCTTCACGATACCGCTGAGGATGGCGCTGTTGTAGTCGTCGATGGCGGTGTGGGCGTCCTTGTCCAGCAGCCCCAGCTCCACGCATTCCTCGATGCACTCGTGGGCCAGATACGGACAGATGGCCCGGGCGCCGTAGCCCAGAAGCAGGGCGAAATGATGTACGTCCCGGGGCTCCGCGCTCTCCAGGATGATGGACATGGCCGTGCGTTTTTTGGTCCGGATCAGGTACTGCTCCATGGCGGACACGGCCAGGAACGAGGGGATGGCCACGTGGTTTTCGTCCACGCCCCGGTCGGAGAGGATGACGATGTTCGCTCCCTGCTTGTAGGCCTTGTCGCATTCGATGAACAGGCGCTCCACCGCGCGCTCCAGCGGCGTGTTCTTGTAATATAGCAGCGAGACGGTCTCCACATGAAAGCCTTCCCGGCGCATGGCGCGGATCTTCATCAGATCCATCCTGGTCAGGATGGGGTTGTTGATCTGCAGCACCCGGCAGTTTTCCGCCCTGTCCTCCAGCAGGTTGCCGTCCCGGCCCAGATACACGGTGGTGTCGGTGACGCACTCCTCCCGGATGGCATCGATGGGCGGGTTTGTCACCTGGGCGAACTGCTGCTTGAAGTAGTCGAACAGCGGGGGATACCGCCGGGAGAGCACCGCCAGCGGCACGTCCGAGCCCATGGCAGCCGTGGCTTCCTGACCGGTCCGGGCCATGGGGAGGATCGCGTCCTTCACCTGCTCATAGGTGTAGCCGAAGGCCCGATAAAGGCGGTCCCGCATCTCCTGGGTGTGAGACGGCACCTGGGCGTTGGGCGTGCTCAGCTCGGAGAGACTCACCAGATTCTGGTCGAGCCACTCGCCGTAAGGCTGCCGGCCGGCGTACCATTCCTTGATCTCATCGTCCTGGAGCAGCACGCCGCGGCGGGTGTTCACCAGGAGCATCTTCCCCGGGCGGAGCCGGTCCTTGCGGACGATGTGCGCCTCGTCGAGATCCAGCACGCCCACCTCGGAGGACAGGATCAGCCGATCGTCGTCGGTAAGGTAATACCGGGAGGGCCGCAGCCCGTTCCGGTCCAGCACCGCGCCGACCAGCTCCCCGTCGGAGAACAGGATGGACGCCGGGCCGTCCCAGGGCTCCATCATGGTGGCGTAATAGCGGTACATGTCCCTTCTTCTGCGGCTCATGGCCCTGTCGTTCTTCCAGGGCTCCGGGATGGTGATCATCATGGCCAGGGGAAGCTCGATCCCGTTCATGACCAGAAACTCGATGGTGTTGTCCAGCATGGCAGAGTCGGAGCCGGAGGCGTTCACCACCGGGAAGACACGGTCCATGTTTCCCCGCAGGACAGGGGAGGAGAGCGTTTCCTCCCGGGCCAGCATACGGTCCACGTTGCCGCGGATGGTGTTGATCTCCCCGTTGTGGAGCAGGAAGCGGTTGGGATGCGCCCGCTCCCAGGAGGGCGTGGTGTTGGTGGAGAACCGGGAGTGCACCATCGCGATGGCCGAGGCGAAGTCTTCGGACCGGAGATCCGGATAAAACCCCCGGAGCTGAGACACCAGGAACATCCCCTTGTATACCACGGTCCGGCTGGACATGCTGACCACGTAGGTGTTGTCGTTGGACTGCTCGAACTCCCGGCGTGCCAGATACAGCCGCCGGTCGAAGGGCAGGCCCTTTTCCGCATCCTCCGGCCGGCCGATGAAGCACTGAAGGATATGGGGCATGCACCTGAGCGCCGTCTCCCCCAGGACCTCCGGACAGGTGGGGACCTCCCGCCAGCCGAGAAACGGCAGACCCGCCTTGTGCAGGATGATCTCCAGCATTTTCTGCGCCTGCCGGCGCGGCAGCGTTTCCCGCGGGAAGAAGAACATGCCCACGCCGTAATCTCCCGCCTCCGGAAGGGTTATGCCGGCCTCTGCCGCCGCTTTCCGGAAAAAGCCATGGCAGACCTGGGTGAGGATCCCCACGCCGTCGCCGGTCCGGCCCAGGGCGTCCTTGCCCGCCCGGTGCTCCAGCTTTTCCACGATCTTGAGCGCGTCGTCCACGACGGCGCGGCTCTGCCGTCCGCGGATATCCACGATGGCGCCGATGCCGCAGGCGTCGTGCCCGTCCGGCATCCCGTAGCGCAGCCATTGTTCCCTGGTCATCATCCAGCAGTCCTTTCTTCGGTTATCCCGTTATTGTCCGCTCGCGCCGTAGTTGCCCAGCACCCGGGCGGAGGGATCGTCCACGTCGCAGCCCTCCCACGTCCTGTTGGGCATCCAGAAATCCTTGATCATGCCCGCCTGACCGGGATAGTGCTTTTCAAAGAGCTCCCGGTACAGCAGGCTTTCCTTGGTAAAGGGGCGGCAGTAGTCGTATTTCCGCCGTTTCTCCTCATATTCCTCATCGGTGTAGAGGCTCTCGGCGTATGCCTTCAGGTCGTCCACCATGGAGTGGCCCACCGCGTCGGAAAAGGCCGCCTTCTGCCGCCACAGGATCTCCTCGGGCAGCAGATGGTCCTTTTCAAAGGCGTGCCGCAGCAGGTATTTTCCCATGCCGTAGCTGTTCACCTTGTATTTGGGGTCGATGCTCATGACATACCGCACGAACTCCAGATCCCCGAAGGGCACCCGGGCCTCCAGGGAGTTGACGCTGATGCAGCGGTCGGCCCGGAGCACGTCGTACATGTACAGCTCGTCGACGCGCTTTCTGGCTTCCTCCTGAAAGGCCTCGGGAGAGGGCGCGTAGTCCGTGTACTTATAGCCGAAGAGCTCGTCGGAGATCTCGCCGGTGAGCAGCACGCGGATATCCGTCCGCTCATGGATGGCTTTGCAGCACAGATACATGCCCATACTGGCCCGGATCGTGGTGATGTCCCAGGTCCCCAGCAGGGCGACGACCTCCTCCAGAGAGTCCAGGACCTCCTGCCTCGTCATATAGACCTCGGTGTGCTCCGCGCCGATATAGTCGGCCACCTTGCGGGCGTACTTGAGGTCGATGGCGTCGGTGTCCATGCCGATGGCGAAGGTCCGCACGTGCTTTCCCAGGATCCGGGCGGACACGGCGCAGACCAGAGAGCTGTCCAGCCCGCCGGAGAGCAGGAAGCCCAGCGGCGCGTCGGCGTCCAGCCGCTTGTCGATCCCCAGGATCAGCTTTTCCCGGATGTTGGCGCACAGCTCGTCCAGATCGCCCTCAATGTACCCGGACACGTCCGTGAGATCGGCGTAGCGGGTGAACTTGCCGTCCTTCCAGAAGCATCCGGGAGGGAACGGCAGGATCGTGTCGCACAGCCCCACCAGGTTTTTCGCCTCGCTGGCGAACACCATGGAGCCGTCGGAGAGCTGCCCGTAAAACAGCGGCCGGATGCCGATGGGATCGCGGGCGGCGATGAAGGAGCCGCTTTTATCGTCATAGATCACCATGGCGAATTCCGCGTCCAGCTTTTCGAACATCCCCGTGCCGTACTTGCGCCACAGGGGCAGGATCAGCTCGCAGTCGGAGCCGCTGCGAAAAACGAAGCCCTCGTCCTCCAGCTCCTTTTTCAGCGTCCTGAACAGATAAAGCTCTCCGTTGCACACGCACATGTCCCCGTCCAGATGGAAGGGCTGCATGCCCTCCTCGTGGAGACCCATGATGGCCAGCCGGTGAAAGCCCAGCCAGCCTTCCCCGGCCTTTTCCACCCGGGACATATCCGGGCCGCGGGAAACGGTGCGGTCAAAGAACGGCCGGAATTCCTCCGGCGGTATCGTGTCGGATGTAAAGCCTATGATCGAACACATGTTGGTTCACTCCTCGTCGTGGATCTTCTTTTCAAAGCGGTCTTTTTGCCCCGTCGGTACGGCAGTGGGGTATTCTCCGCCGAAGCATGCCGTGCAAAAGCCCGTATCGCAGCCGGTGAGCCGGACCACGTCGACCAACGGAAGATAGCCCAGGGAGTCCACGCCAATGATCGCGGCGATCTCCTCAACGCTGTGATGATTGGCGATCAGGTTTTCGCTCGTGTCGATATCCGTGCCGTAGTAGCAGGGCGCCACAAAGGGCGGCGCGCTGACCCTCATGTGGATCTCTCTGGCCCCGGCGGCGTGCAGAAGCGCGATGATGTGCCGGCAGGTGGTCCCCCGGACGATGGAATCGTCGATGAGCACCAGGCGCTTTCCCTCCACCACCGCGCGGATGGGGTTGAGCTTGACGTTGACAGCGGTCTCCCGCTCATCCTGTGTGGGGGCGATGAAGCTCCGGCCGATGTATTTGTTTTTGGTAAAGCCGATGGCATAGGGGATGCCGGAAGCCCGGGCATAGCCTATGGCGGCGTCGAGGCCGGAATCCGGCACGCCGATGACCACGTCCGCGGCCACGCTGTGGGCCGCAGCCAGCAGTTCTCCGGCCCGCTGGCGGGCATGGCACACGCTTGCACCGTCGATGACAGAGTCGGGACGCGCAAAATAGATATACTCAAATACGCAGCCGCGCCGTGGAGCCATTCCGCAGCGCCTCCGGTCGGAGTGCACGCCCTGCGCGTCCACGGTCACGACCTCCCCGGGGTCGATATCCCGGACAAAAGCCGCACCGACGGCGTCCAGCGCACAGCTCTCGGAGGCAAATACCATGGAGCCGTCCGGAAGCGTTCCCATGCACAGCGGACGAAAGCCGTGGATATCCCGCGCTGCGATTAGCTTGGCCGGCGAGGCGATCACCAGCGAGTAGGCGCCCTCGAGCATATCCATGGCGTCGGCCACGGCAGCCTCCATGCTCGGGCAGCGCAGACGGGAGCGCACGATCGTATAGGCGATGACCTCAGAATCGGTAGTGGTGTGGAAAAGACAGCCCTCTTTTTCCAGCGCGCGGCGCAGTTCCCAGGCGTTGGTGAGGTTGCCGTTGTGGGAAAGTGCCATGCGTCCCTTGTAATGGTTGATGAGCAGCGGCTGAATGTTGCTGCGGCTGTCTGATCCGGTGGTAGCGTAGCGCACATGGCCCACCGCGATGTTCCCCGGGCCGAGCGTGGAGATCGTTTCGGGAGAGAAAACCTCATTGACAAGGCCGGCGCCGCGGTGATCGGCAAACAAGCCGTCGTCATTCACCACGATCCCGGCGCTCTCCTGCCCCCGGTGCTGCAGGGCAAAAAGGCCGTAATAGACGAGGGAAGCCAGATCCCGCCGACGGGCTGAGAAAACGCCGAAAACACCACACTCTTCCCGGAGGTGGTGTTCGGCACGAATGGGCGCGCGTTTATGCATCATGGCTCTCCATACGGCGCAGAATCTCCCGATAGGCGTCCTCCACGCCGCCAAGGTCCCGGCGGAAGCGGTCCTTGTCCAGTTTTTCTCCCGTGGCGGCGTCCCAAAGGCGGCAGGTATCGGGGCTGATCTCATCGGCAAGGATGATCTCGCCGTCCGGCAGACGACCGAATTCCAGCTTGAAATCCACCAGCTTCACGCCGCAGATCCGCCAGAAGCGGCGCAGCTCCCGGTCGATGCGCAGGGCGTATTGTCGGATCAGCGCGATCTCGGTCCGGCTGGCCAGTTTGAGGGCTGCGGCGCTGTCCGTATTGATCAAAGGATCCCCCAAGGCGTCGTTCTTATAGGAAAGCTCCACTGTGGGTGACTCGAAATCGATTCCTTCCGCCACGCCGTACCTCTGGGAAAAAGACCCGGCGGAGGTGTTGCGGACGATCACCTCCAGAGGGATGATCTCCACGCTTTTTACCAGCGTTTCCCGGTCGGACAGCTCCCGGACGAAATGGGTGGGGATCCCCGCTGCCTCCAGTTTCTGCATCAGGCGATTGCTCATCCGGTTGTTGATCGCACCTTTGCCGCGGATCATCCCCCGTTTGACACCGTTGAAGGCCGTGGCGTCATCTTTGTATTCTACGATCAGGTAATCCGGATCGTCCGTGGCGAAGACCTTCTTCGCCTTTCCCTCATACAGCTGCTGCCGCTTTTCCATAGCTCCTCCTGCCGAAGCCCTCACGGGTTCTCAAACGTGCTGATAGGTCTTCGTTTATGCTCGCTCCGCGCGTGGTATTTCTGCATAATGGCAAGCAGATCTTTATCCGCCTTGCCGGTGAGCAGATACCGGTCGATCTCCTTGTAGGTCACGCTCATTTCCCCTTCGTCGGTCTGGCCGTCGAACAGCCCCGCGGAAGGCGCCTTTTTCAGCAGAAACTCCGGAGCCTTCAGCCATGTAAGGAACTCATAGATTTCCGTGACCGTCAGATCAGCGATAGGATTGAAGTCATGGGCGCCGTCGCCCCACTTGGTGAAATAACCCATGTAGGCCTCGCTTCGGTTGCCGGTGCCGGCCACGAGCCGGTTCTCCGCCGCAGCGAAGGCATAGAGCGTCGTCATACGAAGACGCGGGGCAATGTTGTTGCAGACGTTATCTTTTAATTCACACTTGCCCTCGATGGCCTGCAGCTCCGCGGTGCGCACCGCCGAAAGATCCACAACGCGGGTCTCGATGCCGTACTGTCGGGCCACTGTCATGGCGTCGGTGGTGTCCGTGGTATAGTTCCGGTTGGCGCCGCAGGGCATGATGATCCCCACCGTATCATCACAGGCAGCCTTGCAGAGGATGCCCACCAGTGCGCTGTCCTTGCCGCCGGAGTTTCCATAGACGATTCCCGCGGCACCGCTTTTCTCCACCACCGAGCGGATATAGTCCGTTCTGGCACAGTACTCATACTCATAGTCCCGCATGAAACTCACTCCACATCCTGCAGGGCGTCAAAACCCTCCTCGCCGGTACGGACCTTGACCACGTTCTCCACGTCGTAAACAAAGATCTTGCCGTCGCCGATGTGCCCGGTGTAGAGCACCTTCTTGGCCGTCTCGATCACGTCCCGCACGGGGATGGCGCTGACCACGATGTCCACCTGCACCTTGGGCCGCAGGTCGGTCTCCACGGCGACGCCGCGGTAAAACTCGGTGTGGCCCTTCTGCATGCCGTAACCCATCACGTGGGAGACGGTCATGCCGGTGATGCCCAGCTTGCTCATGGCGTCCTTGAGGGCGTAGAGCTTCTCCTCCTTGAAGACGATCTCCACCTTGGTGAACTTATGCCCGTCGTGGGGGAAGGAGGGCTCCCGCCGCACGGTCACGGCCTCCGCCGGAGGCGTCGTGCCGGTGACGGCGACGATGTCCGGCCCGGTGCCGAACTCGGCATACTTGTCCACCGCGGGAGCGAAGTCGGCATAGGCGCTGGGCAGGCCATGCTCGCTCACGTCCAGCCCGGCGAGCTCATCGGCGGGCTCTGCGCGGAGAAAATCGGCTTTCTTCAAAATCATGAAGAACAGCGTCATCGTCGCCGCCGCCCAGGCCGCCACTGCGGCGAAGCCCAGCAGCTGGACGCCCAGGAGTCTGAATTCGCCGGTGTACAGCAGACCGCGGAGCCCCGCCGGAGCGTCCGGATTGGCCAGCAGGCCCACGGCGATCGTACCCCAGATCCCGTTGGCACAGTGGACGCCCACGGCGCCAACGGGGTCGTCAACATGCAGCTTGAGATCCAACACCTCAACCACGACCACGACCAGGATACCGGAGACGATCCCGACGACCGCCGCGCCCAGGGCATCCAGCGCGTCGCATCCGGCGGTGATGCCCACCAGTCCCGCCAAGGAGGCGTTCAGGCACATGGACACGTCCGGCTTGCCGTTTTTGACCCAGGTATAGATCATGGTGGTGCAGGTAGCCACAGACGGGGCGATCGTTGTAGTCAGAAAAATGGATGAGAGCTCCGAGGGCGTCACGGCCGCCGCGCCGTTGAAGCCGTACCAGCCCAGCCAGAGGATGAACACCCCCAGCGCGCCCAGCGGGATGGAGTGGCCGGGAATGGCGTTGACCTTGATGACTTTCCCGCCGGTGTCCCGCACGTATTTGCCGATCCGGGGCCCGAGCACCACGGCGCCGAGGAGCGCGGCGATGCCGCCCACCATGTGGATGGCGCAGGAGCCGGCGTAGTCGTGGAAGCCGATGGCGCTCAGCCAGCCGCCGCCCCAGATCCAGTGGGCCTCGATGGGGTAAATCAGCAGGCTGATCACCGCGGAGTAGACGCAGTAGGCGGCAAATTTGGTCCGCTCGGCCATGGCGCCCGAGACGATGGTGGCCGTGGTGGCACAGAACACCAGGTTGAATACGAAGTAGCTCGAATCGGTGAAGCCCTCCGCCGGGGAGGCGATGAATTCCCTGAAATGCGTGAACAGGTCCAGGTTGGGTTTTCCGATCAGGCCGAAAAGCGTGTCCTCGCCCATCATGAGCGAGTATCCCAGCAGGGAGAACACCACGGTCCCGATGCAGAAATCCATCAGGTTTTTCATGATGATGTTGCCGGCGTTTTTGGCTCTGGTAAAGCCGGTCTCCACCATGGCGAAGCCCGCCTGCATCCAGAAGACCAGCGCAGCGCCGATCAGAAACCAGAATTCTACTGTCATTTGTAATTTCCTCCGATCTTCTTGACATCGAAATGCCGGAATGATAAAGTGGAGGGCGGTGATGTTGGGCTTGCCCTCCGTTGCTGAAAGATAGCTGTTACTTTTCCAGGGTGCCGGCTATCTTTCTTTTTTCACGCCTCCCGGGCGGAAGCAGGACAACCTTCCGTCCGGGCTGCGCTTTATATTACACGCCGAACAGGAGATCTCCGTAGGTCGGGAACGGCCAGTATTCCGCCGCGGTGAGCGTCTCCGCCTCATCGCAGCCGCTCCGCAGCTCGGCCATCTTCTGGATGATCTCATCCCTTGTAAAATCGGCGGCGGTGACGTAATCGTCCAGACCGTCCAGCGTTTTTACCGCGCTGTCGAGCACCGATACGGCCTCGTCGATCCGGTCCGCCAGGCCGGAGAGCTTTCCGGCCAGCCGGGATTCGTAGCCGAAGGAGATGCCCGTACCCACTTTCTTTTTCTTCTCAATGGAATCTGTCAGCGCCGAGCAGTAGGCCATGATCGCGGGGAGGATATCTTTTCGCGCCATGTCCACCATGGTCACGGCCTCGATCCGGACCGTGCGCACGTAGTTCTCCAGCTGGATCTCGTAACGGGAACGCAGCTCGCTCTCGGTGTATACCCTGTGCGCCGTGAGCATCCGGATGTTCTTCTCGTCCAGCAGAGGCCGGAGAGCGTCGGGGGTGGTGCGCAGGTTCAGCAGTCCCCGCTCCTCCGTCGCCTCCCGGATCCAGGCGTCGTCATAGCCGTTGCCGTTGAAGATGATGCGCTTGTGGGCCTTGACGGTATCCCGGATCAGGCCGTGGAGGCACTCGTCGAAATCCTCCGCCGTTTCCAGGGCGTCGGCGTACTGCCGCAGGGACTCCGCCACGGCGGCGTTGATCATCACGTTGGCGCAGGCAATGGAGTTGCTCGAGCCCACCATGCGGAACTCGAATTTGTTGCCGGTGAAGGCGAAGGGGGAGGTGCGGTTGCGGTCGGTGGTGTCCCGGTTGAAGCGCGGCAGTACGTCGGCGCCCAGCCGGATGCGCATTTTCTCCACGCCCGCATACGGCGTGTCATTCTCGATCGCTTCCAGAACCGCGTTGAGCTCGTCGCCCAGGAACATGGAGATCACGGCCGGCGGCGCCTCGTTGGCACCCAGACGGTGGTCGTTGCCCGCGGTGGCCACGCTCATGCGCAGCAGGCCCTGATAATCGTCCACGGCCTGGATCACGGCGGCCAGGAACAGCAGGAACTGCGCGTTCTCATAGGGCGTGTCCCCCGGGGAGAGCAGGTTCACTCCGGTGTTGGTGGCCATGGACCAGTTGTTGTGCTTGCCCGAGCCGTTGACGCCTGCAAAGGGCTTCTCATGGAGCAGACAGGCCAGGCCGTGCTTCCGGGCCACCTTCTTCATGATCTCCATGGTCAGCTGGTTGTGGTCGGTGGCCACGTTGGTGGTGGTATAGATCGGCGCCAGCTCGTGCTGGGCCGGGGCGACCTCGTTGTGCTCGGTCTTGGCCAGGATCCCCAGCTTCCAGAGCTCCTCGTTCAGGTCCTCCATGTACGCCTGGACCCGGGGCTTGATCGCGCCGAAGTAGTGGTCGTCCAGCTCCTGCCCCTTGGGCGGCATGGCCCCGAACAGCGTCCGGCCGGTATAGACCAGGTCCTTGCGCTTGAGATACATCTCCCGGTCCACAAGGAAGTATTCCTGCTCCGGCCCCACGCTGGTGGTGACCCTCTTTACGTCCTTGTTGCCGAAAAGCCGCAGGATACGCATGGCCTGGGTGTTCAGCGCTTCCATAGACCGCAGCAGCGGCGTTTTCTTATCCAGTGCCTCGCCGCCGTAGGAGCAGAAGGCCGTGGGGATGCACAGCGTGTTTTCCTTGATAAAGGCGTAGCTGGTGGGGTCCCAGGCGGTATAGCCTCTGGCCTCAAAGGTGGCGCGCAGGCCGCCGGAGGGGAAGCTGGACGCGTCAGGTTCACCGGTGATGAGGTTCTTGCCGGAGAACTCCATGATCACATGGCTGTCCGGTGCCGGAGTGATGAAGCTGTCGTGCTTCTCCGCCGTGATGCCGGTCAGCGGCTGGAACCAGTGGGTAAAATGTGTCGCTCCGTTTTCCACCGCCCACTTGCACATCGCATC
>JAFXYJ010000036.1 GCA_017541825.1 Oscillospiraceae bacterium | reverse complement strand
GTGGACCATGCGCCAGGAGCTGGTATCATATTTGGAGAGGTCCAGCCTGCCCGATTCGATGGCGGCCAGGATATCCTGCACCCAGGGGAGGAGCAGGAAGGTGATCGTCAGATGCTCCCGGTGCATGACCTCGAAGAACGCGTCGACCGTGAAGCCCAGCAGCATGACACAGCGGGCCCCCACGGGAAGGTTGCCGCTCCAGTGCAGCTTTCCGCCCACGTGGTAGAGCGGCGGTATAAGAATAAAGGTGTCCGAGTGGACCTGACGGTGGTTGTGGTATTCCAGCTTCCATGCGTTTTCCAGGGTCTCATGGGTGTATACCACCGCCTTGGGATTGCCGGTGGTGCCGGAGGAGAAGTAAATGGCGGCCATATCCTCCCGGCGGAGCGGCACGGCGGGCAGGGAGGGATCCGCCGGATCCACGGTTTTGGAAAAGGGGAGCGCGAAGGACGGACAGTTTGCCTCGTCGCCGAGGTAGAGGAAGGACCGTACCCGGGAGATGTCCGCCATGGCGGCGGCGATATTGTCCCGGCAGCGGTCGGAGAAGATGATCGCGTCGATCTCGGCGAAGGCCACGCTGCGGACGATATCCGACGGCGGATACCGGAAATTCAGCGGGACGGCCACGGCGCCGCTGCGGAGGATCCCGAAATAGATCGGGAGCCATTCGATCTGGTTGAGCAGCATGATGGAGACACGGCTGCCCTTGCCGATGCCGATGGAGAGCAGATAGTTCGCCACGCGGTTGGCGTAGGCGTCGAATTCCTTCCAGGTCATGCTGCGCCGCGCGGCAAAATAAGCCTCGTCGTCAAAAGGACGGATCGCCGCAGAATCGAGCGCCGCGAACGCTTCCTCGTCCGGGTATCTTTCCGCATTCTGCGAAAGCAGTTCAGTGATCAGCATAATCAGTGCTCCTTACGATAACAGATCCGATCGGGGATCAACATTAAAACATATAATTATAAGCAATATCTGTGCCATGCCGCAGGCGGCGGAAATGCCGCCCGGATCGTATCACGGGAGCTTTTTGACAGTGTCATAAGAAATGGGAAAACACAACTTGTGTCATAATGCTTTATATGACACAAGTTGTGTTAAACCAGTTGACGCAAAAAACGGCCGTGTCCGGTCGTTCGATTGGTAAAAATCAACGAAAGAGAGGGCAATGAGGACCGCAGAAGCGGAAGGAAACGGATCCGGATCGCCGCAAAGCGGATCAAAGTGTGTTGGCACAGCAATTGCTTATATAAATAATCGTTGTGTGTTTTTGCAGACTCCAGAATTACCAAACTCAAGAAAGGACGGGATTTTTATGGAGTACCAGGATATCATTTTCGAAGTGAAGGAGGGCTATGCCGTCCTGACCTTCAACAAGCCCAAAAAACTCAATGCTTTGGGTGAGCGGATGAAAAAGGAGATTGCCGATGTGCTCGACGTCGTCGACGGTGACAGCAGCATCCGCGGTCTGATCATCACCGGCAGCGGCCGCGGCTTCATGGCCGGGACCGACCTGTCCGAGATCTCTACCGATCGCACCGGCGCCGAGACCAAGCTCATGAGCCTGCACGGTCAGGAGCTGATGAACCGGATCGAGAAGCTGCCCAAGCCCGTGATCGCTGCCGTCAACGGCTACGCTCTGGGCGGCGGCACGGAGCTGGCGCTGGCCTGCGACCTGCGCGTCGCCGGCGAGAAGGCCAAGTTCGGCGTGCCCGAGTCGGATCTGGGCGTGGCGCCCTGCTACGGCGGCACCCAGCGTCTGGCCCGCCTGTGCGGCCCGGCTGTCGCGAAGGATCTGCTCTTCACGGCGCGTCAGGTCGGCGCGGAGGAAGCGCTGCGCATCGGTCTGTGCGACCGCGTGGTCGAGCAGGACAAGCTGCTGGAAGAGACAGAGAACCTGATGAAGACCATCATCAAGAACGGTCCCGTGGCGCTTGCCGCCTGCAAGACGCTGGTGGACGACGGCCTGAACATGAGCTTCGAGGCCGTCCTGCGCTACGAAGCCGAGCTCAACGACAGGCTGGCCGACACAGAGGACGCTGCCGAGGGCCTCAAGGCATTCTTCGAGAAGCGCCCGCCCGTTTTCAAGGGTAAGTAAGATCCGCGTCACAAAAGTTTAAAACCCAGTAAATACAATACTATTACAGGGAGGAATTCAAAATGCCCAACACTCCGCTCAAAGGCGTCAAGGTCGTGGACTTCACCGTGGCCGGCGCCGGTCCCGCTGCCGGCAAGATGCTGGCCGACTGGGGCGCTGACGTCATCAAGGTCGAGCCGCTCACCGGTGAGGCCGGCCGTCTGACCGGTCTGACCCTGCTGCTCCGCGCCGACGAGGAACAGAACCCCCATGCCGACGGCAAGGACGGCGGCAAGCGCAGCCTTCCCATCAACATGAAGGATCCCCGCGGTGTGGAGATCATGGACAAGCTGCTTGCCGAATCCAACATCTTCATTTCCAACTACCGCCCCAAGGCCCTGACCAAGCTCGGCCTGGACTACGAGCAGATGTCTGCCCGCCATCCTCACATCATCTGGGGCTGCCTGACCGGCTTCGGTCTGGAAGGACCCATCGCCAACAACCCCGGTTATGACACGGTGGCCTTCTGGGCCCGCTCCGGCGCCATGATCGACCTGTGCGACAACGGCGACATCCCCCTGACGCCCCCCTTCGCTCTGGGCGACTACGGCACCGCCTGCTCCCTGGCCGGCGGCTGCGCGGCGGCTCTGTATCAGCAGGCCAAGACCGGCAAGGGCGAGAAGGTCATGGTCTCCCTTTACGGTCAGGCCATCTGGGACAACTCCGCCATCATGCAGGCCGAGTATCACGGCAACATGTGGCCCAAGACCCGTTTCGAGCCCGACAGCCCCCTGCGCAACACCTACAAGTGCAAGGACGGCACCTGGACCATGATTTCCATCCTGACCTATGAGCGCTTCTACGCCCCCTTCATGAAGCTCCTGGGCCGCGAGGACCTCATCGACGACGAGCGCTTCAACACCGAGGTCGCCATGCGCAGCCACAAGAAGGAAATGATGGAGATCCTCGACCCCATCTTCCTGACCAAGGATTATGACGAGTGGGACAAGCTGCTCAACGAGAACGACATCGCCCACGACCGCATCAACCACATCGTCGACACCATCACCGACGAGCAGGCCATTGCCAACGGCTATGTCTACGAGTATGCCAACCGTGACGGCTCCAAGGAGCTCATGGTTTCCACGCCCATCAAGTTCGGCAAGTCCGAGCCCATCCCCGTGCGCTGGGCGCCGCTGCTGGGCGAGCACTCCGTCGAGGTCATGAAGGAGCTCGGCTACGACGAGGAGACCATCAAGACCTTCGCCGCCGAGGGCGTCATTAAGATCCACGACTGATCGGGTATTCCCCCGCGCGCCGGTCTCCGGGGCTTATTCGGAGACCGGCGGTGAAGCGGATAAAAAAGCCAAACCTTAATATTGGAAAGAAAGAGGGAAAAACATGGAAACAATCAGTATCATCGGCATGATAGCAGCCCTGGCGTTGCTGTCCTTCCTGGTCATGAAGGGCGTCAACATCTTCATCGCTGCCATCGCGAGCTCCCTGCTGGTGGCCATCACCGGCGGCATCCCCCTGTACGACGCCCTGCAGACCAACTACATGGGCGGCTTCACCGGATTCTTCGGCGGCAACTTCCTGATCTTCATGGCCGGCGCTCTGATGGGCCAGGTCTATGAGAAGACCAACGCCGCGAAGGCCATCGCCAAGCTCATCATCAACGGTCTGGGCAAGAAGGCCGGCATGATCGCCGTGCCTCTGGCCATCGGCATCCTGACCTACGGCGGCATCGCGGGCTTCGTGGTCTGCTTCGCCGTGTTCCCCATCGCCCTCGAGGTCTACCGTGAGGCTGACATCCCCCGCCGCTTTATCCCCGCCGCCATCATCTTCGCCTGCTGCACCTTCTCCGGAATCGGCCCCGGCAACCCGCAGGTCGGCAACGTCGTTCTGCAGAACGCTTTCGGCACCAGCCTGATGGCCGGCGCCACCGTGGGCTTCATCTGCACCTTCGTCACCCTGATCGTCGGCCTGATCATGCTCGACCGCATGGTCAAGAACGCCTGGGCCCGCGGCGAGCACTTTGTCGCCAAAGAGACCGATACCTTCGACGACAATGCTGTCTGCCCCAACGGCTGGGTCGCTCTGGTTCCCCTGGCCCTGACCCTGCTGGCCATCAACATCAAGATCGGCGGCAAGGCTCTTATCCCCACCGCCTTCGGCGTGATCCTGGGCGCCGCTCTTGCCTGGATCCTTCTGCGCAAGTACGCCGCTCCCGGCACCAAGATCCTCGACCTGACCGGCAACGGCATCAAGAACGCCGTCACCGCCGCCGCCAACACCTCTGCCGTCGTGGGCTTCGGCTCCGTGGTCAAGGCCGCTGTCGGCTTCCCCGTGCTGTGCAAGGCCATCGAGAACATCCCCGGTCCCCCGCTGGTGGCCGTGGCTATCGCCACCACCGTCATCGCCGGTATCTGCGGTTCCGGCTCCGGCGGTCTGGGCATCGCCGCTCCCATCCTGAAGCCCATCTTCGTGGACGGCCTGGGCATCCGCATCGAGGTCCTGCACCGTATGATGCTGGTCGCCTCCTCCGGTCTGGACACCATGCCCCACAACGGCTTCGTCGTCACCGTTATCAACGGTGTCTGCGGCGAGTCCCACAAGGACGCCTACATGCCCGTGTTCTGGATGACCGTCATCACCCCGCTGATCGCGACGGCTGTCGGTATCATCTTCTTCACGCTGTTCCCCAACTGGCCGTAATCGAAACCAACATAAAAAAGCTGCAGAACGCCTGTTCTGCAGCTTTTTTATATATGCTGTTCAGCGGTTGTTGTAGCGGTTCATGGCCTGATCGATGCCGTCGCGCAGACAGCACTCGACGGCGTCGGCGGCTTTTTCATAAGCCTCCGCCATGAGCTTCCCGTCTGCCCCGGAGAAGGAGCCGAGCACCCAGTCGGCCATGTCATAATCAGGGTGTGGCGGCGCGCCGACGCCGACGCGAAGCCGGGGGAACTCTTCGGTGCCGAGGTGCAGGATGATGCTTTTGAGCCCGTTATGACCGCCGGCGCTGCCGCCGGGGCGCAGACGCAGCCGTCCGGGGGACAGGGCGACTTCGTCCGATACCACGAGGATATGCCCGGGCTCGATCCTGTAAAAATCCGCCAGGGGGCGTACGGCCTCGCCGGAGAGATTCATATAGGTCTGCGGCTTGACCAGCAGCACTTCCTGTCCGCCGTATCTCGCGCGGGCGGTCAGCGCGCGGTTCTTCAGCCGCTGGATCTTCACGCCGCAGCGCTTTGCCACGGCGTCGCCCACGGCCCAGCCCACATTGTGGCGGGTGCCCTCGTACCGGCTCCCGGGGTTGCCGAGAAAAACGATCATCCAGCCCACGGCGCCGGTGTCGCGTCGAAAAAACATAGCTTATTCGAAGAGCGGGGAGATGGAGACTTCCTCGTAGACCCGCTCGATGGCCTCCGCGAACAGCGGCGCCACGGAGACGTAGTTGATCTTCTCCAGCTTCGGCTGATCGGCGGGGTAGGGGATCGTGTCGCAGAGCTTGAGCTCCTTGATGGGGCTGGCCTCGATCCGCTCGATGGCGGGCTTGGAGAGGACGCCGTGGGTGGCGCAGGCGTAGACCTCTTTGGCTCCGCCGATCTCCATGAGGGCCTTCGCGGCGCCGCACAGAGAGCCGGCGGTGTCCACCATGTCGTCGAGCAGGACGACCGTCTTGCCCTCCACGTTGCCGATGATGTTCATGACCTCCGACTGGTTGGCGACCTCACGGCGCTTGTCCACGATGGCCAGATTGACGCCGAGCTTCATGGCAAACTGGCGGGCGCGCGCCACGCTGCCCACGTCGGGGGAGACGACCATGACGTCGGGGTTTTCCCTGCCGAACATATCGATATAATACTTCGCGAACAGCGGCGCCCCGCGCAGATTGTCCACGGGGATGTCGAAAAAGCCCTGGATCTGGTTGGCGTGCAGGTCCATCGTGAGCACACGGTCGGCGCCGGCCGCCTCGAGAAGGTTGGCCACGAGCTTGGCGGAAATGGGGTCGCGCGCCTTGGCCTTGCGGTCCTGACGGGCGTAGCCGAAATAGGGCATGACGGCGGTGATGCGCCCGGCGGAAGCACGGTGCATCGCGTCGATCATGACCAGGAGCTCCATGAGATTGTCGTTCACGCCCTTGCAGGTGGGCTGAACGATGAAAACGTCCGTGCCGCGGACAGGCTCAAGTATGGATACGGAGCATTCGCCGTCCGCGAAGCGCTTGATCTCGGATTTCCCGAGAGGCCTGTGCAGGAACATGCCGATGCTCTCGGCGAGGGGGATATTGGCGTTGCCGGCAAAAACCTTGATTTCCTTGCCGTGTGAGATCAATCAAATCACCCTTTTCTCTTTAATTACAGAACAGGCAGGTGCGATACGACGTTAGTATAACATATTTTTTGGGAAAAGAAAGAAAAAGATTAAAATATTTGCAGCCTTTACAAGACAGGGAAAAATGTGTATAATACCAACGCATTTTTGTAAAGGATGAGTGACGATGCTCGAGTTTGAAGAATACAGGACAAAGCTGAACAACCTCAGGCCCACGCTGGACGATCTGGGCGGCGCGCTGCAGCTTGCGGAGGCCGAGCGGGAGATCGCCGAGCTGGAGACGGAGAGCGCGCAGGACGGCTTCTGGAACAACGTGAAGCACTCCCAGCAGGTCCAGCAGCGCATCAAGCAGCTCAAGGGCAAGGTGGAGCGCTATCGGGCCCTGTGCGCCAAATGGGACGACGCGATGACCATGTGCGACATGGCGCTCGAGGAGCAGGACGACTCTCTGCTGCCGGAGGTCATCGAGGAATTCGACCTGCTCTCCGAGGAGCTGGAGTCCATGCGTCTTTCCACGCTGCTCACGGGGGAATACGACGCGAACAACGCGATTTTGACCTTCCACGCCGGCGCGGGCGGGACGGAGGCCCAGGACTGGGCGCAGATGCTCTATCGCATGTATACGATGTGGACCGAACGCCACGGGTACAAGTATTCGCTGCTCGACTACCAGGACGGCGATCAGGCGGGCATCAAGTCCGCCACGATCAAGATCGAGGGCGACAACGTCTACGGTTATCTCAAGAGCGAGCACGGCGTCCACCGCCTCGTGCGCATCAGCCCCTTTGACGCCAACGCCCGCCGGCAGACCAGCTTTGCCGCGGTGGAGGTCATGCCCGAGATCGGCGACGCGGGGGAGATCGAGCTCCGGGACGAGGATATCAAGATGGATGTGTTCCGGTCCTCCGGCGCCGGCGGACAGAAGGTCAACAAGACCTCCTCCGCCGTGCGGCTGACCCATATCCCCACGGGCATCGTCGTGTCCAGCCAGGTGGAGCGGAGCCACTTCCAGAATCTGGAAAACTGCAAGGAGATGCTGCGCGCCAAGCTGGCCGAGATCAAGGAACGGGAACATCTGGAGAAGATCGAGGACATCAAGGGCGTACAGATGAAGATCGAATGGGGCAGCCAGATCCGCTCCTATGTGTTCATGCCGTACACGCTGGCCAAGGATACGCGCACCGGCTTTGAAAACAGCAACATCAACGCGGTCATGGACGGGGATATTGACGGATTCATCAACGCCTATCTCGCCATGAAGGCCAATCAGAACTGATAAAAAAGCACCCTCCGTTCCGGATGAACGGAGGGCGTTTTTTCATTCGGGAGCGCTGCTGTGCGCTTCTTCGCTTCGCCTTGCGGCACGCCTGCGGGCGGCCCGTCGGCGGGCCGCCTTTTTCTTTTTCGCGCTGTGCGCAAGGCCGAGACAGAGCGCGAGGACGCCTGCGGCGCCCGCGCCGAAGAGCGCGCAGCGCAGGATCACTGCCGAACGGCCCTTTCCCAGCAGCTCCCCGACGATGCGTATGTTCTCCTCCGACCGCTGCCGGAGCCGCGCGGCGTCGTCAGATGCCAGCCGCGCCGCCTCCTCGAGGTCTTTGCGCTGCTGTTCGATCCCGGCCGCGCGCGCGGCCCGCAGGGTGTCGAGCCGCTGCCGCTCGGCGTCTTCGTCGGCCAGCCGCGCCGCCTCCTCGGCCTGGCGGACCTCCTCGGCCCGGCGGGCGAGCTCCGCCTCGTGATCGGCGATGCGTTGATCGAGCGTGCGCGTATATTCCTCCAGCAGGCTGAGCACGCCGGAGAGGACGGCCTGGGCGTTGCTGACGCGATAGGTCATCACGCAGGCGAGGAAGGGCGTGGGCGTGTATACGATGGCGGCCGTGTGGAGATAACCGTCGCCCCCGCCGTATTTATGGGCGATCGGGACCCCGCCGCCGGTCTTCAGGATAAGGTTTCCTTTGGTGTTGGCCTCCAGCAGACGGTCGATCACGGTCGGATACTGTTCGGGATTGCCGTAGAGCTCCTGCAGTACGCCGAGCATGAAGTTGCTCGAAAAGGAGTTGCTGGAGAAATACTCCGCCGGCAGAGCGTCCTCCGGCACGCCCGCGATGCCTGCCTGCATCAGCCGGTAGGCGGCGAAGGAGCCGAGATGGTTCCAGCACCATGCGATCATCGCCTCGCCCACATCGTTGTCCGAATAGACCAGGGCGCGGTTCTCGATGTGGGATACGGTCCAGCCGTTGATGACGTCCTCCTGGCCGAGCTCGCCGGCGGCGACCTTTTTCGCCAGCCACATGATCAGCGAGAGCTTGTAGAGGCTTGCGCCGTTGATGTAGCGGTCGCCGTTGAGCGACCAGGTCTCGCCGGTGCCGGTATAGCAGTAGGATACGGCAAAATTGTTGTCCTTGATGCCGTTCTTTTTCATATATGCGCCGACCAGAGAGGAGAGCTCCGCCTCGTCGAGAACGAGATACGGCTCATCTTCGGCAGCCTGCGCGGCGTCCGTCGTGTCGGCCAGCGCCGTCGGCGCGCAGCAGTGGAACGTCAGCGCGGCGGTCAGCGCCCAGAGGATGATCTTCCTTTTCAAACACTTCGCCTCCAGTTTGACATAGAATACAAAATTTCCGGGCAGAATTCAATGGATTTTTTAAAAACATCCTTTATGCCTTGCATGGCGGAGGTGAAACGTGTATAATACAGAAGAATTATACTGCGGGAAAAGCGGCGCTGGCCGCCTTTCGGGCACTTGGGGGAAGGTCCATTGAAAATCACGTTTTTAGGCGCCGACCACGAGGTCACCGGCAGCTGTACGCTGCTCGAATGCGGCGGGAGCCAGGGACTGGTGGACTGCGGCATGGAGCAGGGGAAGGACCTGTACGAGAACAAGCCTCTGCCGATCCCGGCGGGGGAGCTCGATTTTGTCCTGCTGACCCACGCGCATGTGGACCACTCGGGTCATCTGCCCGTGCTTTACAAGCAGGGCTTCACCGGTCCGATCTACGCCACCGCCGAGACGTGCAATCTCTGCCGCATCATGCTCATCGACTGCGCGGAGATCCACGAGAGCGACGCGGAATTCCAGAACAGGAAGAATCAGCGCGCCGGCCGGCCCCTGGTGGAGCCCCTGTTCACCGTGGAGGACGCGCAGAAGGCCATCGAGCATCTGCGGCCCGTGCAGTACGGCGAGCGGATCCAGATCGGCGAGGGCATCGAGGTGTGCTTCAGCGACGTGGCGCATCTGCTGGGCTCGGCCTGCATCGAGGTCTGGATGACCGAGAACGGGCAGGAGCGCAAGATGGTCTTCAGCGGCGATCTGGGCAACTATGACCAACCGATCATCCGCAACGCGCCCGAGAAGATCGCCGAGGCGGATTACGTGATGGTGGAGTCGACCTACGGCGACCGCCTGCATGACCGGTCCGTGCTGCCCGTGGAAAAGCTGGCGGAGTATATCCAGCGCACCCTGGACCGGGGCGGCAACCTGGTGATCCCGTCCTTTGCGGTGGGCCGCACGCAGGAGATGCTGTACTTTATCCGCGAGATCAAGGAAAAGCACCTGGTCACCGGACATGACGGCTTCAAGGTGTACGTCGACAGCCCCATGGCCAACGAGGCTACGGCCATCTATCTCCAGTGCGACCGCTCCTGCCTCGACGACGAGACGAAGGCCCTGCTGGACGCGGGCGTGAACCCGATCTGGTTCGAGGGCCTGTCGCCTTCCGTCTCCGTGGACGATTCCAAGGCCATCAACGAGGACACAGACCCGAAGGTGATCCTGTCGGCCAGCGGCATGTGCGAGGGCGGACGTATCCGTCACCATCTGAAACACAATCTCTGGCGGCCCGAGAGCACGGTGCTGTTCGTGGGCTACCAGTCCGCGGGGACGCTGGGCCGGCTGATCGTGGACGGGATCGATTCGGTCAAGATCATGGGCGAGGAGATCAGCGTCAAGTGCGAGATCGGCATCCTCCCCGGCAAGAGCGGTCACGCCGATCGGGACGGCCTGTTGGACTGGATGCGCGGATTTGCGTCCGCGCCGAAGATGGTGTTCGTCAACCACGGCGAGGACACGGTCACCGACGCCTTTGCCGAGTACATCTACAGCGAGCTCGGCTTCACGGCCTGCGCGCCCTACAGCGGCACGGAATTCGATCTCATCTCCGGGGAGTTCCTGAAGGTCACCGAGGGCGTGCCCATCGCCAAAACGACCGTCGGCGGAACAAAGGCCGAGAGCTATTTCAAGTCGCTGCAGAACGCCGCGCAGGATCTGCTGCGGCTGGTCAAGGACAGCGCCGGACGGCCCAACAAGACGCTGCAGGCCTTTATCAAGGACATCAACGCGCTGATCAAAAAGTATCAGTGACGACCACGTACACAGGAGGAGCGCTTCCCATGGAGGACGGTGTTTGCGCCTACAGGCGCGTGCTGCTCAAGCTGAGCGGCGAGGCTCTGGCCGGAGATTCCGGCACGGGCCTGGATTTCAGGATCATGGCCGAAGTCTGCGGCGCGGTGGCCAGATGCGCCGCCATGGGCGTTCAGGTCGGCATCGTGGTGGGCGGCGGCAATTTCTGGCGCGGCGTGAAAAACGGCGAGGGCCGCATGGAACGCACCCGCGCGGACTATATGGGCATGCTCGCCACGATCATGAACTGCCTGGCGCTGCAGGACGTGCTGATACAGCAGGGAGTGGAGGCGAAGGTCCTCACGGCCATGGGCATCGAGCACGTGGGCGAGCCCTTCTCCGTGGAGAAGGCCGACGAATACCTCTCGGCCGGCAAGGTCGTCGTGTTCGGCGGCGGCGTGGGATCACCCTTTTTCACCACCGACACCGGCGCCGTGCTCCGCGCGGCATTGATCGGCGCGGACGCCATCCTGCTGGCCAAGAACGTGGACGGCGTATACACCGCCGACCCGAAAAAGGACCCGAACGCGGTCCGCTTCGACGAGCTGACCTACGACGAGATGCTCGAACGGCGGCTGGCCGTCATGGACAGCACGGCCACCTGCCTTGCGATGGACAATCATATCCCCGTGCTCGTCTTTGCTCTCAGGGACCCGGAGAACATCCTCCGGGCGGTCCGGGGCGAAAACGTCGGCACGCTGGTGAAATAACGAATCATTTGGGGAGGATAAACCAATGGCAGAGATCAAGGAATTTGAAACGCGCATGATCAAGACCACCGAGGTGCTGGCTTCGCAGTTCGCCGCCGTGCGCGCAGGCCGCGCCAACGCCGCCGTCCTCGACCAGATCGAGGTGGACTATTACGGCGTCGCCACACCCATCCGCCAGATCGCATCGATCTCCACCCCGGATCCCCGCACTCTGGTGATCCAGCCCTGGGACGCGAGCACGCTCAAGCTGATCGAAAAGGCGATCCTCGTATCCGATCTGGGCATCAATCCCCAGAACGACGGCCGTGTCATCCGCCTGGTATTTCCCCAGCTCACCGAGGAACGCCGCAAGGAGCTGGCAAAGCAGGTCCGCAAGTACGGCGAGGAGGGCAAGGTCGCGGTCCGGAATATCCGCCGCGACGCCATGGACCGCTTCAAGAAGGAACAGAAGAAGGCTGAGATCACCGAGGACGATCTGAAGGATCTGGAAAAGGATCTGCAGAAGCTGACCGACGATTATATCAAGAAGATCGACAAGCAGACCGAGGCCAAGGAAAACGAGCTCTTCGAGATCTGATGGCGGAGGCACTGACGGCACAGACGGCGGGGGCGGCGCCTTTGCTCCCCCGCCATATTGCGATCATCATGGACGGCAACGGACGCTGGGCGAAGAGCCGGGGCCTGCCGCGGAGCGCCGGCCACGCCGCCGGAGCGGAGACCTTCCGGCGCATCGCCACCTACTGCAAGGATCTGGGCCTGGAGTACCTGACGGTGTACGCCTTCTCCACGGAGAACTGGAAGAGATCCTCGGAAGAGGTCGGCGCGATCATGGGCCTCCTCAAAAAGTATCTGCTCGAATCCATCGAAAAGATGGAGCGGGACCGCATCCGCCTGAAGATCCTCGGGGATATCACGCCGCTGTCCGAGGAGCTGCGGGAGCTTATTTCCGTCACCGATGCGATCGCGGCGCGCCTGCCGGGCTGCTTCCAGGCCAACGTCTGCCTCAACTACGGCGGACGGGACGAGATCGTCCGGGCGGTGAAGCGCTTTGCCTGCCGGGAGGATGTCTCCGCCCTGACCGAGGACGCGCTCTCCGCCAATCTTGACACCGCCGGCATCCCCGACCCGGATCTCATAATCCGCACCGGCGGGGAATACCGTATATCGAACTTTCTGCTGTGGGAATGCGCCTATTCGGAGCTCATTTTCTCCGACGTGCTCTGGCCGGATTTTACCGGCGGGGACATTGACGGCGCTCTCGCGGAATTCCGCCGCCGCGACAGGCGGTTTGGAGGGGTGAAGGCATGAAAACAAGGATCATAACCGCCGCGGTCGGTCTCCCTGTGCTGCTCGTGCTGCTGCTGGCGGCGCCGCTGTGGGCCTTCGGCACGGCCGTCGGCGTCATATGCACGATCGCGGCATACGAGCTCATGCACATGGCCCTCGGGCCGGGGCCGAAGAGGATGTACATATCCACCATGCTCTGCGCGCTGGCAATGCCCGTCGCGTTTTCCCTCGGCGTGGAGTTCAGCTGGGGCGTGGGGATGCTGCTGTTTCTGTTCTTCCTCCTGTCCATCGAACAGATGGTCTCTTACTCCGGCCGCTGGCGCATCACGCTGAGCATGATCGCCATTGCCATGCTCGCCGGCGGCGTGCTGCCGATGATGCTCTCCACACTGCTGCGCATCGGCCTGATCGAAAAGGTGGGCAGGGTGCGGATGCTGCTGCCCTTTGTCATAGCCTTCGGCAGCGACACGGGCGCTTATTTCGTCGGCATGTTCTGGGGCAAACAAAAGCTCGCCCCGCACATCTCTCCGAAAAAAACACTGGAGGGAGCCATCGGCGGCGTTGTGGCCGGCGGTCTGTGCGCGCTCATTTACGGGATCGTGCTGATCCTCTGCGGCTTCGGCGTGAATCTGGTGTCGCTGACGCTGTTCGGCCTGATCGGCAGCGTGATCGCCCAGCTGGGCGACCTGACCTTCTCCGCCTTCAAGCGGCAGTATGATATCAAGGACTACGGCAAGCTCCTGCCCGGACACGGCGGCGCCCTCGACCGGTTCGACAGCCTCTATTACCTCGCCCCGCTGACCGAAGTGTGGATCGCCATGGCGCCGGCCATCTGGGCAAAGGGATGAAATCATGGTAAAAGGGATCTCCATACTCGGCTCCACAGGGTCTATCGGACGGCAGACCGCCAAGGCGGCCAGCCGTCTTGGCATTCCCATACGCGCGCTGGCGGCCCGGCGGGACACCGCGCTGCTGGAGGAACAGGCCCGGCAGCTCCGGCCGGAGTTCGTGGCCGTCTACGAACCGGCGGCCGCTGCGGACCTGCGCATCCGGCTGGCCGATACCCCTGTCCGCGTCGGCGACGGGGAGGAAGCGCTCTGCGCCGCTGCCGTCATCGAAGGAGCGGACTGCGTCGTCACCGGCGTTTCCGGCAGCATCGGCCTGCGTCCCACGCTGGCCGCCATCGGGGAGTCCCGGCGCATCGCCCTGGCCAACAAGGAGACGCTGGTGTGCGCCGGCGAGCTCGTCATGGCCGCGGCGGAGCGCTGCGGCGCGGAGATCCTGCCGGTGGACTCGGAGCACTCGGCCATCTTCCAGTGCCTGACGGGACGGGACAGACGGGAGCTCCGCCGCATCCTGCTCACCGGCTCCGGCGGACCCTTCCGGGGCTGGACGAGGGAGCAGACGGCCTCCGTCACGCCTGAGCAGGCCGTGCGTCATCCAAACTGGAATATGGGTGCGAAGATCAGCGTGGACAGCGCCACGATGATGAACAAGGGCCTGGAATTCGTGGAGGCCATGCATCTGTTCGGCGTGACGCCGGACCAGATCAAGGTCCTGGTCCACCCGGAGAGCGCCGTGCACTCGATGGTGGAGCTGCTGGACGGCACCGTGATCGCCCAGCTGGGCGTGCCGGACATGGGTCTGCCCATCCAGTACGCGCTGACCTGGCCGGAGCGCAGACGATCCGAGACGCCTGCGCTGGATTTTGCCGCGCTGGGCGCGATGCATTTCGAGGAGCCGGATCTCGAGAGCGTGCCCTGTCTGCGCCTGGCCATGGAATGCGCCCGCCGGGGCGGCACCGCGCCGTGCGTGATGTCCGCGGCCAACGAGATCGCTGTTGCGGCGTTTTTGGGACACCGCATCGGATATAATGATATTTACCGGCTGGTGGCCTCCGCCGTGGAGGACGCCGGCATCCTCGACCACCCGACGCTGGGGGAGATCCTCGATGCAGACGCGGCGGCCAGAGAACATGTCAGGAGAGATCTTTCGTAACATGTACATTGTCGTAGCGATACTGGCTTTCGGGCTCCTGATCTTCGTCCATGAGCTCGGCCACTTCCTCGTGGCGAAGGCCTGCGGGGTCAAGGTGCTCGAATTTGCCATCGGCATGGGACCGCAGATCCTGAAAAAACAGGGGAAGGAGACCGTGTATTCCCTGCGGGCGCTGCCGATCGGCGGCTTCTGCGCCATGGAAGGGGAGGAGGAAGAATCGGAGGATCCCCGAGCCTTCGGCAATCAGGGCGTGGTCAAGCGTCTGCTGATCCTGATGGCGGGCTCCTTTATGAACTTCCTGCTGGGCTTTGTCCTGCTCGTGATCCTGTATTCGCCCTCCGGCGGATTCTCCAGCCCGGTCATCTCGGGCTTTTTCGAGGGCTGCCCCTATGAGGGGACCCTGCAGGCGGGCGACGAGATCCGTAAGGTCAACGGCGAGCGGGTCTATTTTACCTCCAACTTCAGCGAATTCGCCCTCGAAGACGCCGACGGCGATCTGGATCTCGTGATCATCCGCGGCGGGAAGCACATCCGGATCGACGGATACCACATGGTGCCCGTGGAGTATACGAGGGAGGACGGACAGACAGAGCTCAAATTCGGCATTTATTTCGCCATCGAGCCGGCCGCGCCTCTCACGGTCATAAAGTATTCCTTCCGAAACTGCCTTGATTTCGTGCGCATGGTGCGCCGCGGACTGGCCCAGCTCCTCACCGGCAAGGCCGCCGTGTCGGATATGACCGGCGTTGTGGGGATCGTCGATATCATCAACGAGACGGGGCAGAGCGCGGAAACGGTCTCGCAGGGACTGGAGAACGTGACATATCTGCTCGCGTTCATCGCCGTGAATCTGTCCGTGATGAACATGCTGCCGATCCCGGCGCTGGACGGCGGGCATATCCTCACGCTGCTGGTCTCCTGGATCTATGAGAAGTGCAGCGGGAAAAAGCCGGACCCGCGCATTGAGAACTATATCCACTTCATCGGTCTCATTCTGCTGCTGGGACTGATGGCGCTGGTTTTCTACAACGATATTGTGAGGATCTTTACACGATGACGAGAAGGATCAGCCGCACGATCACCGTACGGGGCCTGCCGATAGGCGGGGGAAATCCCGTAAGCGTGCAGTCGATGACCAATACGAAGACCGACGACGTGGAGGGCACGCTCGCCCAGATCCGCCGTCTGGAAGCCGCGGGCTGCCAGATCGTTCGTCTGGCGGTGCCGAACCGTCTGGCGGCGCGCTCCCTGCCGGAGATCCGCCGCGGCACGGACATGCCGCTGGTGGCGGACATCCACTTTGACTATACGCTGGCGCTCGCCGCGGTGGAGGCGGGCTTTGACAAAATCCGCATCAACCCGGGCAACATCGGCTCAGCTGAGCGTGTGCGCCGGGTGGCCGACGCCTGCCGGGACCGCGGCGTCCCCATCCGCGTGGGCGTCAACTCCGGCTCGGTGGAAAAGGAGCTGCTGGACCGGTACGGGCTTACCGCCCGGGCCCTGTGCGAGAGCGCGCTGGGCCATGTCAGGCTGCTGGAGGACTGCGGCTTTGAGGATATCTGTATTTCCGTCAAGGCCTCGGACCCGGTGCTGATGGTGGAGACGAACCGGCTGCTGGCCAGGAGCTGCGATTACCCGCTGCATATCGGCGTCACGGAGGCGGGCACCCTGCGCCGCGGGATCCTGAAATCCGCCGCGGGCATCGGCTCGCTGCTGCTCGACGGCATCGGCGACACGATCCGAATCTCCCTGACCGACGCGCCCGAGGAGGAGGCCGCGGCAGGCGTCGAGCTGCTGCGGGCGCTGGGGCTGCGCCGGGGCGTGCAGTTCGTCTCCTGTCCCACCTGCGGGCGTACCGAGTACGATCTGATCGGAACGGCGAAACGGGTGGAGGAGCTTCTGCGCGACAAGCCGTGGGACATCACCGTGGCCGTCATGGGCTGCATCGTCAACGGCCCCGGGGAGGCGTCCCACGCGGACTACGGCATCGCCGGCGGCAAGGGCGAGGGCATACTGTTCAAGCACGGCGTGAGCGTGCGGAAAGTCCCCGAGGGGGAGCTGGCCGACGCTCTGCTGGAACTGATCGAAAGCGAGAATCGATAAATGGCAGAGCACCCTCTGTTTTTAGACATGTTCGGTTGCTGCGCGCAGCACAGGGAGCTGTGCGGCGGCCTGGATAAGGCGCGGATCCTGAGCGTCGTCGTGTCCAGAGCGGAACTTCGCATGGACATCGACGCTCTGTTTGCCGTACAGCCGACGCAAAGCGATCTGCTGCTGCTCGAGGGCACGATCGCGGAGGAATTCGGTCTGGCCGCGGTCCATATCCGTCCCGACTGGGTACATACCGAGGCGCCGCCTAAAAGCAGGACCGGGGCCTCCGGCGATAAAAAGGCGGCGGGCCGGGTCCTGATGGGCAAGATGCCCAAGAGCGGCAGCAGGATCGATATCGGTGAGCTGACCGTGGACAGCGGCACCGTGATCATCTCCGGCGTGGTCTTTGACAATGACAGCCGGAAGATCCCCAAAAACAACGCCGCCGTGCTGAGCTTTTCGATCACCGACTATACCGGCAGCATCCACGCCTCGAAATATATGCGCTCCGACGAGGATCATTCTGTTCTCGACAAGATCAAAAAAGGCGATCGTCTCACGATCCGCGGCGCCGTCTCCTTCAACCGCTACGAAAACGATATCTCCATCGAGCCGACCGCCATCGCGGTGGAGCCGCCGCAGCTGCGGGAGGACAGGGCGGAGGGGGATAAGCGCGTGGAGCTCCACCTCCATACCCGCTTTTCCGCGCTGGATGCCCTGACCGACCCGAAGGACGCGGTCAGGACCGCCGCCCGCTGGGGCCATAAGGCCGTCGCGGTCACCGACCACGGCGTGGCGCAGGCCTTCCCGGATTACTGGTCCGCCGGAAAAGCCGCCGGCATCAAGGTCATCTACGGCCTGGAGGGCTATTACATCAACGATGTGGACGACCTGCTGGCCATTCAGGGCGATACCGACGCCCCGCTGGAAACGGATTTCGTCGGCTTTGACATCGAGACCACCGGCCTGGACGGCGAGCACGACCGCATCACCGAGATCGGCGCGGTCAAGATCGTCGGCGGCCGTGTGGCAGGGAGCTTTCAGACCTTCGTGGACCCGGAGATACCCATCCCGCCGGAGATCTCCCGGCTCACCGGCATCACGGACCGCGATGTGTTCGGCGCGCCCTCCGAGGCGCAGGCGGTGGGAGAATTCCTCCGTTTTGTCGGCGGACTGCCGCTGGCGGCGCACAACGCGGCCTTCGACATAGGCTTCATCTCCTCGGCGGCGGAGCGCGCAAAGCTCGATTTCCGCCCGGTCTGCATCGATACGCTGGCGGTGGCCCAGAGCACGATGAAGGAGCTCAAGCGCTTCCGGCTGGACGTGGTGTCCCGGGCGTTGGGCCTGCCCGAATTCCAGCATCACCGCGCCAGCGACGATGCGGCGGTGTGCGCGAATATCTTTCTGCGGCTGCGGGACCGGCTGCGCGCCGAAGGGGCCGAATCCCTGCGGGATATCGGACCGGTCTGCGCGCGCCTGCGCGGCACGGAGAACCGACGGGCGCGGCATATCATCCTGCTCGTGCGGAACAAAAAGGGGCTGAAAAACCTCTATGAGCTGATCTCCCGGTCCCACCTCGAGCATTTCCGGAAAAACCCGATCATCCCCAAAAGCCTGCTGATGCGGTACCGGGAGGGGATCATCGTCGGCTCGGCCTGCGAGGCCGGCGAGGTGTTCGACGCGGTGGTGCGCCACCGCAGCGTCTCCGAGCTCGAGCGGCTGGCGTCCTTTTACGACTATCTGGAGATCCAGCCCGTCTGCAACAACCGCTTCCTCATCGACGAGGGAAAGGCGAAGGATGAGGAGGAGCTGCGCGGCTTCAACCGCCGGGTGCTCGCCCTGGGGCGGAAGCTCGCCAAGCCGGTGTGCGCCACCGGCGACGTGCACTTCCTCGAGCCGCAGGACGAGATCTACCGCCGCATCCTCCTGGCCTCCAAGAAGTTTTCCGACGCCGACCGGGAGCTCCCGCTCTACTTCAAGACCACGGACGAGATGCTCGAGGAGTTTTCCTATCTCGGCGAGGAGGACTGCCGGGATGTGGTGATCACGGCACCCAACGCCATCGCCGACTCCGTGGAGCAGTTTGAGCTGCTGCCCAAAGAGCTGTTCCCGCCGTCGATCCCCCACGCCGCGGAGGATCTGGAAAAGATGGTCTGGGACAGGACCCATGAGCTCTACGGCGACGAGCCTCCCGCGCTGGTGACCGACCGGGTCAAGGAGGAACTGGACGCGATCTTGGGCCGCCATTACGAGGTCATTTACATGAGCGCCCAGAAGCTGGTGCAGAACTCTCTCGAGCACGGCTATCTGGTGGGCAGCCGCGGCAGCGTGGGCTCCTCCATCGTGGCGTACATGTCCGGCATCACCGAGGTCAACTCCCTGCCGCCGCATTACCGCTGCCCGAAGTGCAAGTACTCCGACTTTGAGAACGTTTACACCGAAACCGGGGAGAAATACGGCTGCGGCGCGGACATGCCCGACCGGGTCTGCCCGGTATGCGGCGAGAAGCTCACAAAGGACGGCTTTGACATCCCCTTTGAGACCTTCCTCGGCTTCGGCGGCGACAAGGTCCCCGATATCGATCTGAACTTTTCCGGAGAGTATCAGGCCAACGCCCACAAATACACCGAGGAACTCTTCGGCCGGGATCACGTCTTCCGCGCCGGGACCATCGGCACGCTGGCGGAAAAGACCGCCTACGGCTATGTGAAGAAATACCTGGAGGAGCGCGGACTCACCGTCTCCAAGGCGGAGGAAAACCGCCTCGCCGCGGGCTGCGTGGGCGTCAAGCGCACCACGGGCCAGCACCCCGGGGGCCTGGTCATCATCCCGCAGGACAAGGACGTGACCGATTTCTGCCCGGTGCAGCACCCCGCGGACGACGCCACCGGCGGGATCATCACCACCCATTTTGAGTATCACAGCATGGAGGCCAACCTGCTCAAGCTCGACGAGCTGGGGCATGATGACCCGACCATGATCCGCATGCTCGAGGACGACACCGGCGTCAACGCCCGTGCCATTCCCCTCGACGACCCGGAGACCATGCGCATTTTCACCTCGCCCGCGCCCCTGGGGCTTCCGGACGGCGATCCGATCATCGGCAAAACGGGGACCATCGGCGTGCCAGAGTTCGGCACGCCTTTCACCCGGCAGATGCTCGTGGATACACAGCCCACGGAGTTCGCCACGCTGATCCGACTGTCCGGTTTTTCCCACGGCACGGACGTATGGGCCGGGAACATCCACGACATCGTCGTCAACGGCATCGCGCCCACGGACAAATGTGTCGGATGCCGCGACGACATCATGCTGTATCTGATTGATATGGGGATGGAGCCCAAGCGCGCCTTCAAATTCATGGAGGCCGTCCGGAAGGGCGCGATCCACAAGGGAAAACCCTGGCCAGAGGGCATCGAGGACGAGATGAAGCAGCTGGGCGTGCCCGAATGGTGGGTGGAGTCCTGCCGCAAGATCCAGTATCTGTTCCCGAAGGCCCATGCGGTGGCCTATGTGATGATGGCCTTCCGGATCGCCTGGTTCAAGGTCCACGAACCGCTGGCCTATTACAGCGCCTACTTTTACCGCCGCAGCCAGAAGGACGGCTTTGACGCCGAGACCATGCTCTACGGCATCGACAAATGCCGCGCGGAGATCAGGCGGATCCAGAGCAAGAGCGACGCCACGGCCAAGGAGGAGGACATGCTCACCACGCTGGAGGCCGTGTACGAGTTCTACCTTCGCGGCTTCTCGTTTTTGAACATCGACCTCTACCGCTCCGACGCGTACAGGTTCCTCATCGAGGACGGCAAGCTGCGCCCGCCGTTCGTCGCCATCAGCGGCCTGGGCGGCGCGGCGGCGGAGGATCTGATGAACTGCCGCCAGAGCGGGCACAGCTTTGTCTCGGTGGAGGATATCTCCAATGTCTGCTCCAAGGTGCAGAAGTCCCACCTTGAGCAGCTCCGGCAGCTCGGCGCGCTGGGCGACCTGCCCGACAGCGCGCAGATCAGCCTCTTCGATTTCTGAATTTGCGGGAGGTGACGCAATGAAACTGATGATCGCCTCCGATCTGCACGGGTCGGAGCACTTCACGCAGCTCCTGCGCGCCCGCCTGGAGGCGGAAGCGCCCGCGCGGCTCGTGCTGCTGGGCGACCTGCTCTATCACGGTCCGCGCAACGACCTGCCCGAGGGCTACGATACGAAAAAATGCGCCGATACCCTCAACGCCCTTTCCCCGCGGCCGATCTGCGTTCGGGGCAACTGTGACGGCGAGGTGGACCAGCTCGTTCTGGACTTTCCCATGCTGGAGGAATTCGGCGTGCTGTTCGCCGACGGGTACACGCTTTTCCTGACCCACGGCCATCATCTGGACGAGGCCGCGGCCCGGCTCTCTCCCGGCGACGTGCTGCTCTATGGCCACACCCATCTGCCGGACTGTGTCCGGCGGGACGGGATTGTTCTGGTCAACCCCGGCTCGGTGTCCATCCCGAAAAACGGCAGCCGGCACAGCTATCTCCTCTTTGAAAACGGCGTGTTCTCCTGGCGCGACGTGACGACCGGCGAGACCTGGCGGGAGGAACGGCTGTGACGGACGTCGCGGCGTCGGTCCGCTCACGGCTTTTCGCCGCGCAGGACGTGGCTTACGGGGACTTCACGGCCTCCCTGATCCCCGATATCGAAAGGGAGCGCATCATCGGCGTGCGCGCCCCGCGCATCGGAGAACTGGCCCGCGAGCTCCGGCGCCAGGGGACGGCGGAGGCGTTCATGGCCGCGCTGCCGCACCGCTATCACGAGGAGAACAGCCTGCACGCCTGCCTGCTCTCGACAGAGAAGGACTATGACCGCCTGATGGGCGCTCTGGAGGCGTTCCTGCCGTACGTGGATAACTGGGCCGTCTGCGATACGCTGCGGCCCGCGGCGTTCAAAAAGCATCCTCCCGTGCTGCCCGAGGCGATTTCCGGCTGGCTGCGCTCCGACAGGACCTACACCGTGCGCTTCGGTATCGGCACGCTGATGGCCTTCTACCTGGACGGCGCCTTTGAAGAGAAGTATCTCGACTGGGTCGCTTCGGTCAAGAGCGGCGAGTACTATGTCGACATGATGATCGCGTGGTATTTTGCCACGGCGCTGGCAAAGCAGTATGACGCGGCCGTCGTCTTTCTGCGGGAGGATCGGCTCGATCCCCGGTGTCACAACAAAACCATCCAGAAAGCTGTGGAGAGCCGCCGGATCGGCGATGAACGCAAGGCCTTTCTCAAAACGCTGCGAAAAAACCGGAGAGCATGAGGCTCTCCGGTTTTGCGCGTGTCAGGGCTGATGCGCGAACTTCTGCTTTGCCTGCTGGACCTTCTGCTGCGGGGCGGGCTCCACCTGATACCAGCCGTTGGACTGCATGGTGCAGAACATATCCGCCTGGATCCTGTGCTCGTCGTCGAGGATGTTCAGGAACGTGCTGCGGAGCTGCTCGTTGACGCACTCCCCGGCGTAGGTGTTGTAGCTGTCTGTGATGTGCTTCTGGGAGAGAAGACCGTCCTGGCAGATCTCCTTTTCCCCCATGAACTGCGCGCATTTGTTCGGTTCCATCATATCGGCTTCCCCCTTACTGCAGGAAGGACACCAGGGTGTTGTAATGCGCCCGGTGCCTGCCCGCGTAGTCGTTGAATTCCCGCTGAAGCTTCGCGTCGCTGCAGAGGCAGGCCATGGCCTCGTACTTTTTGACCAGCGTTTCCTCGCAGCCGATCTGATCCTCCAGCGCGGTCAGCTCCTTCGACGTCAGATTTGCCATCGATATTTCCCCCTAAAGAAAGATAAAACGGCGTTGCCGTCCCATGCAGTATGCCCTGTTTTGACGGAGATACACCGGCAATACGGATCGCGGCCGCAGGAAAAATCGACCGCGGCGCTTGCCTTGCGCTCCGGCGCACAGTATAATAAGGCGGAAAAGGAGATCCCGCGATGGAAATCATTTACAGCGACAACAAGCTCATCGTATGCGTCAAGCCCCGGGGCGTGCTGTCCACGGACGAGCCCGGCGGCATGCCGTCGCTGCTGCGCGAATGGCTCGGCGACGGTGAGGCGCCGATCTATGCCGTACACCGGCTGGATGCGCCGGTGGGCGGACTGATGGTCTACGCCCGCACCCGCCACACGGCGGCGGATCTGGAGCGGGAGATGCAGGCGGGAGACTTTGAAAAGGAATACATGGCCGTGGTACACGGCCGATTGCGCGACCCCAGCGGGACCTTTACCGATCTCCTGGAACGGGACGTCGGCAAGCGCATGACCCGCATCGTGAAGGAACCGGGAAAAAACGTCAAGGAAGCCAGCCTGAGCTACGTCGTCCTCGGGGAGGGACACGGCCTAACGCTGGTCGGCATACGTCTGCACACCGGCCGCACCCATCAGATCCGCTGCCAGTTTTCGGGCAGAGGGCTGCCCCTCTGGGGGGATCGAAAATACGGCAGACCCGGCGACGAAGGGGAGCTCGCGCTGTGGTCGTCGGCGCTGCGCTTCACGCACCCCGCCACAGGGGAGGATATGTCCTTTGCCCTCGAACCGCCCGCCGGGCTTCCCTGGACCTATTTCCTTTAAGGAGCTTTTCCCATGGAGACCAGACTCACGACACTTTGTTACCCGGAGCGCGGCGGCAAATACCTGCTGCTCCACCGCACGAAAAAGGAAAACGACGAAAACCGCGACAAATGGATCGGCATCGGCGGCAAGTTTGAGCCCGGGGAGAGCCCGGAGGACTGTCTGCGCCGCGAGGTGTACGAGGAGACGGGGCTGACGCTGACCGCCTGGCGGTTCCGTGGCATCGTTACCTTCGTCTCGGACGTGTGGCCATGCGAATATATGCATTTGTATACCGCCTCCGACTGGACCGGAGAACTCAGATCCTGCGACGAGGGGGAACTGGCCTGGATCGACAAGCGTGAGCTGTACGGCCTCACGCTCTGGCAGGGCGACAGGCTGTTCCTGCGGCTGCTGGAGCAGGAAACACCGTTCTTTTCTCTGAAGCTGGAATATACCGGCGAGGTATTGAGGCATGCCGAGCTTGACGGCGTTCCGATACCGACCGAATAAATCGACAGTACGCGCGGCGGGCCGATCGACAGTGATCGGCCCGCCGCGTTTCAAGTATATAAGTATAATATGCAAAAGAAGAGCATACAAATCCATAGCGCAAAATCTGATTGACAAACGGTTGGTAAAGTTATACAATTAATCTAAATATTGGGAAGGGGTTATTGTAAATAATCACCATATTATGTAAACAATGATTCAATATGACATGATTCGCGATTATGGCGCACTATCCTGATGAATTAAATAAACTTATTAAAAATAATACCGAGGAGGAAACCGGAATGAGAAGAAGGGCATTGTCTTTGTTCATGGCGCTCATCATGATCTTCGGCATGCTTCCCACCAACGTGTGGGCGGCGTCCGCGGAGCAGGATGAGATCATCGTCCATGAGGAAAGCTCTGACTACGAGCAGGCGCTTCCCATCGAGGAGGAACCCGTCGAGGAGTTCTTTGAAGAACCCGTCGAGGAATTCTTCGAGGAAGAGCCTGCCGAGGAGATCCCCAAGGAAGAGCCTGTCGAGGAGATCCCCGAGGAAGAACCCGTCGAGGAGATCCCCGAGGAAGAACCCGTCGAGGAGATCCCCGAGGAAGAACCCGCCGAGGAGATCCCCGGGGAAGAACCCGTCGAGGAGATCCCCGGGGAAGAACCCGTCGAGGAAATCCCCGAGGAAGAACCCGCTGAGGAGATCCCCGAGGAAGAGCCCGTCGCGGAGGAGCCCGAAGAGGAGCCCATCCAGACGCGCGGCGTCCCGATGCGGGGATTTGGTGATTGTGCCACTGTTGAATACACTGAAGGCGGCACAGAAACCTTTTCTACTCTGGAAGCAGCGATCGAAGCTGCCGGAACAGTAATTGATGGTCATCCCCTCAGCAACACGGTGACCCTTGTCAAAGACATTGAGTTGACCGAGATGCTGACGATCGACAAGACTGTCACGCTGGATCTGAACGGCAAAACGATCTCCTCCAGCGGCAGGCCGATCAGCGTCACCGGATCGCTGACCGTGAAGGATTCCGTCGGCAGCGGTCTGATCAAGTCTACCGGTGATTGCGGCATCGAGGTCGTTGGCGGCACGCTGACATTTGAAAGCGGCGCCGTGCAGGCCCAGGAGATGGCGATCATATTCTTTGACGGCGCCACCGGCAGCATCAAGGGCGGCACGTTTACTGCCATCGACAACGCGGTGCTTGGCACCAACGGCAATGCCGGTCGAGGCGGTAATACAATCAATATCACCGGCGGTACATTCAACGGCGGTATCACATCCGCCGGCTACGTTGCCTGCGGTATCTATGCTGCGAACAATGATACCTGGAATATAAGCGGCGGAACGTTCAATATCACCGGCGGCGCGGGCATTGTGGCCCGGGCCGGTAATGTGAACGTTACCGGAGGCGTTTTCAACACAACGGGCAGCGTCACCGGCAAGGTCGGCGATTCCCGTGTGGTCGTGCCCTGCGCGGCCATCGTGTTCGACAGCGAGGCCGCCTATCCCGGCATGACCAATAATTCCGTTATCGCAGTTTCCGGTGGCAGCTTTACCTCCGAAGTCACTCCGGTGGCTGCGGTGGGTGAATCCCATATCGCAGTCTCCGGCGGTACATATTCCTCTCCCGTGCCGGTCGAGTGCTGCGCAGAGGGATTTGAACCTTCCGGAAACGGTGTTGCGATCCAGACCTTTACGGTAACCTTTAACGTCGAGGGCATCGATGACCAGACCGTGAACTACGGTGCCAAGGTCACTAAGCCCGAAGATCCCGAGATGGAGGGCAAGCTGTTTGCCGGGTGGTATAACGGTGACACCCTGTATGATTTTACGGCGCCTGTTACCAGCGCTCTGGCCCTCACGGCCAAATGGGACGACGCGGTGGCCAAGATCGGCGATGTGGGCTACGACACACTTGCTGCTGCTGTCGCGGCGGCGGAAGCGGATGACACGATCAAGCTCGTGGCTGATACCGCTTCGAGTTCACAGCTTGTGATCAACAAGTCTCTGACCATCGATTTGGGCGGCCACACTTATACCGGCCGTATGACGATCGACGCAGGAACAGTGACGGTGAAAAATGGCCAGATCGTTGGACGATTTGACGCCTATGACAATGCAACAGTTAATCTGGCGGCTGACGCAGAAGTGATAGGCCAGACCGTAGCTTGGGGAGACGGAACAGCAGGCGAGGCCGGCGTAAAAACCCCGACCTTGAATGTATACGGCAAGATTACCAACACAGGAGATTCTGCGATCTCCACCAACGGAACGGACCTGTCCGGCGCCAAAATCAACATATATGAAGGTGCAGTGATCAGTTCCGACGATGTGGGAATCTATCTGCCTTCCGGCAATTTAACTGTAAACGGCGGCACGATCACCGGTGCGACTGCGATCTACCAGAAATCCGGCACGCTGACTATTACCGGCGGTACGATCACCGGCACCGGCGCGGCCGCGGAGTACAGCTTTAACGGCGACGGCGCCAATGCCATGTAATAGTTTCTAGGAAATCTAACGAGCATATCTACGACTTCCATGATTTATATTCAAAAACGGCCAAAATGGTGGTTAAGTTAATTTCCTTGTTAATTTACGGATTTTACTCGTTTTTGACCCTTTTTCTTTCACTAAAAAAGACATAAAGTGGCCTAGCCTTATCGAATCGAAGCATGTAATAGTTCTTAGGAAATCTAACAAGCATATCTACGACATCCATGGTTTATTTCAGAATTTTT
>JAFXYJ010000035.1 GCA_017541825.1 Oscillospiraceae bacterium | reverse complement strand
GCGGCTCCAAGCGCAAGTACGGCAATGTGGGCGACGTGGTGGTCGCCAGCGTCCGCAAGGCCGCCCCCGGCGGCAGTGTGAACAAGTGCGACGTGGTCAAGGCCGTCATCGTCCGCACCACCAAGGGCGTCCGCCGGGCCGACGGCACCTACGTCCGCTTCGACGAGAACGCCGCCGTTCTCATCAACAGCGCGCAGGACCACAACCCCAAGGGCACCCGCATCTTCGGGCCCGTAGCCCGCGAGCTCCGCGACAGGGAATATATGAAGATCCTGTCCCTGGCTCCCGAAGTCATTTGAGGAGGGCATGGGAATGAAGATTCGTAAAGACGACACAGTAGTGGTCCTGTCCGGCCGCGACAAGGGCGCCAAGGGCAAGATCCTGTCCGCGGACCCCAAGGCCGGCAAGGTCATCGTCGAGGGCGTCATGATGGCGACTGTCCATCAGAAGCCCCGCCGCCAGGGCGAAGAGGGCGGTATCATCAAGCGTGAGACCCCCATCTACGCCAGCAAAGTCATGCTCGTCTGCCCGAAGTGCGGCAAGCCCACCCGCGTGGGCCACGCCTTCGTCGACGGCAAGAAGAGCCGCGCCTGCAAAAAATGCGGCGCCAGCTTTTGAGAAAGGAGAGTGACACGTCATTATGGCTGAACAGTATGTCCCGAGAATGAAGAAAAAGTATAATGAGGAAGTCGCTCCCGCTCTGATGCAGAAGTTCCAGTACAAGAGCACCATGCAGATCCCCCGCCTGGAGAAGATCGTCGTGTCCGTCGGCTGCGGCGACTGCAAGGACAACGCCAAGATGCTGGAAGCGGTCATCAAGGACATCAGCGAGATCACCGGTCAGCACGCCGTGGCCACCGTGGCCCGGAAGAGCGTGGCCAACTTCAAGCTCCGTGAGGGCATGAAGGTCGGCGTCAAGGTCACCCTGCGCCAGGACCGCATGTGGGAGTTCATGGACCGCCTGTTCAACGTGGCGCTCCCCCGTGTGCGTGACTTCCGCGGCATTTCCCCCGACGCCTTCGACGGCCGCGGCAACTACTCTCTGGGCGTGAAGGAGCAGATCATCTTCCCCGAGATCGACTATGACAAGATCGAGAAGCTCCGCGGCATGAACATTGCCGTCTGCACCACCGCCAGGACCGATGAGGAGGCCCGCGAGCTGCTGCGCGCGCTGGGCGCTCCCTTCACCAACGACTGAGGAGGAGAATGAAAAATGGCTAAAACTTCCATGAAGCTCAAGCAGGCCCGTCCTGCCAAGTTCTCCACCCGCGCCTACAACCGCTGCAAGATCTGCGGCCGTCCCCATGCCTACCTGCGTGACTACGGCGTTTGCCGCATCTGCTTCCGCGAGCTGGCTTACAAGGGCCAGATCCCCGGCGTCAAGAAGGCCAGCTGGTAATAACGCGGCTTGTCTTTTTCCGCAGGGCATTGCGGGGCCGGCTCGCAGTATAACGATACAGCGTCGCCGTCCCCGCTTCCCCCTGCGAAAAGATCCGGCGCCGTCTCAGAGACCGGTTTCTTTGAGACGGCAAAGCACTGTCATGGAACAGTGCCCAACAATGTCAAAAAGGATGGCGAAAGGCCGCGGTCAATCATGCATTGACGCGGAACCTCGCCGCCTGAACCTTCTATACTGACCATCTCCCACATGCGCACCGATACTGCGGCCTGATTCGTCCCGGACTGCGTTGTTGTCCTTGACGGGCACTCGCCCGGCTGCGTCCGCCGCCTTGTCCGGACCAAATCATTCCCGCCGTCTCATGTGCGCCTGCGAAAGACGCTCAGTATGGCCGGTAACTCTAACAAGGAGGAAATTCAATGCAGATCACAGATCCCATTGCCGACATGCTCACACGCATCCGCAATGCCGGCACCGCCAAGCATGAGACCGTGGACGTCCCCTCTTCCAAGATGAAGAAGGCCATCGTGCAGATCCTGCTGGACGAGGGCTATATCAAGTCCTTCCAGCTGGTCGACGACGGCACCCAGGGCATCATCCGCATCACGCTGAAGTATCTCCCCGGCAAGGAGAAGGCTATCCAGGGCCTCAAGAGAGTGTCCAAGCCCGGCCTGCGTGTATACGCCGGCGCCGACGAGCTGCCCCGCGTCCTGAAGGGACTGGGCATCGCCATCATTTCCACCTCCAAGGGCATCATGACCGACAAGCAGGCGCGCGCCGAGCATGTCGGCGGTGAAGTCCTGGCGTTCATCTGGTAAGGGAGGAGTAAGAACATGTCGAGAATCGGAAGAGCTCCCATTACCATTCCCGCCGGCGTGGAACTGAAGATCACCGACGGCAATTTCGTCACCGTCAAGGGCCCCAAGGGCACCCTGGAGCGCCAGCTCTCTCCCCAGATGACCATCGAGGTGGAGGGCAGCACCGTCCATGTCAAGCGTCCCGACGACGAGAAACAGAACCGCGCCCTGCACGGGCTCACCCGCACCCTGCTCAACGACATGGTCGTCGGCGTCACCGAAGGCTTTTCCAAGACGCTGGAGATCCAGGGCGTCGGCTACCGTGCCGCGAAGGAAGGCAAGAACCTCGTGATGAACCTGGGCTACAGCCATCAGGTCATCGTTCCCGAGACCGAGGACATCCAGATCGACGTCCCCGACGCCAACCACGTGGTCATCAAGGGCATTGACAAGCAGAAGGTCGGCCAGTTTGCTGCCGACACCCGCAAGAAGCGTCCCCCCGAGCCCTACAAGGGCAAGGGCATTCGCTATCAGGGCGAGGTTGTCCGCATCAAAGAAGGCAAGACCGGTGCGAAATAAGGAGGTGCGCGCACATGGTTAACAGACCGAATACAGCTGCTCAGCGCAGAAAGCGCCACGCGAGAGTCCGCGGCAAGATCTCCGGCACGTCGGAGCGTCCGCGCCTGTGCGTGTTCAGGAGCGAGAACAATATTTACGCCCAGATCATCGACGATGTGGCCGGCAGCACCCTGGCTTCCGCCTCCTCCGTCGAGAAGGGGTTCGAAGGCAACGGCGGCAACATCGAGGCCGCGAAGACCATCGGCAGGACGATCGCCGAGCGCGCTCTGGCCAAGGGTATTGAAGAAGTGGTCTTTGACCGCGGCGGATATATCTATCACGGACGCGTTCAGGCCCTGGCCGAAGCTGCCCGCGAGGGCGGCCTGAAATTCTGACGGGGAGGAGGAAACGAATTATGGCATACAACAACGATCGGCGCGACAACCGCCGCAACAACCGTGACGAGGGCCCCGAGCTCATCGAGAAGGTCGTTTCCCTCAACCGCGTCAGCAAGACCGTCAAGGGCGGCCGCGTGATGAAATTCTCCGCGCTCATGGTCGTCGGCGACGGCAAGGGCAAGGTCGGCTACGGCATGGGCAAGGCCGGCGAAGTCAGCGAGGCCATCCGCAAGGGCATCGAGGACGCCAAGAAGAACATGCACACCATCATTCTGAGCGGCACCACCATCCCCCACGAGGTCATCGGCGCATTCGGCGCCGGCCGCGTGCTGCTCAAGCCCGCCGCCCCCGGTACCGGCATCATCGCCGGCGGCGCGGTGCGTGCGGTCATGGAGGCCGCCGGCATCTCCGACATCCGTGCCAAGAGCCTGCGCTCCAACAATCCCAACAACGTCGTATCCGCCACCATGCAGGGCCTGCTGTCTCTGCGCGACGCCGCGCAGGTCGCCGCCACCCGCGGCAAGACGGTGGACGATCTGAAGGCGTAAGGAGGAGGACAACATGGCTACTTTGAAGATCAAGCTTGTCAAGAGCCTCAACGGCCGCCTGGACAAGCACATTGCCACCGCCAACTCCCTGGGCCTGTACAAGATCGGCAACGAGACGACGCAGCCCGACAACCCCCAGACCCGCGGCAAGATCGCCCAGATCGGCTATCTGCTGCAGGTGACGGAAGAATAAGGAGGGTCACGCAATGTTTATGAACGAACTTTCTCCCGCCGAAGGCAGCACGCATGTTGCCAAGCGCAAGGGAAGAGGCGTCGGCACCGGCAACGGCAAGACCGGCGGCCGCGGCCACAAGGGCCAGAAGGCCCGCAGCGGCGGCGGTGTGCGTATCGGATTCGAAGGCGGCCAGATGCCGCTGGCCCGGCGCATCCCCAAGCGCGGCTTCAACAATATCTTTGCGAAGCCTCTGGAGAGCGTGAACGTATCCGCCCTCAACGTATTCGAGGACGGCGATGTGGTGGACGCCAACGTACTTCTGGCCGAGGGCGTGCTGAGCAAATGCGTTTACGGCGTGAAGATCCTCGGAAACGGCGAACTGACAAAAAAGCTCACCGTAAAGGCCAACGCGTTCTCTGCGGCGGCCCGTGAAAAGATCGAAGCCGCCGGAGGAAAGGCCGAGGTGGTGTAAAGTGCTCCAGACGTTCCGCAACGCATGGAAAATCGAAGAGCTGCGCCGGAAGATCCTCTTCACGCTGTTCATGGTGCTCCTCTACCGGCTCGGCAGCGCCGTGCTGGTGCCCTATGTGGACACCGAACTGCTCCGGAACTACTTCAACGCGCAGCTTGCTTCCTCGATCCTGGGCCTTTACAATGTCATGTCCGGCGGAGCATTCTCCTCTGCCACCATCTTCGCGCTGGGCATCCAGCCCTATATCAACGCGTCCATCATCATCCAGCTCCTTTGCATCGCCATTCCCGCGCTGGAACGGCTGAGCAAGGAGGGCGGTGAGGAAGGCCGCAAGAAGATCAACAACATCACCCGGTATTCCACCGTCGGTATCGGTCTGCTGCAGGGCTACGCCTACTACGTGCTCATCAGCCGCAACCATCTGCTCCAGGCCAACTCCCCCGCGGTGTGGGCGGGCATCGTGATCGTCGTCACCTTCACGGCCGGCTCCGCGCTGCTGATGTGGATGGGCGAGCAGATCACTGAGTTCGGCGTCGGCAACGGCATTTCGATCATCCTGTTTTCCAGCATCGTCAGCCGTTTCCCCAGCAGCATCATCAGCCTGGTCAACCGGGCCGCGGCGGGAAACCTTTCCTGGGTCGCGACGATCCTGATGCTCCTGGGCGCCTTGGCCATGATCGTGCTGATCGTCATCGTCAACGACGCCGAGCGCCGGATCCCGGTGCAGTACGCCAAGCGCGTGGTCGGACGCAAGATGTACGGCGGCCAGTCTACGCACCTTCCCATGAAGGTGAACATGTCCGGCGTTCTGCCCATCATCTTCGCCCAGTCCATCGCTTCTCTGCCCGCCACGGTGATCACGCTCTTCGGCGGCAACACCGACAACTGGTTCACCAGGACGTTCAACTCCAGCACGATCCCCTATGCATTCATCTATTTCCTGCTGATCCTGTTCTTCTCCTACTTCTACGCCACGATCCAGTTCAACCCCGTGGAGGTGGCCAACAACCTGAAGAAGAACGGCGGCTTTATCCCCGGCTACCGTCCGGGCAAGCCCACCAGCGAGTTCATCCAGAAGGTGCTCAACAAGATCACCCTCTTCGGCGCCATTTACCTGGGGATCATCGCCTGTGTGCCGATCATCATCAGCGCCTGCTCCAAGGCGGCTGCGAACACCGGCATTTCTCTGGGCGGCACCTCCATCATCATCGTCGTGGGCGTTGCCATCGAAACCGTGCAGGCTCTGGAAAACCAGATGCTCATGCGCCACTACAAGGGCTTCCTTGAGTAAGGAGAACATGTGATGAAACTGATCCTTTTGGGCGCACCCGGTGCCGGCAAGGGGACGCAGGCGGACGTGCTCAGCCGCAGGCTGAACATCCCGACCATCTCCACGGGCAATATGCTCCGGGCTGCGATAAGCAACGGTACGGCTGTGGGCCTCGAGGCCAAATCCTATATGGACAAAGGCCAGCTCGTGCCCGACAGCGTCATCATCGGCATCGTCAAGGAGCGTCTGGCGGAGCCCGACTGCGCCAACGGCTTCATCCTCGACGGCATGCCCCGGACGATCCCCCAGGCGGAAGCGCTGGAGGCCAACGGCATCAGCTTTGACGCCGTGGTCTCTCTGGAGATCTCCGATGAGGAGATCATCGGCCGCATGAGCGGACGGCGCGTCTGCCCCAAGTGCGGCGCCACCTTCCACGTCGTGAGCAATCCGCCCAAGGCGGAGGGCATTTGCGACGTCTGCGGCGAGGCGCTGATTATTCGCCCGGACGACGCGCCGGAGACGGTGCAGTCCCGTCTGGACGTGTATCACGCTCAGACGGAGCCTCTGAAGGACTTCTACGCCAGACTCGGCAACCTGCGCGCCGTGGAAAACGCGGGCAGCATCGAGGCCGTGAGCCAGGCGATCTTCAAGGCTCTTGAGATCGGTGAATGATGATCACCATCAAATCTTCCCGTGAGATCGACCGGATGCGCGAAGCGGGGAAGATCACGGCGGCGGCCCGCAGCGTGGGCCGGCAGATGGTGCAAAGCGGCATCACTACCGACGAGATCGACCGCGAGATCAAGAAAGTCATCCTGTCGTACGGAGCCGAACCAACCTTCTTAAATTACAACGGCTTCCCAAAGAGCGCCTGCATTTCGGTCAATGACGAGGTCATCCACGGCATTCCCGGCAAGCGGAAGCTCTCCGAGGGAGACATCGTCTCCATCGATGTGGGAGCCACCTACAAGGGCTATGTGGGAGACTGCGCCGGGACCTTCCCCGTGGGGAAGATCAGTCCCGAGGCGGAGGAGCTGATCCGCGTCACCCGGGAGAGCTTTTTCCGGGGGATCGCCCACGCCAGGGCCGGCGGCCGGCTGTACGATATTTCCCAGGCCGTGCAGGCATATGTGGAGAGCTTCGGGTTCTCGGTGGTCCGCGACTATGTGGGCCACGGCGTCGGATCGACGCTCCACGAGGACCCCGAAGTCCCCAACTACGTGCCGGACCGGGCGGACCACCGCCGCAATCCGCGGCTGGCGGCCGGCATGACCATCGCGGTGGAACCCATGGTCAACGCCGGCGTCGCGGCGGTGCGGGTCCTGTCCAACGGCTGGACCGTGGTCACCGCGGACAACTCCCTGTCAGCCCATTATGAGAACACCATACTCATTACCGACGGCGAGCCTGAGATCCTCACCATCGCCGACGACATTTAAGGAGGGACAGTTATGGCCAAAGACGACGTCATCGAGCTGGAAGGCACAGTCGTGGAATCGCTGCCCAACACGATGTTCCAGGTGGACATCGGCAACGGTCACACCATACTGGCCCACATTTCCGGCAAGCTCCGCATGAATTTCATCCGCATCCTGCCCGGCGACAAGGTCACGGTACAGATGAGTCCTTACGATCTGACCCGCGGCCGCATCACCTGGCGGTCCAAGTAAGCAGCCACCCATTACGAAGGAGGGGTAACCATGAAAGTGCGTCCCAGCGTCAAGCCCATTTGCGAAAAGTGCAAGATCATCAAGCGCAAGGGCAAGATCATGTGCATCTGCGAGAACCCCAAGCACAAGCAGCGCCAGGGTTGAGCAGACCTGAAAAAGTATTAAGAAGGGCATACGCTTTAGGGCGAGCCTTCTCTATGCCAAAGGCTCACAACATGCCCCAAATGGCATAAGATCATTGAAAGGAATGATTATTAGACATGGCACGAATTGCCGGCGTTGACCTGCCCAGAGAAAAAAGAATAGAGATCGGTCTTACCTATGTATACGGTATCGGCAGAACCAGCGCGAAACGGATCCTGGAGGAGACCGGTATCAATCCCGACACCCGCGTGCGCGATCTGACCGACGAGGAAGAAGCGCGCATCCGTGAGTGCATCGACAAAGAGTTTATCGTGGAGGGCGATCTTCGCCGCCAGGTGGCTTTGAACATCAAGAGCCTGACTGAGATCGGTTCTTACCGTGGCCTGCGTCACCGCAAAGGCCTGCCGGTCCGCGGCCAGCGCAGCAAGACCAATGCGCGCACCCGCAAGGGACCCAAGCGCACCATCGCCAACAAGAAGAAGTAAGGGAGGGAACTGATAGATGGCTACCGCGCAAAAGGGTAAGAGAGTTCGTACCCGCCGCAGAGAGCGGAAAAATATTGAGAAGGGCCAGGTCCATATCAGCTCTTCCTTCAACAACACCATGGTGACTATCACCGACACCCAGGGCAACGCCATTTCCTGGGCCTCCGCCGGCGGAATGGGCTTCCGGGGCAGCCGCAAGAGCACCCCGTTTGCCGCGCAGACCGCCGCTGAAACGGCCGCCCGCGCCGCTATGGAGCACGGACTCAAGACCGTGGAAGTTTTCGTGAAGGGCCCCGGTTCGGGACGTGAAGCGGCTATCCGCGCGCTCCAGACCGCCGGTCTCGAAGTGACGATGATCAAGGACGTCACCCCCATTCCTCACAATGGCTGCCGTCCTCCCAAGCGTCGCCGCGTTTAATAAAGGAGGAGTACCGAAATGGCTAAGAACAGACAGCCTGTGGCCAAGCGCTGCAAGGCGCTGGGCATCAGCCCCGCTGCGATGGGCTATTATAAGAAGGAGACCACCCGCAACAGCAGCAACCAGTCCCGCAAGAAAAAGTCCGAGTATGCCCTCCAGCTTCAGGAGAAGCAGAAGGTCAAATTCGTGTACGGCGTTCTGGAAAAGCAGTTCCGCGGCTATTACGAGAAGGCTGAGCGCATGCCCGGCAAGACCGGCGACAACCTGCTCATCCAGCTCGAGCGCCGCCTGGACAACGTCGTGTTCCGTCTGGGCTACGCCGCCACCCGGCGCGAGGCCCGTCAGATGGTCAACCACGGTCACTTCACCGTGAACGGCAAGAAGGTCAACATCCCCAGCTACCTCGTCAAGCCGGGCATGATCATCGCTCTCAAGGAGAGCAGCCGGAGCATCGACCGCTTTAAGAACAATCTTGAGGACAATGCGTATCATGCGATCCCCAAGTGGCTGGAGTTTGACGCTGCCAACATGATCGGCAGAGTCGTTGCTATGCCTACGAGAGAGGACGTCGATCTGCCCATCGAGGAGCACCTGATCGTCGAGCTGTACTCCAAGTAATCCCCGCCTTTACGGCACGCTGACACTCTGCGGCGTTTTCCCTACGACGCCGACATCTTAAGGAGGGTACTGCATGATCGAAATTGAAAAGCCGCGTATAGAATGCATTGAAGGACCGTCCGATGAGTCCTACGGCAAGTTCATTGTCGAGCCTCTGGAGCGTGGCTACGGCACGACGCTGGGCAACTCCCTGCGGCGTGTACTCCTCTCCTCCCTGCCCGGAACGGCGGTCACCCGCATCAAGATCGCCGGGATCCAGCATGAGTTTTCCACCATCCCCGGCATTACCGAGGATGTTACCGAGATCGTTCTCAATGTAAAGGGCATCATCGCCAAGCTTCACGGCGACACGCCCAAGACGGTCTATATCGAGGCCTCCGGCGAAGGAGAGATCACCGCCGGTGACATTAAGGCCGACAGCGAAGTCGAGATCCTCAACCCCGAGCACCACATCGCGACCCTCGGTCCGGACGCGTCTCTCTCCATGGAGCTGACCGTCGGCCACGGCCGCGGCTATGTGACCGCCGAGCACAACAAGCTGGCCACGCCCATCATCGGCACCATCCCGGTGGACTCCATCTTCTCCCCGGTGCTGAAGGTGAACTACACGGTGGAGAACACCCGTGTGGGCAACCAGACGGACTTTGACAAGCTGACCATCGAGGTCTGGACGGACAAGACCATCACCGCGCGGGACGCCGTCTCTCTGGGCGCCCGGATCCTCGTGGACCACTTCACGCTCTTCACCGACCTGTCCGACGCTGCCGGCGCCCGGTCCATGGTCGTGGAGCGTCAGGAGCAGCCCCGGGATCAGGTGCTGGAAATGACCATCGAAGAGCTCGATCTCTCGGTTCGCAGCTTCAACTGCCTCAAACGCGCCAACATCAACACTGTCGAGGACCTGATCAACAAGACGCAGGAAGAAATGATCAAGGTCCGCAACCTGGGCCGCAAATCTCTTGAAGAGGTGGAGCACAAGCTCGCCATGATGGGATTGTCCCTGGCCAGCGACGACAACAACCAGTAATTAGGAGGAAAAAGACTATGCCTGCCAACAGAAAACTCGGTAAGACTACCGATCAGCGCATGGCAATGCTCCGCCAGCAGGTCACGGACTTCCTGGACAAGGGCCGCATGGAGACCACGGTCACCCGCGCCAAGGAGATCGCTCCCCTGGCCGAGAAGATGATCACTCTGGGCAAGGAGGGCGGACTGAACAACTACCGTGAAGCCCTGGCCTTCATCACCCGTGAGGACATCGCCAAGCGCACCTTCAGCGAGCTTGCCGAAAAATACAAGGATCGCAACGGCGGTTATACCCGCATCACCCGCATCGGACAGCGCCGCGGCGACGCGGCCGAGATGGCGGTCATCGAGCTGGTGTAACGCAGTACGGACAAACGCGCCCGAAAGGCTGAACCTTTCCGGGCGCGTTTCCATCTGTTTACAGTCGCGTCTCCCCGCTGGGAGACACAAGATCAGAAGAAAACAGAGGCTTGACGATGAAAGATCTTCGCCGCTCCATACTGTGTGTCCTGCTGTCGGCAGCGCTGCTGGCCGGGTGCACGGTGCGCCCGCAGCCCGCCGCGCCGCCCGTACCGGCGGCAACACCGTCCCCGGCGCCCACGCTGGAGCCGAGTCAGACGGACATTGAGGAGCTGATGGATAACATGACATTGGAGGAGAAAGTCGGTCAGCTGTTCATCGTGCGGCCGGAGGCCCTGGACCCCGGCGTGCCCGAGGGAGTCACCGCCATGTCGGAGACGGTGGGCAATATGCTCGTACGCTGTCCGGTGGGCGGCGTGGTCCTGTTTGAGAGGAACATCACCGATCCGGCGCAGCTCCGGGCCCTGATCGCCGCGCTGCAGGCCGCCTCCAAGACGCCGCTGTTCATCGGTGCGGACGAGGAGGGCGGCGCCGTCAGCCGTCTGGCCGCGACAGGGAGCCTGGGTCTGCCGCGCTTCCCGGACGCCGCATCGATCGGGCAGGCGGGCGAGGAGTCCGCCGGCGAGATGGGCCGGACGATCGGCGGGTACATGAGCGACTACGGCGTGAACATGGATTTCGCGCCGGTGGCCGACGTGCGCACCAATCCGAACAACACGGTGATCGGCCGCCGGGCGTTTTCCGACGATCCGCTCACGGCTGCGCGGATGGCCGGCGCCATGGCCGCAGGCCTGCGGGAAAACGGCGTGATCCCCGTCTACAAGCATTTTCCGGGTCACGGCGACACCGCCGAGGACAGCCACCTGGGACTGGCCGTCTGCACAAAGACCGAGCAGGAGCTGCGCGCATGCGAGTGGCTGCCGTACATGGCCAACGATCTGCGCGGCTGCGCGGTGATGGTGGGCCACATCGCCCTGCCCCAAATCACCGGGGACATGCTGCCGGCTTCGCTGTCCGCGGCCGCAGTGACCGGGCTCCTGCGCGGGGAACTGGGATTTGACGGTCTCGTGGTCACGGATTCCCTGGTCATGGGCGGCATCACAAATACATGGTCCTCCGACGAGGCGGCGCTGATGGCCCTGCGCGCCGGCTGTGACATGCTGCTCATTCCCGAAAGTCTGCTGCAGGCGTACAGCGCGGTGGTCAATGCCGTGCGCAGCGGCGCTTTGCCTGAGAGCCGGATCGACGAGAGCGTCCGGAGGATACTGACATACAAGGCAGCCGCAGGACTGCTGTGAGCGTAACAAAGGACCGCTGCGAGGCTTTCGCAGCGGTCCTTTGTCATAGGGAGTGAGAGGCGCTCGATTCCCCGACCGGGGGTTGCGCTTTTTCCCGTTACCGGGGTTGTACCATTCAGCGCCATTGTCGGTGCTTGCCCGACGTAATACGCTTTTTTCCGCGACCGGGGTTTGGTGCATCCAGCTCCATTGTCGGTACTTGTCCGGGGTAATGCGCTTTTTTCTTTGCGTATCTTTCTTTTGAAAAGCCCAAAAGAAAGATACGCGAGAAAGAAAAGGCTCGGTGCAGGACTCTGGGCGGAAGCCACTTAGGTCTATCACTGAAGAGGCATCAGCGTCGCCGGTCGCGCCACCCCGCTTACGCTCCGGCGCTTGGTGGGAAATTGG
>JAFXYJ010000034.1 GCA_017541825.1 Oscillospiraceae bacterium | reverse complement strand
CATGAAGAGGCGGGTCTGCGGATAGCCGAACACAAAGTCGCTGACCGCGCGGTCGAGGCCGCAGAGGGGGCGCAGCTCCTCCACATAAAAGGGGTTGGGGAGAAAGCGCACGTCAAAAACCAGATCAGCGTCGAGCGGGAGGCCGTGCTTATAGCCGAAGGACATGACCGTGATGTCGATCTCCCGCTTCTTGCCCTCGCCGGCGAAAAGCCCGAAGAGGCGGTTTTGCAGCATGCCGAGGGTGAGGTTGGCGCTGTTGACGACGAAGTCCGCGCGCTCCTTGATCGGCGCGAGCAGTTCCTCCTCTCGTCGGATCGCCTGCTCGATGGAAACGCCGGCGCCGGCGAGCGGATGCGGACGGCGGGATTCCTTGTAGCGGCGCACAAGAGTGCGCAGGTCGGCGTCCATATAGAGGATGCGCACCGTGCAGTCCATGGCAGCCAGCTCCTCCAGGATGCCGGGGAGCTGCCCGAAGCCCTCGCGCTCGCGCACGTCGGTCACAAGCGCCACGCGCTCATAGCGGCCGCGGGCGTCCAGGCAGAGCTCGGCAAAGCGCGGGATCAGCGCGACGGGCATGTTGTCGACACAGTAGTAGTCCAGATCCTCCAGCACGTCGGCGGCCCGGCTTTTTCCGGCGCCGGAGAGGCCGGTGATGATCAGAAATTCCATTTCAGTTCTCCTCTGTCTCCTGCGGCGGCGTCTCCGGGGCCGCGTTCCAGTCGTTGACCGTGACGCGGTGCCGCGGGACGGCGGGCCCGTTATCTTCCAGCCGATAGTCCGGCGGGAGGACGATGACCTCCGGCTCCAATACGACGCCCGTCTGCTCGTGTACGCGGCGGCGCACCTGATCCAAGAGCTCGTAGACTTCATGGCTCGTGGCTTCGCCGCGGTTCACGACAAAGCCGGCGTGCTTTTCCGAGACCTGCGCATCGCCCACGCGAAAGCCCTTGAGACCGCAGTCCTCGATCAGCTTCGCGGCAAAATAGCCCTCCGGCCGCTTGAAGGCGCTTCCCGCCGAGGGCAGGTCCAGCGGCTGCTTGTCGCGCCTCCTCTCGTTGAGCTCACGCATTCTGGCGGCGATCTCCTCCGGGTCGCCCTGCGGCAGGCGGAGGACGGCGCTTAGCACCACGAAGCCGCCGATCCGGGAAAAGCGGCTGGCGCGATAGGCAAACGCGCAGTCCTCGGCGCTCAGCTCATAGAGCGCCTGTTCGGGCAGATAGTAGCACACGACGCTCTCGATCACGTCCTTCAGCTCCCCGCCGTAAGCCCCGGCGTTCATGCGGCAGCCGCCGCCGAGAGAGCCCGGGATGCCCGAGGCGAACTCCAGCCCGGCAAGGCCGTTCTGCTGCGCGAAGCTCGCAAGGCGCGACAGGGAAACGCCCGCCTCGGCGTAGATCGCCCCGTCTGGCAGCAGGAAGAGCTTCGTGAGCTTCTCGGTGCTGATGAGCAGCACCTCCTGCAGGCCCTCGTCCGGGAAGAGGATGTTGGTGCCGTTGCCGAGCATCAGCGGAGCGAGCTTGTGCTCCTTAAGGATACAGCAGACATGGGAGAGCGAGGAGACGTCCCCCGGGACGGCGATGGCGCGGGCCGGCCCGCCGATGCGGAAGGAACAGTGGGCGGCGAGCGGCTCGTTCTCCAGCAGGGTCATCCCCGGCAGCTCCCGTCGGATCTGCGCGAGGGCAAGTTCGAGATTTTCCATACAGGCCAAAGTCCTTTACTGAACGAAGATTTTTAGAAAGCGGTACCGCTGCTGACGAGCAGGTCGTGCTCGGCGGCCAGCATCTCGGCTGCGTTGAAGCCCATCTTCTTCTGGCGGTTGTTCATCGCCGCGAGCTCCAGGATCACCGCGAGGTTGCGCCCGGGCGTCACCGGGATGGTCACGCGCGGCAGCTCCACGCCCAGGATTGTCTCGGTCTCGCTCTCGAGCCCCAGCCGGTCGTAGGCTTTGCCCTGCACCCACTGCTCCATGTGCACGACGAGGTCGATCGAGGTCTCCGGCTTGATGGCGCCGACGCCGTAGATGTGCCGGACGTTGATGACGCCGATGCCGCGCAGCTCCATATAGTAGCGGATGAGCTCCGGTGCGCAGCCGGTCAGCGTGTCCTTGCCGATGAGCTTGATCTCCACCGCGTCGTCCGCGACCAGACGGTGGCCGCGCTTGATGAGCTCCAGCGCGGTCTCGCTCTTGCCGATGCCGCTGTCGCCGGTCAGAAGCACGCCCTCGCCGTAGATCTCCACCAGCACGCCATGCGTGGTCAGGCGCGGGGCCAGGTAGTTGTGCAGGGCCATGATGACGCTGGCCTGGAAATCCGAGGTGTCTTCGTCGGTGCGGAAGACATTGCGGTCGTATTTTTCGGCCATCTCCAGGCACTCGGGCGAGGGCTTCACGCCGTGGCAGAGCACGAGGCCCGCAATGTCATATGCCATGAAGCGGTCGTAGGTGGCCAGCCGGTCCTCGTGCGAGAGGGTGTTGAGATAGGTGCTCTCGACGTTGCCGATGATCTGCAGGCGCTTGGGGTCAAAGTAGTTGTAAAAGCCGGTCAGCTGCAGAGCCGGGCGGTTGAGGTCCGCCGTGGTCAGCACGGCCGATTCGTAGTTTTTGGAGGCGTGCAGGATGGTGAGATGGTGTTCCTCCACGATGGTCTTGAGCTTGACAGTGTATTTGCTTTTCATGCCCGGGCCCTCCCTTTTGTCGAGTTCCGTCTTCTCTTATTTCTATAATACCCGGTTTGGCCGGGTTTCGCAACTGTTTTCCACGCAGCCGGGCGTAAAAACATCGGAAAAATTGCGGTGTTTCCCGCAAAAAAAGCTTGCATTTCAGATTTTGCTCTGCTATTATATATGAGCTGTCTCTTCAGCAAATCCAAAGTATCACGAGCAAGGAGGTGCTTCAAGCCATGGCAAAGTGCCAGTTCTGCGACAAGGATGTGGCTTTTGGCATCCAGGTCAGCCATTCTCACAGACGGTCCAACCGCACCTGGAAGCCGAACGTGAAGCGCGTCAAGGCCATCGTGGACGGATCCCCCAAGCATGTCTACGTCTGCACCCGCTGCCTGCGCAGCGGCAAGGTCACCCGCGCTGTGTAATCTTGATATTACCCGATCGAAGCCTGTCGTATAAATACGACGGGCTTTTTTCGGTTCGGGTGAATGATGCTGTCAAGTGCAGCTGCTTCAGAAAACAAAGAAATTCATACGAAACTCGTATTGAAGGAAGCTTCCACACCGCCAAGCTGAAACGAGACCCGGCGTTGATCAACGCCAGGTCTCGTAAGGTTCTTATTATTCGTTCTGCACAGTTCCTGTGGGAGCCTGAACTCCGTAACGGCGGCGCTTTGGTTGACAATCCGCTCTGGAAAAATCAAAAAATGAACGCGATCGGCGCGGCGTAGTTGCACAGTTCCACGTCCTTGTGCCAGCCGCCGGCCTCGCCGTCGCGGGTCCAGGGGACCGGCTTTTCAAAGTGGAACTTCGCTTTCTTCGTATGCAGGATCAGCAGCTTGTCGCTGTCAAAGCGCTGTGACAACACGCTCTCCACGATCTCTCCGAAGCCCGTCACGGTCTTGGGGTCCTTCACCAGCACGAGCTCGCTCATCCCGTCGCCCAGCCCGACCAGCTTTTCGTTCAGCCGGACGATGCCCGCCACGGAGGTAGAGTTTGACAGGCTCCCATAGAGCAGATCGTCCTCGATCACGCCGCCGTCGTACTCCACGACCGTGTGATAGGTCTCGATCTTGCCGAGCGCGGCCGCGCCCTGGAGCACATAGGCCAGATGGCCCAGCGCCCGCTTCTGGTCCTGCGGGGTGGAATAGCTCACCTCGGTAAAGGCGCCGAAGGCGGCGATGTAGGCGAAGTAGGCGTTCCCGAAGCCGCCGACGTCGAAGGGGTGCGGCGACCCGCTCACCAGGCGCTGTGCGGCGGCGAGGCTGTCGTTTTTCGGCAGGCCCAGGGTCGTGGCCACGTCGTTGGCGGTGCCCATGGGAAAATAGCCCAGCATCGGCGGGGCCTTCAGGCTCATAAGTCCGCCGATCACCTCGCTCAGCGTGCCGTCCCCGCCAATGCAGGCGACCACGTCGTAGTCCTCCCCATACGCGCGGACGAGCGCGGTGGCGTCCCCGCTGGCGGAGGTGAAAAAGAGCGTCGTGCGGTACCCGCCCTGGTCGAGCGTGCGCAGCGCGTCCGGCAGGTTGTACTTGTACCCGCCGCGCCCGGCCGCCGGGTTCACGATCAGCATCAGCTTTTTCATATGCCCTCTCCTTTACGTCCTCTCTGTCCCGTATTGTACAGCAGATGCGGATCAAATTCAAGGAAACAATCTGTAAAGGAACGGTCCGGGGCCAAAAAGAGTGCGCGCGATTTCACCCGCCCTTACCCGGCTTTCCCCGTTCCGCCCGCCCTTGACACCGTCCGGCAGAGCCGATACCATGAAATCGCGGCGGCGGGAGCGCTTTTTCCGAACCCCGCGTCCGCGCGCAGCGTGCCCGCCCCTTCGCCCAGCCGTGCAATTGTGCCGGATCTCAGACAGCCACGCCGTGTTTTGCCAGGCTGTCTGCAT
>JAFXYJ010000033.1 GCA_017541825.1 Oscillospiraceae bacterium | reverse complement strand
CCTGGATCGTGTCCCGGTTCGCGCTGGTCCAGGTGAAGAGCATCACACACATCGCCAGAAACACCATCCCGCCGGCGGCGGCCAGAAAGGCTGCGCGCCGTTTTTTTGTCGGTCCCTCCCCCGCTCCCGCCAGCGGCAGCAGCGTCAGGGCCGACGCCGGGAGAGCGCCCGGCAGGGCCAGCGTCAGCCCTGCCAGGCGCCAGCCGGCCATGCAGCCCAGCCAGAAAACGCCCTGTGTGCGCAGCGTGCGCAGAAAGATCCCCGCGGTCTTCACGGGATGTTTGAGCGCGAAGGCGGCCGTGTAGTTGGCCCGGCCCTCCCAGTTGAGTCCTCCGCCCAGCTGACGTCCCGCCGCGGCCGGGAGAAACAGCGCCAGGAACAGTACGCAGGCGCCGGCCAGTCCCAGGAGCTTTCGCCGCCGGTCATCCCGGGACGCGAACCGCTCCGCCGGGATCAGTCCGACGAGAGCGATCAGCGGCAGGCAGCCGCCCTTGGCCGGGGCGAGCAGCGCCGCGCCGACGAGCAGCGTCCAGTACTCCCGCGCCCCGAGCCGGCCCTGTCCGGTCATGGCCCGGAGCAGCGCCCCGGTATAAAAAAGCGCCAGCCCGTTGAGGGCCCCGTCGTAGGAAAAGGAGGCCGCCTGGTGCAGGGCCATGGGCAGCAGGCCCGCCGCCGTCAGCACAGATCGGTACCGGGGCGCCAGGGCAACGGCGGCAGCAAGACATGCCGCATAAAAGAGCAGGTTGGCGCCGCGGCCCATCCAGAAGGCGCCGCCGAAGCCGAGTCTCAGCACCCGGGCCAGCGCCAGCCCGACGGCCTGGGGCAGATACAGCAGCGGAAACGCCCTCACCGGAACGTCCTCCGCCCGCGCGCTCTCCCCCGCCGGTCCCGCGGGGAGGAACTCATACAGGCGCGCATACCCGCTCCGGACGTTGTAATGCCCCCGGAGACCGGTGAAATCAAAATACAGCGCCTCATCCTCCGGCGAGGCGTCCAGGCTGGCCAGCAGGACGTGGGCCAGGCGCCAGCTTGCCCGGTAGTGATACTCCTCGTCGGGGATCGCCAGCGGCGTCATCACCGCCAGCCACAGCAGGCCCGACAGCAGCGCCGTGAGGAACGCCGCCCGAACGTCGGCGCGGTGGAAAAGCATCAGCTCCCGCCCCCCGCCCGGTAGGCGCCGCACACGCTCCGCGCGTCGCCGAGCTCCCTCACCCGGCCGCCCTCGAGCCAGAGCGCCCTGTCGCACAGCTCGGCGACCTGGTCGAGGCTGTGGGAGACGAACAGCACGGCCGCGCCGCCGCGCATGAGCTCGCGCATCCGCTCGGCGCTCCGGGCCTGGAATTCCCCGTCGCCCACCGAGAGGATCTCGTCCACGATCAGCACGTCCGGCCGGACCGCCGCGGCCACCGAAAAGGCCAGACGCATCACCATGCCCGAGGAGTAGCTGCGCAGCGGCGCGCCGATGAACTGTCCCAGGCCGGAGAAATCCACGATCCGGTCGTATTTCTCGTCGAGGAACGCCTTGGAGTAGCCGAGGAACGCCCCGTTGAGGTAGATGTTTTCCCGGCCGGTCAGCTCATAGTCGAAGCCGCTGCCCAGCTCCAGCATCGGCGCCACCGTGCCCTCGAGCGCCACGGTCCCCGACGTGGGACGGAGGATGCCCGCCACGGTCCTGAGCAGCGTGGATTTGCCTGCCCCGTTGGGGCCGACGACGCCGAGCACCTCGCCCCGCCGGGCCGTAAAGGACACGTCCCGCAGCGCCCAGAACTCCTCATAACGCACCGGTCCCCGGAGCCGGCGCAGAGCGTATTCCTTGACGCTCGTCGCCCGGTCCCGGGGCATCCGGTAGCAGATCGAAAGATCATTGACACGGATCATGGCCGCCTCACAGATACATCACGAATTCATCCCGGTGCCTTGTGAACACCGCCCCGCCCAGCAGCATCGACAGCCCCGCCGACGCCGCGCACCCGAGCCAGGTCCCCGGTCCCGGCACGCGGCCGTCCAGGAGCAGGGTGCGCACGAACGTGATCACATGATAGAGCGGGTTCAGCATGAGCAGCCGCCGCAGTCCCTCCGGCAGGATCGAGACGGGGTAGAACACCGGCGTGAGGTACATCCACAGCATGCTCACCGCGCCCCAGAGGAACTGCGTATCGCGGAAATAGACCATCATCGTCGCCAGCCCCAGTCCCACGCCCAGCGCCGTCAGCGCGAGGAACGCCAGTCCCAGCGGCAGCAGCAGCACGCTCGGCCCTGGCAGGCCGGCGGTGAGCAGCGCCGCCGTCAGCAGCGGCAGCAGCGAAAACAGGAGGTTCACCGCCGCAGAGAGCACCCGGGAGACCGGATAGACCTCGACGGGAACATGTACCCGGGTGATCAGCGCCGCGTTCCCGGTCACGGAGGTCAGCGCCGCGCCGGCGGCCTCCGTGAAAAAGTTGAAGCACACGATCCCGCTGAGGAGATACAGCGGATAGTCGGCGACCTGTCCGCTGAACAGCGCGGAAAACACCACGTACTGGATCCCCATGGTCATCAGCGGGTTGAGCAGGCTCCAGAACACCCCCAGCACCGAGCGCTTGTAGCGGGTCTTGAAATCCCGGGCCACGAGCTGTCGGAGCAGGAAGCCGTAGCCCGCCGAACGCGCGGAGGCGTCATGGGTCCCGGCGCTCATGCCCGTCCCTCCCCGGACAGCCGCCGCAGCGCGGCCGTGAGGAAGCGCCGTCCCCGCGCGGCAAGCCTGCCCGCGGCGATCAAGAAGCGGCGCACGGCCCACCGCAGACGCAGTCCCAGCGCCGCGCGGACGCTGCGCCCGGCGGGCACGGAATCGATCAGTCCGCGCCAGACCTCGGCCGCGCTCTCGAGGGAATAGCGCTCCCCGGCCTCTGCCAAGGCGTTCTCCCGCAGGAGACGGCGCAGCGGCCTGTCCTCTATAAGTTTACACAACGCTTCAAACCATGCCTCCTCCGTATTCTCTGCGAGGAGGCCGTTTTCTCCGTCGCGCACCGCGCGGCGGTATACGGCCGCGTCGGAATAGATCCCGGGAACGCCGCAGGCCGCGTACTCGATATACTTGTTGTAGTGTTTGCAGCGGTGGAAGGCCGTGTCCGGCAGCGGCGCCAGAGCGATGTCCCAGCCGAGGGAGGCCATGGTGCGCCGATATCTGCCGTAGTCGTTCTCATACGGGATGTGCCGTGCGCCCAGCTCTCCGGCCGCCGCCGGGAGCGCGCCGAAGAAGTCGAAGTTTACATAATTCCCATATCTCTCCCTGACGCGGCGCAGCGCGCCCGCGACGATGGCGTCGAGGTCCCCCGCCCGGTCCACCGACCCGGCAAAGCCGATCCGCACCGTGCCGGACGGCGGGCGCCGGAGCGGCTGTACGGACAGGCACGGCTCCTCGATCTGCGCGGCGGTCTCAAAGCCGCCGCCGTATTTTTCCAGCAGCACCGGCGAGGGCGTGAGGAAGCACCGGCATTCCCCCATGATCCGTCGGATCCGCGCCTTGGTCTCCGGCCGGGCGTAGTATTCCGAGCTCTCCATGCCCGGCGGCACGTTGAGCAGATCGTCGTCGAGGACGTAAATGCCGTACTTCCCCGCCCTGCGGGCCGTCTCCGCCGCCGCGAGGGAGGCGCTGTCGTCCGAGCGGACGAATACGAGCACGTCCGCCCACAGGATCGTTCCGATCCCGCAAAGCAGCGGCGGGATGCGGCGATAGTTTACATAATTCTTTTCCGCCAGCCATCGGAGCTGGGCATCGGCACACAGCACCACCGAGGGGATCATGTCCCGGGCGACCAGGACCACGTTTTTCACGGCGGGAGCCTCCTTTCCCGGTCAGTCGATCCGCCGCCGGCGGCGTCGGGCCCGGGGACGCCGGATCAGCGGCTCCTGCCGGTTCACGATGCCGTGAAGCGGCGTCATCAGCAGGATCTTCAGATCCAGCATCGGCGACCAGTTTTCGATATAGTACAGGTCATAATCGACCCGCTCGGAGATCGGGGTGTCGCCCCGCAGCCCGTGGATCTGCGCCCAGCCGGTCATGCCCGGCCGGACCCGGTGGCGCACCATATACAGCGGGAACTCCGTCCGGAAGCGCTCCACATACCGGGGCAGCTCCGGCCGCGGGCCCACGAGAGACATCTCGCCCCGCAGGACGTTCCAGAGCTGGGGCAGCTCGTCGAGGGAATACCGGCGCAGGAAGGCGCCGAAGGGCGTCCGGCGCGCGTCGCCCCGCCGCGTCCAGCCGTCGGCGGGCCCGTCGGCTGCCATCGTGCGGAATTTGAGCATTTTGAAGGGCTTTCTGTCCTTGCCCACCCGTTCCTGGGCGAAGAGCACGCTCCCCTCCGCGGTCAGGCGCGTGCCCACCGCGGCCGCGAGCATGACCGGCGCGGTGAGGAGCAGCAGGGCCAGCGCGCCCAGGACATCCCCCAGCCGCTTGACGACCTCCGCGCCGGGATCGTCCAGCGCTATCCGGCGCAGGTTGACGACCCCCATTCCGGCCAGCGGCTCGATATAGGCCCGGCGGCCGAAATACGCCCCGCAGGAAGGCAGCAGGTACGGCCGCAGTCCCGCCTCCTCGCAGCGGCGCAGCGCATCGCCGAGGCCGCTGTCATCCTTCCCCTGCACGAGGATCGCCCGCTCCGCTCCGGCGGCACGGAGCTTCTCTTCCGTATCGTCCCCGAAATCTGTCACGCCGCGCAGGAGATACCGCCCGTCCTTTCGCAAATGCGCGCAGCAGGCCTCCGCGGCGGGGCCGCCGCCGATGACCAGCACCCGGATCGGCGGAGCGCCGCGGGACAGCGCCCGGGCGGCAAGAGATCGCGCCGCGGAAAACAGATCCAGCATCAAAAGCCAGATCAGCGCCATCCACCGGGAAAAATCCACGGCCCGGAACACGAACAGCACGTCGATCCAGAGCATGACGGCCAGAGCGTTGCCCAGCAGCGCGCGGCCCAGGGCCGGACCGGCCTCCGTCTCCGGCGGGCGCGAATACACGCCCAGCAGCGCGTAGAGCAGCGGAAAGACCGGGGCGAACAGCGCCGCCCACAGCATGTGGACGCCGAAGCCGGCCATCGGATCCGTTCCGCCCAGCAGGCCGAAGCGCAGCGCGTAGGCCGCTGCCATGGCCGAGACCGCGGCGCCCATATCCGCCGCGGCCCAAAGGGATCTGTTGTCATGACCGGCATCCATCGGCCGTCCCTCCCGCGTTTACCTCCGCCCGTCCGGCGGGTATACTATCTTATGTTAACCACATGCGGCCCAGAATATGTATGCGGAGGGAAAAAGTTGAAGATCCTGTATACGGCCTCCACGGACGGGCATCTGCGGGCCTTCCACCGCCCGTATCTGGCGGCGCTCGCGCAGCGGGGACACGCCGTCACCGCCGCTGCCGCGGGGGACGGCCGCGGACTGCCCGAGGGCGTCCGGTTCCTGCCCGTCCCCTTCAGCAAAGGCATGTTTTCCCCCGTCAATCTGTACTGCGCCGCTTATCTGGCGGCGCTGCTGCGCCGGGAGCGGTTCGCGCTCGTGCTCACGCACACCTCCCTGGCCGCGTTTTTCACGCGGCTGGCCGTGATCGCCGCCGGCAGGCCCCGGCCGCGGGTCGTCAACACGGTGCACGGCTACCTCTTCTCCGACGCCGTGCCGGGCCCGCGGCGGAGTCTGCTGCTCGCGGCCGAGAAGCTGTGCGCCGCGGTCACCGACGATATCCTCGTGATGAACGAAGAGGACCGGCGCATCGCCGAGGCGCACAGGCTCTGCCGCGGCTGCGTGTTCTTCACCCGCGGCATGGGCGTGCCGCGCATGGCGCCGCCGGAGGTGTCCCGCAGTGAGGCGCGGCGGCGCCTCGGCGTGGCGGAGGACGCCTTCGTGCTGCTGTACGCCGCGGAGTTCTCCCCGCGCAAAAATCAGCGGGAGATGCTCACGGCCCTCGCCCGGCTGCCGGAGGACGTCCGGCTGCTGCTGCCCGGGGACGGCGCGCTGCGCGAGCGGTGCCGCAGGCAGGCCGCGGCTCTGGGCGTTGCGGGACGGGTGCTGTTCCCGGGGCAGGTCAATGACATGCGCCCGTACAGGCAGTGCGCCGATCTGTGCGTCTCGTCCAGCCGGTCGGAGGGGCTGCCCTTTCACGCGGTGGAGGCCATGGCCGACGGTCTGCCCTGTCTGCTCTCGGCGGTGAAGGGTCATGTCGATCTGCTCTCACACGGGCACGCGGGACTCCTCTACCCGCCGGGGAACATCGACGCCCTGTGCCGTGCCGTGACAGCGCTGCGGAGCGATCCCGCGCTGCGCGCCTCGCTGGGCGCGAAGGCGGCACGCCGGGCGGAGGAGTACGCGCTGGATGCGGTGATGGAGCCCATCCTGCGGCTCTACGAGGGGCGCTGAGCGTCCTCGCAAGCTGCGGAACGTTTGCCGTGCCCGGAAGCTGGAGCGTATGCTCGGTTGTCGGTGCTTGTCCGACGCAGTACGCTTTTTTCCTTTGACCGTGGGTTGAAGCGTTTGCTCGGTTGTCGGTGCGTATCCGAGGCTGGAGTTTCTTCCGTTTACCGGGGCAGCTCCATTCAGCTCCATTGTCGGTACTATTCTCAGGTAATGCGCATATTTCTTTGCGTATCTTTCTTTTGAAAAGCCCAAAAGAAAGATACGCGAGAAAGAAAAGGCTCGGTGCAAGACTGCAGGCGGAAGCCTCGTAAGTCTATCACTCAAGAGGCTGCTCCGCCCCCGGCGCATTTGCTTAACGCGTCGCGCCCTGGCTGTCTTTTCTCCTGCATAAATCCCCCCGTTCACAAAAACACAGCCGCGCCGACGCTGCGGGCCTCGTCGACAACTTCGGCCCTCCGCTGTGCGGCTGTG
>JAFXYJ010000032.1 GCA_017541825.1 Oscillospiraceae bacterium | reverse complement strand
CCGGCTTCATCAATCTGATCCCCTCGCTCGGGGAGGAATGGGGCTGGCGCGGCTACATGATGCCGCGGCTCACGAAAGCCCTTGGGACACGCCGGGCGCTGCTGCTCGGCGGGATCATCTGGGGGCTCTGGCACGCGCCGATCGTTGCGCTGGGACACAACTACGGCACGGGATATCCCGGCTGGCCCTGGCTCGGGATCGCGATGATGTGCGCGGAGTGCACGGCGCTTGGCGTGCTGCTCACATGGCTGACGGAGCGCACCGGCAGCTGCATCCCCGCGGCGGTGGCCCACGGCGCGTTCAACGGTTCGGCCTCGCTCGGCGTGCTGGTCTCGGCGGACGGGGGCGATCCTTTCATAGGCCCGACACCCACAGGCCTGATCGGCGGAGCGCCCATATGCATCCTGGCCGTCGTCGCCGCTGTTGCTCTTGTCAAAAAAAACGAACAAAACGAACAATAAAAACGCCCCTGCGGTTTTTCCTGCCGCGGGGGCGTCTGTTTACGGAGTTTCGAGACTTCGAATATAATTGTCCAGATACGCGCTCAAGTGCAGGAAGGAGGTTGTCGTATTGCGCACGGAATAACAGGTGAGCGCCCCGGGCGTCTCCCAGCGGATGTGGATCTCCGTGCCGTCGCCGCAGCCTGTCAGGGCAAGCGTGTTTTCCCCGATCACAAGCTGTATGCTCCCGTCGGTGATGTCCCGGACGCGCCGATTGAACACGACGGTGTTGGCGTCAAGCAGGAATTTGTCGTAATAATCCAGCGCCCGTCCCGAAAGGGGAGCGATGTCCTCTCCGCGCCGTACCCGGTTCGACGCCTCATCGGAAGCGAGGATCGCGTCGTTGATCTGCAGGCAGACCTCCCGGTACTCGGTACGAAGACGAAGGGTATAGGCGAAAAAGAGTATCAGCGCCAGACACGAGCCGACGGCTGCCGCGCCTCCGATATAGAGGACGGCCGTTTTAATCCTGTCTCTTTTGTACATGGCGTTCAGCCGGGGTAATCCATACGCCCGATGCGCTTGTGCTCGCTGACGCGGTGGTATCGCTCGATCACAGCCCTCTCCGCCTCCGTGACCTCGCCTCCGGCCATGTAGCGGTCGACGGCAGCGTAGCTCACGCCCATTTCCGCCTCGTCGGTCTGACCTTCGAAAAGTCCGGCCGAGGGGGCTTTTTTGCGGATCGTCTCCGGCGCCCGGAGGTAGTCGAGAAATTCAAAGATCTCGGTCACGTTCAAATCTGCGATGGGGTTGAAATCGGCGGCGCCGTCGCCCCACTTGGTGAAGTAGCCCATATAGATCTCGCTGCGGTTCCCGGTCCCGGCCACCAGACGGCCCTCCGCCGCGGCGATGGCGTAGAGCGTCAGCATCCGCAGCCGCGGCGCGATGTTGGACACCGCGCTGCTGTTGAGCGTGACGCCGGAGGCCTCCAGCGCCTGTACCTCGGCTTCCCGCGCCGCGGTCAGGTCCACGGTGCGGCTCTCGATGCCGTACTGCGCGGCGAGGCGCAGGGCGTCGTCGGTGTCGCTGCCGTAGTTCTGCGTCGTGGCGCAGGGCATCAGAACGCCCAGCGTGTCATCGCAGGCCTTCTTGCACAGGATGCCCACCAGCGCGGAATCCTTGCCGCCGCTGTTGCCGAATACGATCCCGCGGCAGCCGCTGTCGGCCAGCTTCCGGCGGATAAAGGCGACGCGGTCTTCTGTTTCCTGACGGTAATCGCGCATTTTTCTCTCCTCCGTTTCAGGTGATGTGCAGTCTTGTCAGCATGGCCGCCCGGGCGGCCGTCTCGGCGCTGTCATCGAGGGGTTCGAGCCGGGCGGCGCCGTATTTTCTTTCCAGAGCGCCCTGCAGGATGTGGTCGCAGAAGGCGGGGTTTTTCGGCAGCACGGGCCCGTGGCTGTAGGTGCCGTAGACATTTTTATAACGTACGCCCTCCGTGCCGTCGGAGCCGTTGTTGCCGCTGCCGCGCAGCACGGTGCCGAGAGGGGAGACCCCGCTCCCGAGAAAGGTACGGCCGCCGTGGTTTTCAAAGCCGATCACGACGCTGCTGCCGCTCTCCGCTCCGAGACGGTAGGCAAAGTTGCCGATCATCCGGTCCGACGAACCCTCCGTATAGAGGTCGAGGATGCCGGTGTATTCGCACAGCTGGCCGTCGGCGGTGCGGTATCCCGTGCCCAGCAGCTGATACCCTCCGCAGATGCACAGAAATGTCCTGCCGTCCTCAGCGGCCGCGCGGATATTCTCCCGACGGCCCGCGCTGAGGTCCGAGAGCAGCACGGTCTGCTCGAAATCCTGCCCGCCGCCGATGAAAAAGAGATCATATCCCGTCAGATCGTCACGGACGCCCAGCGGCAGCTCCGTCACCGTGCAGCCGATGCCGCGCCACTCGAGCCGGCGGCGCATACAGGCGATATTTCCCCGGTCTCCGTAGAGATTGAGCACGTCCGGGTACAGATGGCAGATGCGCAGCTCCATCAGTTGGCCTCCCAGAATTTTCCGCCGCCGGCCAGGGCGGACAGCTTGTCCCGGACGGCCAGCATGGAGGTGTAGTTCGGCAGAACGCATACGGGCTTGCCGGCGTTCCGTACGGCGTCCGCCAGGTCGTCGAGGGTGTCGTATACGGCGATGGTCCCGTCGTCCGCCCCGGCGTATTTGAGCCGCAGGCGCATATCGCCGGCGCGCAGGCCGAAGACACCGATGCGCTCATAATGCCGCCGGGCGAAAAGAGTCTCGTAATCCGCGTCCCAGATCCAGGACACGTCCGTCCCGTCGTTGAGATTGTCGTTGAGACAGAAGATCGGCAGCACGTCGTCACCCCGTGTGGCAAGGTATTCCAGCGCCCGGTCACAGCCTGCCGGATTTTTGACCAGTACGATCTGCACGCTCGTGTCGCCCACGGTCAGGGACTCCATGCGTCCGAACATGGCGCCGAAGTCCGCCAGGGAGTCGCAGCATTCGTCCGGATCCCAGCCCATGGACCGTGCCGCGGCGATCGCGGCGAGGGCGTTGTAAACATTGTAAAGAGCGGGCAGCGCGACGGTGATCTCCCGCAGGCCGTCGGGCGTGCGCAGACGGACCGACGATCCGCCCGCCGTCGGCTCCACGGCCTGGGCCGCCACATCCGGATCCGGCCGTGAAAGACCGCAGCGCGGGCAGTACCAGTCGCCCAGATGGGCGAAGGTATGGCGGCGGTAGGCGTAGCGCTCACCGCAGCTGATGCAGTGGGGCGCATCGGACACGCCGGGTTCCCGGTCCGAGGACACGCCGTCCACACCGTAGTATACGACGCGGTTGGGCACGCCGCGTCCGAGGGAGGCGGTGAGGGAACAGTCGGCATTCAGGCACAGCACTGCATCCGACGCAGTCGCGATGCCGCGGGCCAGGTAATCCCGGGTGTGTGTCACCTCACCGTAGCGGTCGAGCTGATCGCGGAAGAGGTTCGTGACAAGGATGACCTTCGGCTGCAGCGCCGCACACACGGCGGGAAAGTTGCCCTCGTCGCTTTCAATGATCGCCAGCGGCCTGGAGGGACGGCCGAAAATGGTGGCGTTTGTCACGAATTCGGCGGTGATGCCGCTGGTCAGGTTGGCGCCGGATCGGTTGGAGAGGTAAGCCTGCCCGGCCGTGTCGAGCATATGCCGCAGCATGCCGGAGGTGGTGGTCTTGCCGTTGGTGCCGGTGATGACGACGGTCTCCACGCCCCTGCCCAGCTCGGCGAGCAGGCCGGGATACACCTTCAGCGCGATCTTCCCGGGCATGGCGGTGCCGCCCCGTCCCAGAAGGCGCAGAACGGCGCGGGCGGTCCGGCAGATCAGACAGGCGAGAAATACACGGAATCTTTTCATATATCTTCCTTGCTAGACTGTAATTGCATTCAGAACTCAAATATTATATACCAACTCCCGGCGCAAGACAAGAAAAAAGACAAAGGAGCCATGAACACAGCTCCTTTGTCTTTGCGGACAGGCATCAGGCGTCGGGCTCCTTGGAGACGATGACGCCGCCGGTCTTATAAATGCTGTTTTCCGGGATGACCCCGCGCACGCAGGAGACCGGATACACGTTGGAATCCCGTCCGATCACGGTGCCCGGGTTCAGCACACTGTTGCACCCGACCTCGACCCGGTCGCCGAGCAGAGCGCCGACTTTTTTCCGGCCGGTGGGGAGCTCCTCACCCTGGTTGTGGATGACCACGAGCTTCTTGTCGCTCTTGACGTTGCTGGTAATGGATCCGGCGCCCATGTGCGCCTTGTAGCCCAGAACGGAATCGCCGACATAGTTGTAATGCGGCACCTGCACGTTATCGAAAAGGATCACGTTTTTCAGCTCGGTGGAATTGCCGACCACGCAGTTGTCGCCCACCAGGGCGCTGCCGCGGATAAAGGCGCCGGGCCGGACCTCGGTGTTGTGGCCGATGATGCACGGCGCGAGGATCGTGGCGGTGGGGAACACGGTGGCGTCCCGGGCGATCCAGATGTTCTCGGAGGTATGCTCGTATTCCTCCGCGGGGAGGGTGGCGCCGATGGCGATGATCAGTTCGCCTATGCCGCCCAGGGCCTCCCAGGGGTAGGTGAGAGAGGCGAGATAGTCCTTCGCGAGGGTGTGGTCGAGATCGTAGAGGTCGCGGATTGTCAATTTCATTTCTTTTTCACCTCGATCAGATGTCCGGAGGCGTCCATGGAAGCGATGATGGCGTCGACCTGCTTTTCACATTCTTCCAGAGAGCCGGCCTCGGACATGACGCGCAGCACCGGTTCTGTGCCGCTCTTGCGCAGCAGGACGCGGCCGTTGGCGCCGAGCTCGGCGGTGCATTTTTCCACGGCGGCCTGAACGGCGGGGTCGGCGAGGGTGCCGTCCTTGTCGTCCACGATCACGTTTTTGAGGATCTGCGGATACATGGTGACCTCCGCGGCCATCACGGACAGAGGAAGCTGCGTCTCGATCATCACGCCCATGAGCATGATCGCTGTGATCAGACCGTCGCCGGTGTGGGCATATTTGCGGAAGATGATATGGCCGGATTGCTCGCCGCCGATCAGATGGTCGTTCTCCTTCATGTTCTCGTAGACGTACCGGTCGCCCACGGCGGTCTTTTCGTAGTTGATGCCGATGCGGTCGAGCGCCTTGTAGAGGCCGAAGTTGGACATAACGGTGGTGACCACGGTATTCGAGGGCAGCTGGCCGCGTTCCTTGAGATACTTGGCGCAGATATACATGATATGGTCGCCGTTGACCACGTTGCCGCGCTCGTCCACGGCCAGGCAGCGGTCGGCGTCGCCGTCGAAGGCGAAGCCCACGTCCAGACGGTTTTCCGCCACGTACTTCTGCAGCCCCTCGATGTGGGTGGAGCCGCAGCCCAGATTGACGTTGAGCCCGTCGGGCTTGTCGTTGATCACGTAGGTCTTGGCGCCAAGCGCGTCGAACACGGCGCGGCCGATCATCCAGGCGCTGCCGTTGGCGCAGTCAAGGGCCACCTTGTGATCGCTGAAGGAGCGGGTGGCCAGACCCGTGAGATAGCCGATGTAACGGTTTCGGCCGGAATAAAAGTCGATGGTGCAGCCGATCTTGTCCTCCACCGCCCAGGGGATGGCGTCGGGGTCGCCGTCGATATAGGCCTCCAGCTCGTCCTGCAGTGCGTCGTCCATCTTTTCGCCTTCGAAGTTCATCAGCTTGATGCCGTTGTCATAGAAGGGGTTGTGGCTCGCGGAGATCATCACACCGCAGTCGAAGTTCTCCGTACGTGTGATAAAGCTCACGCAGGGCGTGGTCGTCACATGCAGCAGATAGGCGTCCGCGCCGGAAGAGGTGATCCCGGCGGCCAGGGCGCTCTCATACATGTAGGAGGAACGACGCGTGTCTTTTCCGATGACGATACGGGCCTTGCCGTCCTCGTGCCGGCGGCTGTAGTACCAGCCGAGAAAACGGCCGGTCTTGAAAGCGTGCTCGGCGTTGAGATCCACGCCGGCCTTGCCGCGAAAACCGTCTGTCCCGAAATATTTGCCCATATGAACACTCCTTTGCAGAGATAGTACAGCTAAAACAACAGATGCATTTTACTATCTCTCCATAACGCCGTCAAGAAAAAAGATGAAAAACAAACCGCCCGAAGGCGGCTTGTTTCAGCTTGTGCGCGTCAGTTCCCGATCACATAAAAAGTGACTGCGGAGGAATTGACGGTCCCGGCAATATTCGACACAGTACAGCGGAATTGAGTACCGTCCGCATACACGAGGGAGCTGACGGAGACGATCTCACCGCACGCACCTTCGATCGCAGTCCAGCTTCCCGCAGTGCCGGAGCGGCAATACCACTGATAAGTGAGCTCCATACCGCTGGCGGCGACGGAAAAGTCCACGCAGCCCGAGCTGACGGCAGCGCTGACGGGCTGCGATGTGATTTTCGGCTTGCTGACACAGGTCACCGCGGCGGCCGCGGTGTCGGCAGCGCCGAGAGGATTGGTCACACGGCAGAAATACTCATATCCGTTCTTTTTCACCGTGATCGTGATGGCAGAGGTCTTATACCCGCTGCCGGTATACTTTTTCCAGGCGCCGGCTTCGTTTGTCCGGTAGTACCACTGATATTTGAGGGCAGTGCCTTCGGCCGCGACGGAGAGCCTGGTTTTCTTTCCATAGGCCACCGATACGGAGACCGGGTCTGCGATGATCGTGACGGGGTCATAAGAGCCGAGCGTCACAGTTTTTGTATAGACACTGCCGGCGATATTGCTGACGCAGCAGCGATACTGATAGGCAGTTCCGGCCGCCGCCGCAGTGACAGTCAGCGTTTCGGATGTGTCGCCCTCAATCGGGATCCAGGCTTTTTTGGAGGAAGGACGGAAATACCACTGATAGGAAAGATCCATGCCGGCGGCCTCCGCGGTAAAGGCGTGCACGGTCCCCGGCGTCAGTTTGGCGGAGACAGGCTGGAGAGTGATCTTGGCCTTTTTGACCTGCGTGACGGTCACGCTTTGACAGTAGGCGGAGCTCAGATCGTTATACACACGGCAGCAGTACTCATAACCGTTTTTCTTGACGGCAAAAGTGATCGAACGGGAGGCAGCGCCTTTGCCGGTATACTTGTGCCACGCGTCCTCGGGACCGGCCCGGTAAAACCACTGGTAGCGGAGCGAGGTTCCTGCGGCTGTCACAGACAGCGTCGTCTTTTTCCCGGATGCGACTTTGACGGAGGAGGACTGACCGGTGATGGAAACGGGAGCCTGCGCCTTGACCGTGATGACGCCGCTGTATAGCTTACCGGCGGGGTTGGAGACCAGACAGCGGTACTGTCTGGACGTCCCTGCGTCGCCGGCAGTGACGCGGAGATAGCTGGAGCCATAGCCGAGGGACTGCCAGGAGTCTTTTTTCCCGGCACGCGTATACCACTCGAACTGCAGGCCGTAGCCGGCCAGGTCGCGGAGCACGATCGTGACTGTATCGCCGGGTTCGCTGTACATGGTGACAGCTTTCGTGTTGACCTTTGGCTTGATGAACATCACAAGAGTGGCTTCGTCCGAGACGACCTCGCCTATTTCATTGGAAACGATGCAGCGGTAGAGATCTCCGGCGTTTTTGCTTGTCACGGTGACGGAAAGCGTGCTGCCTGTTCCGCCGGAGACGTTTTTCCATTCGCCGGCGGCGGGCTTTTTCGTCTGCCATTGATAGGACAGCCCCATTCCCACGGCCGTCACCTGGAACGTTGCCTTCTTCCCGGAGAGCGCGGCGCCGGTCCGGGGCTGGGTAACGATCACCGGCGCGGAGGGATTGATGACGACAGACCGTTGATCCGCTTCCCAGTCGTACCCCGTGATCGAAGAGGGCGCGTCGTCGGAGAGATACAGGATCGTCGTCATCGGTTCATACCAGAGGTTGAAGACCCCTTCTCCGAAACTGATCCTGTCACCGGCGGTGTGCGAAAAGGCGATCACGCGCATCTCGGTGCACATGTTGAAGCCATACGTACCGATATATGTCACGCTCGCGGGGATCGTGATCTCGGTGAGGTTCATGCAGTAGGAAAAAGCGACCTCGCCGATATACTCCACGCCCTCCGGGATCGTGACCGCGGTGACGTCGGCAAAATTGAAGGAATAGTCCTCGATCCGGCGAACGCACGCAGGGATCACACACGCTTCGGCACGGCCCAGAGGATACTGCAGCAGGGTTGTCATGGCCTTGTCGTAGAGAATGCCCTGGCTGTCGCTGGTGTAACAGGGGTTGTCCGGATCGACGGTGATCCTCTGCAGTCCGTCGCAGTGATAGAACACCGGACACTCATCATCGAATTCCATCGATACGACTGAAGCGGGGATCGAGACCTCCGTGAGACCGTCGCACCAGGAAAAGGCCATATCGCCGATAGAAGTCACACTCTCCGGGATCGTGACCGAGGTCATGGCGTAGCAATCTCGAAAAGCGTTGTCATCGATCCGGGTCACGGGCACGCCGTTGATCTGTGCGGGGATCACGACCTTCGCGGGCAATGCATTGGTATAGCCGATGATCGTGATCGAGTTCTCCGAGCGGCGTGAATACTTCAGACCGTTGTATACGCCGAAGGCTTCGACAGACAGCGGCAGATAGGTCACATCCGGGTCGTCCTCCGGCCAGGCCGCGGTGAGAGCGGGATGGATGTGATCCACATCCGGCACCTGGATGACAACGGGCGTATTCTGCCATTCGTCGACCGTCAGCGACGCCTCGGCGTCGTGCTCAAAGCGAAGATGAAAGACCGTTTCGGAATATGTGTGAAACGCGCCGGATCCGATAGAGGTGACGCTGGAAGGAACAGAGAGGGAATTCAGTTTGTGCACGCCGCCGAAGGCCCATTCGCCGATGGTCGTGAGCGTTTCCGGCAGCAGGACCTCTTCATAGTATGTGAAGGTGAATGCGCCTTCGTCAATGACGGTCACGCCCGCGGGCACGGTGAAGCTGCCGCTGCCGGCGCAGGTGGCCTGCTTGAGCGTGGTCATGTCCTTTGAGTAGAGCACGCCGTCCAATGCACAGAAATACGGATTGTCCGGGTTCACCGTGATCGGACAGTCCAGCCCGCAGAAGGCCCGGGCGCCGATGGAGGAAACGCCCGCCGGGATCGTCAGGGAGGTAAGGCTCATCAGACTTTCAAAAGCCCTGTAGCCGATGGTCGTCACCGAGTCGGGGATCTCCAAAGAAGTGATGCGCTGACACTCAAAAAATGCCTCGGCGTCGATCAGGGTGATCGTGTCCGGCAGCACGACGCTTTCGACCTCGTAGCAGTTCTCAAAAGCGTTCTCGCCGATGGCGGTGACCGGCAGACCGTCGATCTCCGCGGGGATCACCAGCGCGGAGGGACATTCGTCCGCATAACCTGTGATGCACAGGCTGGTCCCATCCGCATTTGCGGTATAGGTCAGACCCTCATATTCCCCGCTCTGGGGAATGCTGTCCAAAGGTACGAAAGTGACGGACCGGTGGCTGTTCTCCCAGTCATATTCCTCGATGGCGGGATTGACATGCTCCGGATCGGGTACGCATACCAGCGTCGAAACGGGTTTATCGTTGTAGGACCACGCATCGAAGGCGTTTTCCGAGATCGTGAGGGGATCGCCGTATTCGTGTTCGAAACGGATCGTTTTGAGCTTCTCGATACCGTCAAAGAAAGCGGTGGAGATGTAGGTGACCCGGGCCGGGATGATGACCTCAGCCAGATACCGGCAGCCCTGGAAACAACAATTATACAGTGTGGTCACGCTCTCCGGGATCCGATAGCAGCCGGACAGCGAGCCGACAGCCTGATACAGGACCGTGCCGTCCTTGCTCAGAAGGACCTTTCCGTCATCACAGCGATAATTGGGGTTGGCGCTGTCCACGCTCAGACGGGTCATGGAGCTGCAATGGGGGAAAGGCTGATCACCGATCTGTGTGACGCCGGCGGGGATGTGCAGCTCGGTGAGCTGATAGCAGTCATAAAACACGCACGAACCGATGGTCGTCAGACTGTCCGGCAGGGTGATCCCTGTGAGGGAAGAAGAACAGGCACCAAACGCGCCGTCTTCCAGGATAAGAACGCCGTCCGGGACAATATACCGGCCGGAAAGACCGCTGGGAGCTGTTTTGAGGACCGTGAGATCCTTGCTGAACAGCACGCCGTAGCTGTCGCTGCAGTAGTTCGGGTTGCTCTCCGAGACGGTAAAGCGGGAGATGTCGGTGTTGCTGAACGCGCCCTCGCCGAT
>JAFXYJ010000031.1 GCA_017541825.1 Oscillospiraceae bacterium | reverse complement strand
CTTCACGGCCTCCTCGGCGCCCGGCGACGGTATGCTGCCGTCTGTCTTTAGCTGGGAGTTGGCTGCGACTTGGCTGTGAGTAGAATCAGATATGGAAGTCCTCTGACGGCAGCCTGCCTGCGGGAGGAGTTGTGCTCACTTCAAACTCGCTTCAAAACTCACTTCACATTATCTAAGGTTTCGTTCAGCTTCGCCAGCCTGTGCAGCATGATCACGGCCTCCTCGCGGGTGACGGGATCGCGTAGGCGGAGGCTTCCGTCCGGATCGCCGCGCAGGATGCCGGCGGCCTGCGCCCAGGCGACGGCCTCCTCGGCGCCGGGCGACGGTGTGCTGTCGTCTGTCTTTAGCTGGGAGTTGGCTGTGACTTGGCTGTGAGTAGAATCGGCGAGTGTGTCGGCCTGATCTCCGGCTGTCCCCGCGCCGGCGGTCGCGCTGGTGTTCATCGACTTATCCACGAGTTTATCCACCTCCTCGCGGAAGTAGTTCATATCGGCGCCGTGCTTGGGGAACCAGTGCATGACGTCGGCGTGGTTGCTGGCGATGCCCATTGCATGCCCCTCTGAGTGGCAGATGACGCGGGCGGCCGGGATGCCGTAGGCCCGGCACAGGTGTGCCGATACCTCGACGGCCTCCTTGAAGATCCGCCAGAAGTACCCGCTGTCGCTCAGATCATCCTCGCACAGCTCGATGCCGATAAATCCCATGCGGTTCGCGTTGCCGGCGCTGCCTGAGCCGGAATGCCAGCCGATTCGCTCCCACGGGAGCAGCTGCCAGGTCTCGATCCTGCCGGCGTCGTTTTTGCCGATGAAGGCGTGCGGGCAGGTCTGACGGCCGCCCGGGTGGAAGACGTTGAACAGCCGGTAGTAGACGCTGAGCGAGGTCTGATTGCAGCCGGTCGAGTGGATCATCACGCCGAGCGGTTTGATCGGCTGTCCGATCTGGAAGCATTCGTTATTCGTCGCCGGGCGGTACGTTATCGTCATCGGCCCTCTCCTCCTTGTCCTTGTCCTGCTCCTCGGCCTTGTCGTGGAGGATCTGCAGGATGTTCTTCAGTTTTGACGGTATCGGCAGTCCGAGCCTGGACGCGTTCTCGAGAAGGCTGATGCCCTCGTTGCTGATGAAGAAGAATATCACGGCCGTGCGGAGCGGTTCGCCTGTTTTTATCAAATAAACGTCGATCAGGTTGGCCGCGCCGACCAGCACGAACATGAGGACCTTTTTGTGGATCCCGCGGAAGCCGATCATGCTCGACAGGGTATGGTCGGCGATCGCGCAGCATACGCCGGTGACGTAGTCCATCATGGCGAAGGCGATGAGCGCGATGAGCAGTCCGTCGAGGCCGCCGAGGAACCAGCCGAGCCCCGCGCCGGCCGCCGCCACGACGGCCTGGATGATGTGCCAGATGTTTTTCATGTAAGTCCCTCCTAATCAGATACTCAGCCGCTGATATTCATTCAGAATAAAATCGGCTATCATCTGATGACCGATTTCGTTCGGATGAAGCGCATCGGGCAGATATCGGATGAATTTCTGGTTGTTGGTCAGTTTGTACAGGTCGATGGCTTTGAGTTCTTTCGCCGCGGCGATATTCATTTCGATTACCGCATAATCGTACAGCGTCAGCCCCTGACTGTTCGATCCCGTCTTGGACTCCCGGTATACCGGCGTACAGATCACGACCTCGGTATTGTTTGCCATCAGCGTTTCAATGACGTACGTGTATGCGTCTGTGAAATTCGCCTCGCTGACATTGTTCCCGTAGTCATTCGTGCCGCCGCATACGAATACGACGTCGTAGCCGGACACCTTGCCGCAGTTGGCATAGAGCGACTTCCAGTCGCTGTTGTACACCAGCGCGCCGCCGATACCGAAGTTGCCGTAGTCGTCATCGCCGGCCTGTTCCGCTATCAGGGCGCCGAAAGGTTTTGTGGCCGTCCAGTTCAGAGTGGTGCCGTACTTGGCGAATCTGCCCTGCGTGATCGAATCGCCGATTACGGCGATCTTCTTCTGCGCAAGCAGCCATCGCTCCTCGGTTCTGACGCCTTCGTCGGTATACGAGTATACCGCGATCCTGTGCGACGCGCCCTCGGCGGTGATTTCGCTCGACGTGGCGTTGCTCAGCGCCGCAATCAGGTAATAATCCGAGCTGCCGTCTCCCATGTACCGGTACGTATAGTACGACCAGTCGTCCACCAGGTAAGTCACCGTACTGCCGGCAACCTTCGCCACCTTGAAGCAGCCGCTGTACATCTGCTGTCTGATCTCCACACAGCCGTTGCGGGGAAGCATGGCGACGCAGCGCGTGGTGGAATCCGAGAGCGTCCCGTCGGCTTCCAGATCCTTTCGCGCGAAAGTCAGCATCGGATTCAGATAGGTATATGTCCGCCTGAATCCCGTGTTGTCGATATATTTCTGCCTGCCGGCATGCTGATAGCGGTAATCGTTGTTGACGATCTGCACGGTGAAATTACTGCCTTCCGAAGCCGCGATGCTGGTGCTGCCGCTGTTCCGTTTGACCCGTACGTAATAGCACCTCGTCGGATCGTCGGCGATCAGCTGCCCTACCCCTTCCTGATATCCGTACGACAGCAGGCTGAATGCGTTATCCCGACAGGCATATACGTCCATGGAATACGTCTGGGAGGTATTTGTCACGACAAAGGTTTCGCCGGGATTGATAAATATACCCTTTGAGCGGATATTGTCATTGGCGGTGATAAAACCCGTTCCGTCAATGCCGCCCTTTTCCCAGGCGAAATCAACCGTCCGGTACGGGGATGCGGGATTCGGTGCGGAAGCATCTCCCAGCGGGGACACGCCTCTGTAGCAATCCGCCGGCTCGGTGTTTACCTGCTGGAGGATCAGCATTGCGCTGCCGGACGGAGCGGTCAGCCGATAGCCGGTGCATATGGATCTCGGCCCGGCTGAGCTGACGATCTGATTTTCGGCGTCAAGGAAGCACCACAAACGGGAACTCAGACCTCCTCTCCCGGAGACGGTAAATATGTCGCCCTCGGCACAGTCTGTCACGACATAGCGCACGTTGTCTCTTCCCGGGCTGCCGATGTCCACGACGCTGCCGATCGCGCCGGACGTATTGATGTATCTGCCGTCGATCCACCCGTCTATCCTTGTTCCGAGCCGTTTCCCCGCCACTTCTTCGTCAATTTCGCCGATGTCCGACCGCGTGAGCAGGCTGCCGTCCGCGTATACGGCGCTGACGCCGCACACGTTCGGCAGCGACTTGATCGCCATCAGGATATTGTCACCCTCGTACAGCGGGATCGCGTTCGGCGTGATGTCGTATTCGACCGGCTCGGCAAGGTCATAGACCACCTGCGCGCCGGTGGTCGGCGACGCGCCTTCCGCGTACACGTCCATCGAGGAAATCCACGCGCCGGGGAGCGTTTCGCCGGCGTACGCGGCGATATTGGCCTTTGTCACGACCAGCTTTCCGCCGGTGATGTCGACGTAGCCGCCGTATACCGTCCCGGCGGCCTGCGGGAAGGCTATCGTGGAGATCGCGCGGCTGTCGCCCTGTATGACGATGTAGGACGTGGTATAACAGGACACCCGCATGGTCACCGCGCCGGAGGGTACGTTTCCGGTGATCGTGGCGTAGGAATTCGCACCTTTGCCTCCGGAGATGAGCGAGCCGGTGATAAACGCGCCGTCCGCATCGTAAAAGCAGATTTTGTGGGTTCTGTATCCGTTCGATGAATTATAATAATAGACTCGTACGGTTGACATCCCGACCACGCCGATCGGGTCGGTGACCATATTGCTGCTCGACTCCGTGACCACGCCGCTGTCGCTGAGGGAGCTGTTTGGGGTATTGCCGCCGTACAGGTTGCCTTTGCCCCATCTGAAATCACAGGCGGCATGACCTGTAATGGCGCGCACGTTGTCCGGCGACGGGTCGCCGCTCCCCGCCTGCGTGGGATCGAGCCTGACGATGACAGACTTTGCGTTCCGGTCCGCGGCATGATGGATCTGCAGCATGTTGGAAACATTCGTTCCCGACACGCTTTCCACCTGCCGATACACCGCCGGGCTGGTCGCCTCCGCGAACTGCGCCGCCGTTTCGGCTGCGGTCTGGGCCGTCTGGGCTGCGGTCGCGCTTACCGCTGCGGCGGAGGCGCTCCCGGATGCCGCTGCTGCGGAGCCTGCCGCTGCGGTTTCGGAGGATGCAGCTGCCGTCTGCGATGCGAGAGCGGACGCGGCGGAGCTTGCTGCGCTGATTGCCGATCCTGCCGCTGCCTCTTCGCTGGTTGCCGCCGCTGTCGCGCTGGCCACGGCGGTGTTCTTTGCTTCTGCTGCGGCTGCGGCATCGGCCGCCACGGTATCTTCAGCCGCTTCGGCGGCTGCCTGTGCGGTCTCTGCGGCCGTCTGTGCTGTTTCGGCCGCGCCCTGGGCAGTCTGCGCGGCGGAGGCGCTGTACGAGGCTGCGTCGGCCGAGGATTCGGCGCTGAGGGCGGAGGCTGCCGCTGCTGCCTGCGATGCCGCGGCGTCGGATGCGTCCTGTGCGGCGGAGGAGGCCGACGTCTGGGCGGAGAGCTTTGCTTCCAGCGCGAGGGCCGCGTCGGTGTCTGCCGCGTCTTTGGCGTTCACGGCTCCGGCCTGAGCGGTCTCGGCGGCCGTCTGCGCGGTTTCCGCCGCACCCTGGGCGGTCTGGGCGGCGGAGGCGGAGGCTGCCGCGGATCCGGCGTCGGCTTCGGCGGAGGCCGCCGCATCGAGCACCTGATCGACCCATTCCTCCCACGGCGTGGGGTACGGGGCCTCGCTGCCGCCGATACTCTTATCGGTCAGGGTGACGTAGCTCTGGCTCTTGGCCACGGTCCCGTCCACGACATAGCGCAGCTCGCACCCGCCGATGCCGGGGATAGCGACGTCGGCCTTCCCGACCGTCCACAGCACGTTCGTCCCGTCGTTCGTGACCGGGACGGCGTACGGCGTCGCCTCGGTGGGGCGGAGGATCATCAGCTGGAATACGCCGGCGCCGTAGGTCTGCGCCCATTCCTCCACGACCGGGAACTGCACCTGCGCGGCGGCGTTCTCGCCCTGCTTTCCGATCAATACAAACCCGTCATCGCTTGCCGTAATGATTCTCATGTTTTGTTCTCCTTCCCTTCTGCTTCCGCATCGTCCTCGAAGGTAAAATCGACGAAGGCGGCGAGCTGTTCGAGATCGTTGTTGGACAGCCGGTAGTTCTCGCTGTCTGGGATCTGCGGGCGCGTGAACGTGACGTCGACCTCGATGTCGAGCGTCGTCGCGAGCTCCGCGTCGGCCGCGGCGAGCTGCGCGCCGGTCAGCTTCTCCCCGCCCTGCCGGTACTTGGCGATCACCTTATCTCTCTCATCGTTGAAAAACTTCACTTCGGTCTCCAGCGATTGGATGAGCTTTCGCACGCGGTACAGCGTTTTCGGCGTGAAATCCTGTGCCGACAGCTTCTGCAGCGCCGGCAGCGCATCGATGATGGTTCGCAGTTTCATTTTTAACTCCTTATGTTCCGATCAGGCCGTATCCCTTCAGGATCCCGGCGATATTGTTGAGGATGATCAGGTAATTGCTCGCCGTGGCGGCAGTGTACGACTGATTCTGGGAGGTTGTCGAAAGTGTCTTTTTGAACGCCCGCGCCGCGCCGAAGAAGGAGATTTGCGACGAGGCAGCCGATTCCCCTATAGAGATGTTTTTGAAATACCCGTCGTAGAACGGGCAGGTGCTTGTCCCGATGCTCCAGTTGTTCCCGGTCGTGAGATCTGGCCTGATGTATTTTTGGGATGAATCAATAACCAGAACACCGGTGCCTTGCGATTGGCGTACATAAATGTTTCGGATGTACAAATAATAAAATCCGTTAGTGGATGTCCCCAGCGAATAATTCCACGAGTTGGCGTTAGGATACATCGCTCCGGACGAAGAGCCTGAATCGATCGTCAGCCCGTAGCTGCTGTTCCCCCACGAAGAGATTAAAACTTTGTCTGTCGCTTTGATGTAAACTGTTTCGTACGAATATGTAGAACGGTCGCCGCCGATATATATCGTTTTTCCGGACGACGCCATCATGATATAGGAGCTGTACGTACCCTCTCCGTAGATCGTTTTTACCTTCAGGCTGTCCACATCGATCCTGTCCGCCGAGATCGTGCCGGTGCGGATGTTCGCGCCGTTGATCGAAGTCGTCGTCTGCGCGGTCGACAGGTCCGTGAACGTGACGACGCCGGTGAACTGGATCGTGCCGGAGGCGATCTCGACATTGCCGTTTTTCAGCTTGATCGTGCTCGACGAAGCGCCGTTGGTGACCGACAGCGTGATGCCGTTCACGGCGTCCGCCGCGATCGTGGCCGCCTGCGCGGCCGTGGTAGCCGAGACGGTGACCGAGCTGCCGAGGTCGGTGCTGCCGGATTTCAGCTTGATCGTGCTGGTGGTCTGACCGCCGGAGGTGGAGGCAGACGTGGACAGCGTGAGCGTGGCGAACTTGCTGCTGACCTCCTGCGTGATGGCGGACGACATCTGCGTCGTCGTCGGGTACGCCGACATGCCGCTGATCGTCTGGTAGGTCGCGGAGCAGGCGGAGACGATCTTCGCCGTCCCGGCCGTGGTATCGATATAGGCCGCGATGCCGGACGACAGGTTGGCCTGCTGGGTGTAGCGGCCGTCGCCGTCGGTCTGGGTGATGTAGCCCTTCCCCTCTACGTACAGTTTGATGCTGCCGCCGGTATCGCTGATTTCCTGCGAAATGATGTTTTCGACCTCGGTTCCGGTCGTATAGGTGCCGGACAGGGCGGAAACGATCGAGGCCTTCCCCGCCGTGCTGTCGACGTAGCTGGTGATCTTCGCGTTGACCTCGCTGTCCTTGACGTAGTCGGCGGCGACCGCATCGGCCGTCGCCTGTGCCGCCGATGCCGCGGCCTGGGCGCGCTGCGTGCGCTCCTCGGTCTCCACATAGGCGTCCACGATGTCCGGAATGTAGTCGCCGACGTCGATCGACACGTCGAAGGTGTTGTACGGATTGTATTCGATGGCGATGATCCGCGTGTTTGCGTCGATGCCGAGCGGGTCGAAGCCGATGTGGATCTCGTCTCCGCAGGCCAGCGCGGTCTTCCGGCCGAGGCTGACGTCGTAGGATTCGGTGCCGTCCCTGTCGGACACGCTGTACGCGATGCCAGTGACGTTGAAGGTGTCTGTCAGTTCGATCCGCTGGCTGCTGCCGCGGTGTGAAACAATGTTGATGTTCCAGCCGTCGTACTCGATCTCGCCGCCCATCAGAGCGGCGACCGAAACGAGGATCGCGCGCCGGGACGCGCCTTCGAGGCTGACCGAGATCGATCCCGTCGGTTCGACGGTCCCGGCCGTGAACGGCGTTCCTTCCAGGACGGCGGCCAGGCAGCCGGATTTGGTGCCGGAATACACGAAATTGTCCAGATCGTACGTGCTGTCGTTCAGGCGGTAGGATACATGCTCGAAGGATGCCTGCACGGTCGGCATCTGACCCTCTATGCCCTTGCGGAAGGAAACGAGGTCGTAATACTGGCTGTCGTAGGCTGCCATCGTGCTGCCGGTCACGTATTCGATATCGCCGCCGGCCGCGGTGAACGACAGCGTCTGCTCGCCGTCGAGCGCTTCGCGCAGCCGCGACGTGATCAGCGTATCGAGCGGATGCTCGGACGCCCCGTTGATAAGTTTGATCTTCACTGTGCCGTCACCCCCAGAACGCGTGCGCGGTTGAGTTTGGTGTTGTACTGCACGCGGCTGACGACCTTGGCCAGCTTCTCGCCGCCGAGAGAGATCGGCGTGACGATCTCGAAGCTGCGCTCACCGTCGTCGTCCAGCGTCTTTCCGAACGCGGTATTGACTGCAAGGTCAAATTCGGTCGGTATATCACGCTGCATTTCGCGCGACACGTTCTCCATCTCCTCGGAAAAGCCCTCTCCGATGCCCTCGGCCAGATAGCGGCCGACCTGGTCGCGCATGAGCGCGGAAGGCGATTTGATGCCGAAAAAGTTTTTGATCCCGCCAACGATGCCGTCCATGAAGCCGGAGATCTTGTCTTTGATCCACGTCCCGGCGTCGGAGATGCCCTGCCACAGGCCCTGGATGAGCTGCAGCCCGGCTTCCGCGAGAAGCGGCGCGCTGCCGGTCACGGCGTCGACGATGCCGGCGATGATCTGCGGGACGGCCCTGCCGATGCCGGCGATGATCTGCGGGAGGTTTTCGACCAGGGCGACGAACAGCTGCACGCCGGCCAGGATGATCTGGTCGATGTTGCCGATCAGCGCGTCGACGATCCCGCCGACGATCTGCGGGATAGCCGCCGTGATCGTGGTGGTGATCTGCGGCAGCGCCTGAACCAGCGCGACGAGCAGCGTGATGCCCGCCTCGACGATCAGCGGCAGCGCGCCGAGCACCGCCGTGATGATGCCGTCGATGATCTGCGGGATGACCGAGACGATCGACTGGATGATCTGCGGGAGCGCCTGAACCAGCGCGGTGAGCAGCTGAATTCCGGTCTGAATGATCTCCGGGATGCTGCCGAGGATAAAATCGACGAGCGACTGGATGAGCTGCGGCAGCGCCTCCACCAGCACGGGGATCGCGTCGAGGATGCCCTGCGCCAGGCCTTTGGTCAGCTCCAGCGCCGCGTCGAGCATCATCGGCAGGCTGTCGGTCAGCGTCTGCGCGATCTGGGTGATCACCGCCACGGTCTGCGGGATCAGCGTCGGGATGGCCTGCGCGATGCCGGTCACGATCGAGGTGAGGATCTGCGCGCCCGCTTCGACGATCTGCGGGAGCATGGCGACCAGCTCGCCGGTCAGGCCGGTGACCATCTGCAGGGCGGCGGGAGCCAGCTCCGGGATGGCCGAGACGATGCCGTCGGCCATCGCGCGGACGATGCCCGGGGCGCTCTCCATGACGGCTCCGGCGATGGTGTTGGCCAGCGTGACGGCCTGCGGGACCATGCCGGTCACGGTATCGATCACGGAGGTAACGCCGTTTTTCAGCTCGTCCCCGGCGTTTTCGTTCCCGGCCACCAGGTCGGTGAAGCCGTCCACGATCTGGGTGATGCCCGGCAGCAGGTCGCCGACCATGCGGTTTTTGAGGCCGGTGACGGTACCCTGCATCTTCGTCAGGCTGTCCTCGAAGGCTGCGGACGCTGCCACGGCCTCGTTGGACATGATCATGCCGTAGTCGTTGGCCTCGTCCTTGAGCGCCTGCGTCTCCTCGGCCGTCATATTCAGAACGGCGGCCATGTCGGTCGCCGATTTGCCCAGCAGGTCGTTGGCGGCGGCGGTGCGCTCCGCGCCGGATTCCATGTTCTGCAGCGCGCTGATCACGATGGACAGCTGCTCGTCCTGCGATTTGCCGTTCAGATCGTCGATGGTCAGGCCGACGGCAGCCAGCTTCCCGATCGCACCCTCCGAGCCGTCCGCGGCGTCCACGATGACGCCGGACAGCTTCTTCATGCCGCTCTGGAGATTGTCTACGGAGGCGCCGCAGCGCTGAAAGACGTAGTCCCACTCCTGATAGGATTCGGCAGAAATGCCGATTTTCTGACTGGTCTTGTCGATGTTGTCGCCGGCACTCGCGACGTCGTTGGCCATGCTCCACAGCTGCTTCCCCGCGGAGACGGCTGCCGCGCCGACGGCGGCGACGGTGGCGCCGATGGCCTCGCCTACGCCCTTGAGGACGCTGCCGAGCTTCTGGAATTTCCCGTCCGCCTCGTCCGCGGTTTTCGACGATTCCTTAACTTTGTCGTTGAGCCCGTCGACCTGCTGGCCGGTGCCGTTCGCTTCGTTTCCGAAGTCGTCGACGGCCTTTTCGGCCTTTTTCAGCTCGCCTTCGGCGGTCGCGACCTCGCGCTGGAAGGCGCGGTAGGCCTCCTCGCCGATCTGGCCGTTCCTGAACTGCTCCTCGACCTGCGCCTGCGCTTCCTTCAGGTCGGAGAGCTTTTTGGCCGCGTTTTCGACCGATTTGCCGAGCAGCTCCTGCTTCTGGGCGAGCATTTCCACGTTGGACGGGTCGAATTTCAGCGCTTTTTCGACCTCGCGCAGCTCCTTCGACAGTGCGGAGCTTTCCTTATTGCTGGCCGACAGTACCTTGTCGAGACCTGTGGTATCGCCGCCGATATCGACGGTGATGCCCTTGATTTTGCCCGCCATGGCGCGCGCTCCTTTCTGATTTGCCGAGGTTTTGCCCTGTTATTCCTCCGTCGGCTCGTCCTGGACGAGCTTTTTCTGCTTTCCGACGTCTCCTACGCGGATGTAGTTTTCCAGCAGCGCGTAATCGTTCATGCCGTCGGCGTCGACCGGGCTGTAGTCGAACTCGGCGCGGCCTTCGTTCCGCGAGAGCATGCCGTCGTTGACCATCGTGGTCACATAGGCGGATTTCTCCGCCAGCGAATACTGCAGCAGCGACTTCGGATTGAACTTGAAATACCACGCCGGATCGTACAGGAGCTTCTTGGTCAGCTCCTGCTGGATGATCTGGGCGAAGCCCATGACGGTCGTGGCCACGAAGTTGTTGAAGGCGTTGCGTTCATAGTCGCCGATGCCGACGAGGAAGGCCGGGATGCCGCAGGCCGCCGCGATGCTGCGCGTGTCGAGCGTGATGCTGTCCTGGATGGCCAGATCCTGCAGCGTGAGCGGCTGGATGGTCTTGATGTCCAGCTCGCCCGCGGGGATCAGCCAGGGCTCGCCGCGTTCGGTCTCGTCCGCGTAGGATCCGAGGATCTTCCGGCGCTTGTCCGGGTTCTGGAGCTCCTCGGTGTCGGCGTTGATGCTGATCACGATCGACGGTTTCCATTTGGATTTCAGGAAGCCGGTCTTGGTGGCGTTGGCCTGCGCGAGGTTCTTGACGGCGTCGGAGATCTGCGGCGTGAAGCCGCGGCCGCGGAACGGCTTGTCCGGATCCGGCACCAGGACGAAGTGCAGCACCTCGTCCGGCTCGTAGACCCTGCCCTCATACGAAATGAAATAGCCCTGCCTGCGGCCCGTGTCGTCGACGCGGACGGCGGCCGCACGAAGCGGCCGGAGGTTTTTCAGCATGCTGCCGTCGTATTCCGGAATGACGACCGAATTGCCGTACAGGATCATGTCGGACACGAGCTTGTATATGAAGTTCTTGCGCGTCATGTCTGCGCACGGATATACGTCCAGCTTCCGGGACAGCTCGTTGCGCACGCGGATGTCGCCGTGCTCGCCGTTTTCCATCAGCATGATGGTCATGTCGGACACGAGATCGGCGATTTTGTGGACGCAGCGCAGCACGACGTCGTTCTTCGACAGCGGCGTATAGCCGGTCGGGACGAGCACGTCCCAGGCCGAGGCGTCGTTGATCAGCAGCGCGGTCGAGCTGCCGTTCGTCCTGCCGCCTTCGGAACGGCGGCGGAACCGGTCGAATATGCTCATTTGCTTACCTCCGGCGGGATCATCGGATGATGTCGAGCAGGCATCCGAGGAAGATCCCGAAGATCAGGCCTGTCATAAATAAAATCATGATGATTAACTGAAATTTCAGCGCGGCAGCTTCAGGGTCAGCTCCGTCACGAAGGTGATGCGGTACAGCTCGTCGGTTTCGTCGAAATCCTCCGATTTCTCGAAGTCGTCCGGCGCGAGGATCGCTTCGAGCTGCCCCTCGAGCGCGAAATCCTTATGGTCGGTGTACAGCTCGATCACGACCGACGATTTTTTCAGCCGGCATCCGCTGTCCGGACCGTAGAACTGCTCGCGCTCGATGTAGTAGGTGATGTACGGCGGCGCCTGTACGTCCCTCCCCTTGAATTTGCGGTATGCGTACGGCACGCCGAGACCGCTCAGAGCGGCGGCGATGGTATCGTTCGGTTCAGCCATTTTTCTCGATCTCCTCGATCTCCTTTGTGATCAGCTCCGGCAGGCGGCGTCTGGCCAGCTCCTCGCCGTATTTGATATGCGGGAATTTCCGCGAATCTCCTCCCCCGCGGGTCTTGTGCCCGTTTTCGAGCAGGTGCGTCAGGCGGTAATAGGGAGAGGCGACGTACCAGGTGTTGCGCTTGTTGCGCTTGTCCTGGAACGACGTCTTCGTGCGGAAGGCCTTGACGTACTTCTTCGTGCGCTGCGTGAAGGTGATATGACGGCGGATCTCCGCGTCGGTCTCCTGCGTGACGGCGTCGACGGCCCGGAACGTGGCCTCGGAGGCCGCCTCGCTGTATTCCGACAGCGCGCCGAGCAGGGCTTCGGCAAAATTCTCCGCGGATACCCTTGCCATTACGACACACCCGCCTTTTCGTTGAGATAGAGCTGCAGCAGCCCGTCCCCGCGCGGATAGCGGCGGTAGATCGCAAAAACCTTCCCGTTGTAGCGGAGCTTGTCCGCCTCCGGCTCGTCGCTCTCGGCGTCGATCACGAGCGAGACGGACGCGCGGATGTCGAGCATGCCTGCATTATAGAATTCGGTCGAATTGATCGGCAGCTCGGCGCAGAAGGTGGGACGGTCGTCGTCGTAGTATTTGCGTCCTTCGGCGTACGACGGGAAGTAACAGACGTTGTCCAGCGACAGGAATCCTCTGGCGCTGCTGACGTTGCGGAGGTCAGTCATTTCCCGCCCTCCCCTGCGTCTGCCGGTTGCGGATCCGCAGCTCGAGATTGCGCGGGATGACCTTGTCTCCGTCGCGGTTGCGGTAGTGGAATTCCGCATAATCGGCGAGCAGCATGCTGTCCTCGATCTCGTCGAGGTTCAGCGCGCAGCCGCGCGCCCTCAGCTCCGCCGCGCTCGAGAGGAGCAGCGGCACGAAATACTCGTCGCGCTTGTCGTGGTTGACGCCGAGGGCGATCTTGAACAGCCTCAGGGCTGTATTGACGTTCAGGACCTGCGGCATGGTATCACTCCTCTCGTTTCGTTGACTGTCAATGATTTCCCGCCCCATCCCCGCAGGGATGGAGCGGGCGGATCCTCAGGCGGCCGTCAGGACGACGCCTTGGTGATGACGATGGTGTAGGTGCGCTTGGAGGTGCCGTACACCGCCTCGACGGTGACGGTATTGGCGCCGGCCGACAGGCTGCACACGCCGCCTGCGGCTGCGGTGCCGTCCTTCTTGATCGCGCCGACCTTGCCGCCGGATCTCGCGGTACCGGAGACGGTGACCGAGGAGACGGCGGCCGCCACGGAGGCGGTGTAGCTCAGGGTCTCCTTATCGAAGGTCGGGCTGATCTCGACGGTGGTGCTGCCGTTCTTTACGGACAGGGCGGTCAGCCAGGCGTCTGCCGCGTTGGCCTTGTCCTCCGCGAAGTCCATGCTGGTCGCGCCGGAGCTGGTGGCCAGCGTGAACATGGCGAAGCCCTCGCCGATGACCGGGAGGCCGTCGTAGCGGGCGATGCCCTTGAAGACGGTGTTGTCCTGGATGAACTGCGCGTGCTCGGACTGCGAGATGGCCACGCCTTCGCGTTCGGACAGCAGGTAGAGGTTGCCGTAGCCGCCCGCGATGACGTTGGCGGGCATGAAGTCGAGCAGGACGATGTCGCCGCCGACGATCGGCATGACCATCTCGGCGCCGGTGGCGATCGCGCCGGCGGCGTTGAGGCTGATCAGCTTGGTCTGAAGAGTCGAGAAGGTGGTCTCGCTCATGGCCCAGAACTTGCCGGAGACGGCGTATCTCGACTGCGCCTTGCCGAGGCCCGCGGCCAGCTCGGCGAAGAGCTCGGCGGGAGTGAGCGAGGCGGAGGAGAGATAGCCGATGTGCGTGGCCGACAGATCGGTGTAGGTCGGAGCGCCGGCGCCGTAGTCGCGCGGGGCGGTGGCGGAAGCGAGGCGGGTGACGATGCCGAGCGGCTGCTTGATGCCGCCGCCGTACATGATGGCCTTGTCGAGGCCGTAGGCGATGGACTTGGCCAGCATGTCCATGACCTCGATCAGCAGGTCGATATCGCTGTCTTCGAGCAGGCTGTTGGGCACGGGGATGTAGCCGCCGACCTTGTAGCCGTCGACCTCGACCACGTTGAGGCCCATATCGAGCTCGTTCAGGGTGCCGACCATCTCGGTCCAGACGGCTTCCGGCACGGTGCCGACGATGGGCTGGCGGGCCTTGCCCTTCACGGGCTTGAGATTGACGTACTTCAGCAGCTTGGAGTATTTCGCGACGAGCTCGCGGAGCGGCTCGACGAGGATCACCGGGACGGTGTATTCGCCGCCGGGGACGCCGCGGGTCTCGACCTTGCCGACGGTGCGGACCTGACCGAGCCAGGTCTTGACTTCCTCACGCTCGGCGTAGGGCTCGAGGGCGGTGCGGAGCTGGGAACGGACGAAGAATTTCTTTTCCATGACGATCTCTCCTTTTTCTTCACGTTTTTCTTCTTTCGGCGCGGGCTGCTTCCCGATCTCGCCGAGCTCGGTTTCGAGGCGTTCCACCTCGGCTTCGGCCGCGCGGATCTGCTCCGCCAGCCCTTCGGATTCGCCTTCCAGCGCGGTCAGATCGGCATCGATGGCGTCGATCTCCGCGTCGGTGAGGGTTTCGGCCGCGTTGAGGCGTTCCTCGATGCCGGCCTTGCGGCTCTCATAGTCCGCCTGCTTTTCGAGCAGTTCGGCGAGGCTGCGTTTGGCTCTTTCGAGCATGATGTTGATCTTCAACTGTTTGACCATGTTTCTTTCCTCCCGCTCGATCAGGTTTCGCCGGTGCCGCCGCCGCCGCCGGAGGCGGAGACGATCTCTTCCTCGTAGGTGATCAGGGTGCCGTTGTCGTCCGAAGGCAGCGCCTTGAACTCGGCGTTGATCACGGTTTCCTTGTTCTTCGCGAACGCGATGGCCAGGCCGGCGCGGTTGGTGCCGACGATGGTCAGGCGGCAGTCGCCGTCGACGCTGTCCTCATGCAGGAAGCGCACGACGTACTTCTTGCCGTCCTGGTTCGCCACGCCGCCGATCTTCACGGTTCGCTTCGTGGTCGCATCGGTGACGGTGGCGGTCGCGCAGAGCTTCTTCAGCGTGTTGCCGTTCCAGGTCATGACACCGGATTTGAGGATGGCTTCCTCATCCGTGAGGATGGTCTTGACGCGCTTGCCGCTGTCGTCGATCGCGTCGTAGTAGGTGGCCTTGTACTCGACCGATGCGCCGCCCTGGATGGCGCCGAGCAGGTTGGCGTCGGTTTCCAGCGTGGAATCTCCCGGGATGGTGCCGGAGTATTCGGCAACGTACAGTTTGCCGCTGCCGAGTGCGATTCTGTCGGTGTAACTCATGTTTTTCCTCCTGTTTCTCGATTGACTGATGTTTCCTTCTTTCCCGCTGCGGCGGGGCTCTGTCGGCTTTTCTTTCCCGCTGCGGCGGGGGCTTCCCGGCTTTTTTCTTTCTCTTGGAGTTGCGAAGCAATCTCCCGAGAAATGAAAAAGCCGGAAAAATAAATGTGTCAAACCTTGAGGTTTTCAAGCCGCTGCCTGATCGCTGCGACACGGTCGGCCGAAGAGGCTGCGCGCGCTTTCTCGAAGTCGCGCCGCCGCGCCTGCACCTCGGTCTGCGGGTAGGCCGGGAACACGCAGACGGACACCTCGCGCACGTCCGCTTCCAGAATCCTGCAGAGGACGTCGTCGTCTCCGAGCTTGTCGTATTCCTCCTTCATCGGCACGAAGCCGAACGAGCAGCCGGAGATATCGCCGCGGGACACGCGCGCGTACACGTCCAGAGCCTGCTTGTCGTCCTCGTTGACGCGGAGGCTGCCCCACAGTCCGTGTGCGTCGGTCCTCAGCTCGAGCGTTCCGGACGCCGTCCGCGCCAGCACCACGTCGGGGTTGTGGTTGAACAGGCAGCGGATGTCGTTCTCTTTAAGCGACTTGTCGAAGGCGCCGGGCGCGATCTCCTCAAAGAATTTCTGCCACAGCTCCGTGCGCTGGTTGAATACTGCGAAGTATCCCTCGATATACTTGCCGCCGTCGGGTTCGGCGCGTACCTTGAATTTTTCCTCGAAGAATGCGTTTCTGTTTTCCATGGGGGTTTCCTCCTGTTTTATTCTTTCCCGCTGCGGCGGGGCTCTGTCGGCTTTTCCCGCTGCGGCGGGGGATCTGTCGGCTTTTCTTTCCCGCTGCGGCGGGGCTCTGTCGGCTTTTCATTTCTCGGGAGATTGCTTCGCAACTCCTGGAGAAAGAAAACGCCTTGCAAAAGAAAGAGGTCAGCTGTTCGACCTATGCTTCGGGGACTGCGCGGGCACCGCAGGTGCAGCGCAGGCCGCGGCAGCTGGTCACTTGGCCGCATAGAAAGAATAAGCCGGAAATCAAAACCAATTGTCGATTTTCGTCTGCCGGTCCTGCTGGATGATGTATTCCTTGCAGGCGATGATCCCCGCGTCGAAGAGGTCCATGCGGTGGTCGGAATCGACCTTCTCATAGCGCATGCGCTCGTCCGGATCCTCGACGGCCTTGACGTTGCCGATACAGTATTCGTATGCTTTGTTATGGACGTAGTAGAACGTGCGCTCCTTGATCTTCTTTTCGGTATAGCGGAAGGCTTCGCTCTTCTTCCAGTACTGCTGGTCGCCGTTCTCCATCCGGAATCCGGCAGCCTTCATCATGCGCACGAAATCGCGGCTCTTGTACTTGTCGAAGGCGACGGTTTTGATTTTGAAGCCCGCAGTCCGCCACGCCTGGAACTGCTTCACGACGTCGCCGTAGTCGACCGTGTCGCCGTTGCACAGCGTCAGCCAGCCCTCGTCCTTCCACCAGAAGAACGGGATCTCGTCCTCGTCCGCCTTCTTCTGCGCCTGCGTCACCGGCATGAAGCCGTGGCTGACCACGATGCCGACCGTCTTCTTCCCGCCGCCGTCGTCGTACGTATACTCGCCGTACAGCGTCGCGGCCGTGAGGTCGTGCATGACCGAGAGGTCGGCGCCGCCGATCCACGTGACCGGCAGCTTCGCCAGATCGTCCTCCGTCCAGGCGTACAGCTCGTCCGAGGCCTGTACCTCGGCGAGGTCGAAGTAGGCGTTGGCCGCGTTGGTGTAGATGTTCAGGCTTTTGTTGAGGAAGTTGTTGCGGCTCTTCGGGTCGGCCATGGCCTGCAGCGCGTCGGCCATGATGTCCTGCGGACGGATGGTCACGCCGTAGTTCGGGTTGGCCTTTTCATGCTCAACCGGGTTGGTGTAGTCGTCCGGGTCGTCGGCTTTGCATATAAATACAAAGTACTGGTCGTCGCGCACGGCGCCCGAGAGGATCTTCTGGCAGAGCTGCAGCCTGCCGTAGCAGAAGCTGTTGATATTCTTACCGGCCGTGGTGATGCCGATGAGCAGCTTGTTGACGTACGCCTTCATGGCGTCCTTGTAGATGAGGTAATCGTCGGGCTTGCGGTAGGCGTGTATCTCGTCGAGCAGGATCAGGTTGCCGTTGATGCCGTCGGCGAACTGCGAGTTGTTGGCCAGCGCCTGGATCACGATCGATCCGTTCAGGCTGCCGTCCGCGCCGATGAATTCGCGGCTGATGCTGTGCTCGGCGTTGCTGTCGAGGATGTGGAATTCCTCGGCCTCGCCCATATAGCGGATGTTCTTGACGAGGAAGTCGAAGGATTCGAGCGCACGGTCAAGCCGGTTGGCGATGATGTACGCGCCGGAGGCCGTCCGGCGGTCGAGCAGGCTGAACGCCCAGACCAGCGCGGCGGCGAACGGCGTCTTGCCGTTCTTGCGCGGGATGAAGATGAACGCTTCCTTGAAGCGGCGTTCGTCCGTGCCGGCGATATAGAAGCCGGCGAGGTTGTAGCCGATGAACATTTCCCAGGGCTCGAGCCGGAACGGCTGCCCGGTCTTCGTCCCCTTGACGTGGACGATGGTCTCCTCGACGATGCGGATGACGAACTCGGCGTCGTCGTACCGGAAGTCCCACTGCGGGTCGTTCAGGTCGTTCAGAAAGCGGGAGGCGGCCTGCTTCAGCTCGGCGCAGGCGATCTTCCGGCCCTCGGTGATATCGCGGGCATAGTCCATGACGGTCTGACGGTTCGGATGCTCGTTCATGTCAGCGTCCCAGCTTCTCCAGCGCGGCGGACAGCTTGCTCTCCTTCTTCCGCGCCTTCATCTCGGCTTCGTTGATCCGCCGCATGCCGGACGGGGACAGGCCCAGCCGGTCCTCCATCGCCGCGACGTCGCGCCGCAGCGTCTCGATCGTGCAGTACAGCGCGGTCTTGCGCTCGTTCGTCGCGCCGGCCTTGTTCGTGTACATCTCGGTGACCGGGCATCCCAAGGCGTAGAATTCCGCGTTCAACGCGCCGAGCTGCTGCCGCATCTCCGCGTACATCCGGATCGCCGG
>JAFXYJ010000030.1 GCA_017541825.1 Oscillospiraceae bacterium | reverse complement strand
CGCTTGCGCTCCGGCGCTTGGCGGGAAATTGGTTCAGGTTTGGCGCTCTCACTCTGCTTCCGCGGATGTGTATACCTGCCGGCGTACCGTCCTGTCGTAGGGGCACTTTTTGAAGCGCCCGCACATCGTAAACTCACGCACGACGCAGCGCCGGAAGCCCTAAAATTCTTCCCACGCAGCGCCGGAGCGAAGCGGGGTGGCGCGGATATGGTTGCTGGAGCCCATTCAGTTTCGCAGCGAGTAAAGCCGCTGACCCAATAAGTCTTAGGGGGGTCCAGGGGGACACATTTGGAAGCGCTCCCCAGGTCGCGATCATAGATCGCTCCCCGCTTTGGCTACAAATGCGCCCCCGGCGCATTTGCTTAACGCGTCGCGCCCTGGCTGTCTTTTCTCCTGCATGAATCCCCCGTCAACAAAAACACAGCTGCACAGCGGAGGGCCGAAGTTGTCAACGAGGCCCGCAGCGACAGCGCGGCTGTGTTTTTGAAAGGACGAGCAGCGGAGTGAATGAGCCCCGCCGCTCGCGGTCGGGGCGAACGATACGCAGCTTGCGAGGACGCTCTGCAGCACAGAAAAGACCCGCAAAAATGCGAATTGTCTGTAAACCAGTATTACAACAGAGCAAAAGCGCCAGCCCGCAGTCGGGGATCAAGTTTTTTCGATGCGCCGATCGTTTCTGTCCGACGGCTGCTGCCTGTCAAATGACCCTGTTGTCTTTCAGGGCAAAGACCGCATACTCCGCCCCGTCGATCACGCGGCGCTCCGCCGCGCTCTCCGGCGGCAGGCCCCATGCCGTCACGGGGATCGCTCTGTAATGAACGCCGCCGTGAACGGTGAACAGGGTCCCGTCCCCGGCCTGATACCAGAGGACGTCCGTCTCCGGCTCCGGCAGCGGTGTGTCCGCGGCGGCAGGCTCCTTCGGCGGTCCGTCCGCGGGCTCCGGGGGGGCATCTGCGGGGCTTGACGGCCCGTCTGCGGGCTTCGCCGGTTCGTCTTCGGCCTCCGTCGGCTTTTGCCCCGACTCGGCGGCGTATTCTACGGCCTCGGGGAAGCCGGCCATGGCGGCGCGGGACAGTCTGCGGCACAGTCTCAGCCCGTCGCCCGCGGGCTCCATTACGCCCAGATATCCCTCTCGGCCGCCGCCGTACACACTCAGCCGCAGCAGCCGTCCCGGGTCGTCACAGCGCGCGTCAAACTCCGTCAGCAGGCCGCGGCGAACACGGAGCGTCCCCGCGCTGCGGCCGTCGATCAGGATCGGATAACTTTCGTCCATAAAAAGCACCTCGTCCATTGATATGGGCGAGGCGCTGTGTTTATGCCATTATTGCGGCGGCGTCGGGCGCTCGCCCAGGCCGAAGCTCACGGCGATCGCGCCGTTCACCTGGTCCATGACCGCGTCGGGCAGCTTGCCCATGCGTTCCCGCAGCCGGGATTTGTCGATGGTGCGTATCTGCTCGAGCAGGATGACGCTGTCCCGGGTCAGTCCGCAGTTGGCGCCGATGAGCTCGATGTGGGTCGGCAGCTTGGCCTTTCCCATCTGCGAGGTGATGGCCGCGGCGATCACCGTGGGGCTGTGCCGGTTGCCGGTATCGTTCTGCACGATCAGCACCGGCCGCATCCCGCCCTGCTCGCTGCCCACCACCGGGCTCAGATCCGCGTAAAAAATGTCTCCTCTCCTGACGGTATTCATGCGATTCACGCTCCGATGAAGGTTACTCGCCCAATCCATTGTATGTAGGGCTGGTTTCATTCTCCCCCGTCGGAGCAGTTTTTATTCAAGATAGATCCGCGGCACGCGCTTGGAAACGGCGCAGACGATCTCGTAGGGGATCGTCCCGGCCAGCGCCGCCAGCTCCGAAGCCGTCGGCGCGCCGTCGGTCCCGCGGCCGAAGATCGTCGCCGTGTCCCCGACGCGCACCTCCGGCAGATCGGTCACGTCGAGCATGCACATGTCCATGCAGATCCTTCCCACCTGGCGGACCCGCCGTCCCCGCAAGAGCACCTCCAGCCGGCCGGAAAGACAGCGCAGCAGCCCGTCGGCGTATCCGACGGGGAGCACGGCCAGCGCGCAGTCCCGCTCGGCGGTCCAGGTCCGGCCGTAGCTGATCGTGTCGCCCTTTTTATGGTGGGTGACGGCCGCCACGCGGCTCTTGAACTCCATGACAGGCGTGAGCGCCACGCCGCCGGTGCGCTCATCGGGGTACATCCCGTAGGTCAGGAGCCCCGGCCGCACCATGTCCAGGCACATGCCCTCATCCCGGTAGAACAGCAGCGCGCCGGAGTTGGCGCAGTGGCGCAGCCGGAACCGGCCGCCCCAGCGGCGCTCGAGCTCGTCCGCCGCGTCGGTGAAGAGCCGGAACTGTCTGTGGGTATAATCCTCGCCGCCGGGCTCGTCCGACACCGCGAAGTGGGTAAAGATCCCCTCGGGCTCCAGTCCCGGGAGCGTCAGCGCCTCCGCGGCCGCGGCGAACTGCGCGGCATCGGCGGCGCGAAAGCCCAGCCGGCCCATACCGGTGTCGAGCTTGATATGGATCCGGAGCGTCTGTCCCGGCCGCAGGGCCGCGCTGAGGGCACGTGCCTTGTCCAGGCTCTCCGCCGCGAGTGTGATCCGGTGATCCGCCAGCTCCGGCGCCAGAGCGGGGTCCACCGCCCCGAGGATCAGAATGGGCAGCGTCTCCCCCGCTTCCCGCAGCTCCAGCGCCTCTCCGGGAGAGGCCACCGCCAGATATCCGCAACCCGCCTCCCGCAGCGCGGCGGCGCAGCGGACGGCGCCGTGGCCGTAGGCGTCGGCTTTGACCACGCCCAGCAGGATCGTCCCCCCGGGCAGCACCGCAAGCATGTTTTTCGCGTTGGCGCGCAGCGCGTCCAGCGAGATCTCCGCCCAGGTCCTTGTCATTCGCAGTTCCATTTGTCTCTACTCTCCGATCGTCCAGTTTTCTATTGTCATTGTCAGCTCCGCGGCGCCGCCCCGGCCGATCTCCGCGTACACGGGCACGTTCTCCGCCGTGCGCCAGAGAGTGACGGTCTCCCCGCCGTCCGTCTCCAGCGCCGCGGTCAGATATCCGTCCGCCCGTCCGCCGCAGAGGAACCGGCCCGTACGCAGCGCGTCGGAGAACAGCCGCCCCGCCTCACAGGGCGGGAGCGCCTCCGGATCCCCGGGCGTCAGCTCCAGGATCAGGCCGTCATATTCCAGGGTCCCGCCGCTGCCGGAGCTGCGGCAGACGACGCCCGCGATGTTCTCCGGGGCGGTGACCTCCGCGCGGACCTCGCCGTCACGGCAGGTCACGCGCATGGCGCAGGACGAGACGAACTCGCCGTGCCGGGATGTGACGGCGGTGTCAAAGCTGAAAGCCTCCGCGGCGGCAAGCCGCTGCCGGAACTCCGAGAACTCCCGTTCCTCCCGGGGCGCGGCGCAGCCGGCGGAGAGCAGCAGGACGAGCAGTAAAGGTACGACGACAGATTTTTGCAATTTACGAAAACGATCCCTTCCCGATGGATGTCCTGCTGCAAATGTATTATATGCACGGTATTATTATTCGTCAATTTTATTCTTGCCAATTCTCCCGGGGTGTGATATAACTTTTGTCGACAACGCGATGATCGGGAAAATGGCAGGATCCCCCGCGGCAGAGAGAGGCGTCACCGGCTGAAAGCGCCTTGCGGAACGGCCTGACCTGATTCGCCCGTGAGCTCCGGCCAATCCCCGGCGGGACCGCCCGTTACAGCGGCAAAGCGCGGAGCGCGAACGCTCCGAATGCGGGTGGTACCGCGGAAGCACGCCTTTCGTCCCGGATCGTCGGGAGGAAAGGTTTTTTCTTTGCGCAGCGGCGCAAAACAAATCATCAGACAGATCCGCCGCCCGAACCGGAAAGCAGGCCGAGCCTGCGGCGGGACGGCGGGAAGAACAGGAGGAAGAACCCCATGAAGGAAATGCTGGAGGCCCTGCGGGACGCGTCCCGGCAAGCCATCGACGCCGCCGCGGATATGGACGTGCTGGAAGCTCTGCGCATCCGCTATCTGGGCAAGAAGGGCGAGCTGACCGCGATCTTAAAGCAGATGGGCAGGCTCTCCGCCGAGGAGCGCCCGGTGATCGGACAGCTGGCCAATCAGATCCGCGCCGAGATGGAAAGCGAGCTGGACAGCCGCAAGGCCGCTCTGGCCGCCCGACTGCAGGAGCTGCGTCTGAACGCCGAGACGCTGGACGTGACGATCCCCGGAAAGGAGGTCCGTCTGGGCAAAAAGCACGTGCTCAACACCGTACTCGACGAGGTCACCGACATCTTTACCGGCATGGGCTTTTCCATCGCCGAGGGGCCGGAGATCGAGCTGTCGCTCTATGACTTCGACCGGCTGAATATCCCCGAGAACCACACGGTCCGCGAGTGGACGGACACCTTCTATATCACCGAGGACGAAAAGGTCCATCTCCGCTGCCAGACCTCCCCCATGCAGGTGCGCGTGATGGAGGCCATGAAGCCTCCCATCCGGATCCTGGCTCCCGGCCGGGTCTACCGCAAGGACGAGATCGACGCGACCCACTCCCCCATGTTCCACCAGATCGAAGGGCTCGTCATCGACCGGGGCATCACTATGGGCGATCTCAAGGGCACGCTCAATACGCTGATGCAGCGCATCTACGGCCCGGACACCGTGACCCGGTTCCGGCCCCACCACTTCCCCTTTACCGAGCCGAGCTGCGAGATGGACCTGCAGTGCTTTGAGTGCCACGGCGCGGGCTGCCGTGTCTGCAAGGGCGAGGGCTGGATCGAGATCCTCGGCGCGGGCATGGTCCATCCGAAAGTGCTCGAAATGAGCGGCATCGACCCGGAGATCTACTCCGGCTTCGCCTTCGGCATCGGTCTCGAACGGCTGGCCATGCGCCGGTTCCAGATCAGCGATCTGCGGCTGCTGTATGAGAACGACATCCGGTTCCTGTCCCAGTTCTGAGCGAGTGGAGGGTTTGAGATGAATTTATCCAGAGAATGGCTGAACGAATATACACAGATCGCCGCCTCCGACAAGGAGTACTGCGACGCGATGACCATGTCCGGCTCCAAGGTCGAGGGCTATGAAGTCATCGGCGAGGACATCCGGAACGTGGTCGTGGGCCGCGTGACCGAGATCGTCCGTCACCCCGACTCCGACCACATGTGGGTCTGTCAGGTGGACGTGGGCGGCACTACGCTGCAGATCGTCACCGGCGCGCAGAACGTCCGTCAGGGCGATCTGGTGCCCGCGGCGCTGGACGGCAGCACGCTCCCCGGCGGCGTGGAGATCCACACCGGCACCCTCCGCGGCCAGCGGAGCGAGGGCATGCTCTGCTCGCTGAAGGAGCTGGGTCTCGAGCAGAGGGATTTCCCCTATGCCATCGAGGACGGCATCTTCATCCTGCAGGAGGACTGCGCCCCCGGAGACGATATCCGCGACGTCTGCGGTCTGCGGGACAGCGTTGTGGAATTTGAGATCACCAACAACCGGCCCGACTGTCTTTCCGTGCGCGGACTGGCCCGGGAAAGCGCGGCCACCTTCCATACGCCGCTGACGCTGCCCGTCCCCCATGTGAAGGGCGGCGCCGGCGATATCCGGGACATGCTCTCCGTGGAGATCCTTGACGGCGAGCTGTGCCCCCGCTATTCGGCCAAGATGGTCCGGAACATCCGCATCGCTCCCTCGCCCAAGTGGATGCGCCGCCGTCTGCGCGCTTCCGGCGTGCGGCCGATCAACAACATCGTGGACATCACCAACTATGTGATGCTCGAGTACGGCCAGCCGATGCACGCCTTCGACTACGCCTGCCTGCACGACGGGAAGATCGTCGTGCGTCAGGCCCGGGAAGGCGAGGTGCTCCGGACGCTCGACGGCAACGACCGGGCCATCACTCCCGACATGCTCGTCATCGCCGACGCCGTCGGCCCCGTGGGCCTGGCCGGCGTCATGGGCGGCTTCAACAGCGAGATCACCGACGAGACCACGACCATCGTCTTCGAGTCGGCCAACTTCTCCGGCCCGAGCATCCGCCACACCGCGATCTCCCTGGGCATGCGCACCGACGCCTCCAGCCGTTTTGAAAAGGGCCTGGATATCCAGGGCACGATCCCCGCTGTGGATCGGGCCTGCGAGCTTGTGGAGCTGCTGGGCGCGGGCGACGTCATGGACGGCACCATCGACGTGCTCGGCAAGGCCATCGAGAACACGACCATCGAGCTGCGTCCCGAGAAGATCAACGCGCTGCTGGGCACGGATATCCCCGAGGATTTCATGGTCGGCACGCTCAGGGAGCTGGGCTTCGGCGTCGAGGGCCGCACCATCACCGTCCCGTCCTGGCGCGAGGACTGCAAGCTCTCGGCGGACATCGCCGAGGAGGTCGCCCGGTTCTGGGGCTATGACAGGATCGCGTCCACCGATACCCGCGGCGCCGCGGTGCAGGGCGGGTACAGTCCCCTGCAGCTCTTCCGCCAGAAGCTGGGCGAGGTCTGCCGCGCCATGGGCTACACCGAGGTCATCACCTACTCCTTCACCAGCCCCTCGGGCTGGGACAAGATCCGGCTGAGCGCGGATTCTCCGCTGCGGGACGCCTATACGATCCTCAACCCGCTGGGCGAGGACACCAGCGTCATGCGCACCACCTCCCTGCCCTCCATGCTCGGGGTGCTCGCCACCAACCTGAATCACCGGAACATGGCCTCCCGGCTCTATGAGATGGCCACCGTATACCGCAAGACCGGCGAGGTGCTGGCCGACGAACGGCCGGTGCTGACTCTGGGCGCCTACGGCGACGGCGCGGATTTCTACGGCGTCAAGGGCGCCGTGGAAGCGCTGCTGCGTGCAGCCCGGACTCCGGACGTGCGCTTCACCGCCGATCGGAACGAACCCGCCTACCATCCGGGCCGCTGCGCCGCCGTCTGGTCGGGCGACCGGCGCGTGGGCACCGTGGGGCAGATCCATCCCGACGTGTGCCGCACCTTCGGCCTCGACGAGCTGACGTTCTGCGCCGAGCTGGACAGCGTCGTGCTCTGGGAGCTCCGGGGCGAGGAGGCTGTATATACGCCTCTGCCGCGGTTCCCGGCGGTCACGCGGGACATCGCCGTGGTCTGCGACACGGCCGTCACGGTCGGCGCGCTCACCGAGTGCATCCGTTCCGCCGGCGCCGAAGAGCTGCGGGAGGTCCGGCTATTCGACGTCTACGCCGGCAAGGGCATCCCCGAGGGCAAAAAGAGCGTGGCCTTCTCCCTGACGCTGCGCTCCGACGACTCCACCCTCACCGACGAGCGCGCCCAGAGCGATGTGGACCGGATCCTGTCCGCTCTGCGGGAGAGGCTCGGCGCTGTCATCCGGTAAAAAAGGCAAATATATCCTGTGTGACGGCAGAATGCCCTTGTAATACGGACCATGGATGTGGTATTCTATTCTCAGCAGGCATACAAATCTGACAAGGGGGCTGCGGACATGGGTGACGCCACCAGAAAATTCGATACCGTTTCCAACCGTATGCAGATCCGGGAGATCCTCTCCTCGGTCTACGATTCGCTGGTGCTCAAAGGATACAATCCGGTCAATCAGCTGGTGGGCTACATTTTGTCCGAGGACCCCACCTATATCACCAACTACAACAACGCCCGCTCGCTGATCTGCCGGATCGATCGGGATGAATTGCTGCAGGAGCTGGTGAGAAGCTATCTGGAAAAGGACTGAGGTCCGTATCCTTCGCACTTGACGCCTCCCTCCCGGCTGTCCGGGGAGGAGGCGTTTGTATAGAAACAGGTGATATCTATGCTCAATTCCACGATCGTTGATCTGTTCAAGCGCTTCAGACTTCTTTACTACCGGCAGCTTTTCGGCCGTATACGGGAGAAGGACGGCTCTCTGTCCGCCACCGAGGCCTATACGGTGGACGTGATCTTCCTGCTGGGAAGCCCGACCATTACCCAGCTGGCCGAAACGCTGGGCATCTCCCAGCCCAACGCCACCTATAAGGTCAACAATCTCGTGACCAAAGGCTACGTGACCAAGACCGTGTCCGAGGACGACAAGCGGGAGACCCGGCTGCACGTGAGCGACCGTTTCTTCAAGTACTACGGCGACCTGGACCACTTCACCGACGGCGCTGTCGCGGCGCTGGAGTCGGAATACAGCCCGCGGGAGCTGCAGACCTTCGAGCGCATGCTGTGTTCGCTGATGGATGAGGTGAAATGATCTCATGAACGAAGCACCGGGGATGATATTATGCTCAAAAAGCTGAAAAAACAGGTCTGCGCGGCCAATCTGCTGCTGCCGGCCCACGGTCTTGTGACCTTTACCTGGGGCAACGTCTCGGGCATCGACCGCCAGAGAGGGCTGGTGGTCATCAAGCCCTCCGGCGTGGACTACGCCCTTATGACGCCCGAGGATATGGTCGTCGTGGATCTCGACGGCAATGTGGTCGAGGGCCGGTGGAAGCCCTCCAGCGACACGGCCACCCATCTGGAGCTCTATCGGGCGTTCCCCGACTGCGGGGGCATCGTCCATACCCACTCCCGGTGGGCCACCACCTTTGCCCAGGCCGGACGGCCTGTCCCCGCCATGGGCACGACCCAGGCCGACTATTTTCACGGTGCGATCCCCTGTACGCGGCTTTTGACCCCGGAGGAGATCGGCGGCGATTATGAAAAGGAGACCGGCAGGGTGATCGTCGAAACCTTCGCCGGGCTCGACCCCGCCGCCGTGCCCGGAGTGCTCGTCAACGCCCACGGTCCCTTTGCCTGGGGCGCGGATGCCATGGAAGCCGTGCACAACGCCGTCGTACTGGAAGAGTGCGCCTTTACGGACTGGCATGCGCTCCTCCTCGAGCCCGACCGGGGCGAAATGCAGCCCGAGCTGCTGGACAGGCACTATTACCGCAAGCACGGGAAGGACGCCTACTACGGGCAATAAAACCGACACCCGACAGGATCGGCCGATCCTGTCGGGTGTCTTGCAATACGGGAAACCGAAGGGGCTGCCGCCAGGCAGTCCTGTTTTTATTCTCCGCACCCGGTTAAAGAAAAATCTTCACGACCGCAGGCGATACCGGCGGGCCTTGCCGCCGTCCACGGCGACGACGAGACCGTCCGAGATCATCCCGGAGAGGTATTCCCGCACCCGGGCGGGACGCAGCCCCGTATAGGCCGCCAGCTCGGTGATCCCGGCGCTGACATGATCCGTCAGATACTCGATGATGAGCTGCCGCCGCACCGCCGTGACCGCCGCGTTGTCACTGTCCCCGGCCCCGGTTCTCTTTCCGGTCCCGGCAGAAAAGGCGAGCGTCAGCGTCGTGGCCTCCGGAGCGAAGCGCTGGATGAACACCGGTTCCGGCCAGCCCTGATCGCGCCATGCCTGGAAGATGCTCGGAATGCCGCTGCCGGTCCCCTCGCCGATGTCGATCATGCCGAACATCCGCTGCATGGCTGCGTTGCGCGCATCGGACACACCGCCTGTCCTCGCCGCGTTCGGATTGACGCGGAACCCGCCGGGGTTGGTGAAGCGGACTTCGCGGCGGTTACGGACGATCTCAACGCGCTCCTGCCCCCGATAGTCGGCGTTGATCAGGCAGTTGGCCAGCGCCTCCCGCAGGGCGGCGCGTACGGGCGCCTCGGCGCCGTCCTGCTCGCCGGGGACGTGGAGCTGCGACTGCAGCCGGTTATGGACGCGGAAATAGAAATCAAACACGTTCCCGCTCCAGTCGCCGGAGGCGGAGGAGATCGAACTGCCTTCCTCCTCCCGGTAAACGAGCTCGTAGCGGG
>JAFXYJ010000029.1 GCA_017541825.1 Oscillospiraceae bacterium | reverse complement strand
GAGACGAGATCTTTATATAGTAAAAAAGAAATACCGGGAGGCCAAAAGCACTCCCGGTATAATGGTCCGAGTGACTGGACTTGAACCAGCGGCCTCCTGAACCCCATTCAGGCGCGATACCAAACTTCGCCACACCCGGATCTCCATACTTTGGTTTCAAGCGCTTGCTATAATAGCACAGTTGCCATATGAATGCAAGTACTATTTTTTCTTTTTTTGGCCGAATGTCCGGCCCTTCCGAAGAAGGGCCGGACACATGCCGTACAGCGGGAAAACGGTCAGCACACGGGGAAGATCCAGCCGAATTTGTCTTCCAGCCGTCCCCACTGGATGCCGGTCAGCGCATCGTAGAGGCGCTGCGCCGTGGGGCCGATCTTGCCTCCGCCGATCTCATAAACCTTGCCCTGATAGGCCAGGCGTCACACGGGAGACACGACCGCCGCGGTACCGCAGCCCCAGGCTTCCTCGAGCGTTCCGTTTTCGGCGGCTTCGATCAGCTCATCGACGCTGATGCGCCGCTCCTCGGGCTCCTCACCGTTGGCGCGCAGCCACTCCAGGATGCTCTTGCGGGTGATGCCGGGCAGGATCGAGCCGTTGAGCATCGGCGTGCAGATCTTGCCGTTGATCTTGAACATGATGTTCATGGCGCCGACTTCCTCGATATACCTGCGCTCCACGCCGTCGAGCCAGAGGACCTGGGCGTAGCCCTTCTCCTCTGCCCGGATCCCGGCGCGGATAGACGCGCCGTAGTTGCCGCCGCACTTGGCCTCGCCGGTGCCGCCCCGGACCGCGCGGACGTCCTCGTCCTCGATCATGATGTCCACGGGCGCCATGCCGTTGGGGTAATAGCTGCCCGAAGGAGACAGAATGATCAGGAAGCGGGCGTGCGCCGCGCCGTGAACGCCAAGGTGCTCGTCGTCACCGAAGGTGAAGGGCCGGACATACATGCTGGTGCCCTCGCTGTGGGGGACCCAGTCGGCGTCCAGACGGACGAGCTGCTTGAGCGCGTCCAGCACAAAGTCCACCGGGAGCTCGGGCAGGCCCATACGATCGGCGGAACGGTTCATGCGTGCGAAGTTCTGATCGGGCCGGAAGAGAACGATCTGGCCATTGACGTTGCGGTACGCCTTCAGGCCCTCGAAAATCTCGGCGCCGTAGTGGAGAACGGTGGAGGCGGGGCTGATGCTCAGATTGCCGTAGGGAACGATCTTCGCGTCATGCCAGCCGACGTCCTTGTCCCAGTCCATGACGAACATGTGGTCGGAAAACACGCGCCCGAAGCCCAGCTTGGATTCATCGGTGGGCAGCGGCTTGGGGTTTTCTGTCTTGCAGATTGTCAGTTCCAGTGCCATTGGTTCAACCTCCCGTTTTAATTACTCTTTATAATCCCGGCCGGCCTGAACGGCCTTCATGTTGACGTCGAAGAGATCTGCCTTGCGGGCGGGGATCACGTGATGCAGCGCGTCGGGCAGCGTTTCGTCCTTTATGCAGGCTGTCTCGCGCAGCACGGCGCCCAGCAGGATCATGTTGGCCAGGCCGGCGGCGTTCATGTCGCTGGCCATCTGGGTGGCGGGAATGTAGAAAACGTCCACATCTTCGCGCTCGACCTTGCGATTGATCAGCGTGGAATCCACGAAGATCTTTCCGCCGGGGATCACGGTGCTCTCGTACTTGTCCAGCGACGGAGCGTTCATCACGATCAGGACAGAAGGATGCGTAACGATGGGCGAACCGATGGGGTCGTCACTGAGGATCACGTTGCAGTTGGCCGTGCCGCCGCGCATCTCGGGGCCGTAGGAGGGCAGCCAGCTCACCTGACGCTCTTCCAGCAGGCCGCCGTAGGCCAGGACCTTGCCTGCGAAAAGCAGGCCCTGTCCGCCGAATCCGGCAATAATAACAGACGATTCAGCCATCATTCCGCCTCCTTATCCCGATAAACGCCCAGCGGATACTGGGGGATCATCGCCTCGTCGATCCACTCCAGAGCCTTCTGCGGGGTCATGCCCCAGTTGGTCGGGCAGGCGGAGAGCACTTCCACGAGGGAAAAGCCTTTGCCGTCGACCTGGTTTTGGAACGCCTTGAGGATGGCCTTCTTGGCGCGGCGGACGTTCTTGACGTTGTTGACGGCCACGCGCTCGAGATAGGCGGGCGCTTCCAGCGTGGAGAGCAGCTCGCAGATGCGGATCGGATAGCCCTGGGTCTTGGGGTCGCGGCCGTAGGGCGAGGTCTGCGTGACCTGACCGATCAGCGAGGTCGGCGCCATCTGGCCGCCGGTCATGCCGTAAATGGCGTTGTTGATGAAGATGATCGTAATATTCTCACCGCGGGAGGCCGTGGAAACGGTCTCGCACAGGCCGATGGAGGCCAGATCGCCGTCGCCCTGATAGGAAAACACGATGTTTTCCGGCAGCGAGCGCTTCACGCCGGTGGCCACCGCGGGGGCGCGGCCGTGAGCGGCCTCGATCATATCACAGTTGAAATAGTTGTAGGCGAACACGGAGCAGCCCACCGGCGCGATGCCGATGGTCCGGCCCTCGATACCGAGCTCATCGATGGCTTCCGCCACGAGACGGTGGACGATGCCGTGGGTGCAGCCGGGGCAGTAATGCAGGACGGCGTCCGTCAGGGCATGGGGCTTTTCAAAAACGACCATTCTTATTCCTCTCCTTCCGCAAGCTTCTTGATGTGCTCGAGCACTTCGTCCGGGGTGGGGATCATGCCGCCGACACGGTAGCACAGATCCACCGGCTTTCTGCACTTGATGGCCAGCTCCAGATCATCCTTCATCTGACCCATGTTGATCTCCACGCAGAGGAAGGACCTGACCTTGTCCGCCGCAGCGGCGAGGGGCTCCTTCGGGAAGGGCCAGAGGGTGATCGGCCGAATCATACCGACCTTGATGCCCTGTTTGCGGGCCTCGACGATCGCGTTGCGGGAGATCCGGGCGGTGATGCCGTAGGATACGATGCAGATCTCCGCGTCGTCCATCAGGTACTCCTCCCAGAGAGGCTCGGTCTCCTCGATCTTCCTGTAGCGCTCGAAACGGGCGATGTTGTTCTTTTCCAGCGTTTCCGGCGCAAGCTCCAGAGAGTTCACGATGTTGTGCGGACGCTTCATCTGTGTGCCCGTGGTGGCCCAGGGGTTGTCCTCACCGTAAGCGTTGGAGGGCTCGGGCAGCACGACGGGCTCCATCATCTGGCCCAGCGTGCCGTCGGCCAGCAGCATGGCGGGCATGCGGTATTTCCACGCCAGGTGCATGGCGCGTCCGGTGAGATCGGCCATCTCCTGCACGGAAGCGGGCGCGAACACGAGTACGTGGAAATCACCGTGACCGGGACCGCGGGTCGCGAGATAGTAGTCGGACTGGGAGGGCTGGATGCCGCCGAGACCGGGGCCGCCGCGCTGGACATTGACGATCAGCGCGGGCAGATCGCAGCCGGCGAGATAGGAGATGCCTTCGCACTTGAGGGCAATACCGGGGCTGGAGGAAGAGGTCATGGCAGGCTTGCCGGTGGCGGCGACGCCGTAGACCATGTTGATTGCGGCGATCTCGCTCTCCGCCTGGAGGAAGGTCCCGCCGATCTTGGGCATTTTTTTGGCCATATAGGCCGCGACTTCTGTCTGCGGGGTGATTGGATATCCGAAGTAATGCCGCAGTCCGGCAAGGATGGCGGCCTCGGCGATCGCCTCGTTCCCCTTCATCATTACTTTTTCGCTCATTTTGCTCCTCCCTTATTTCTCGATCGTGATCACGCAGTCCGGGCACATGGTCGCGCAGGATTTGCACGCGATGCATTTGTCCGGGTCCGTGAGCTCCACGGGAGCGTAGCCCTTCTGGTTGAGCCTGGTCGTGGAAAGACGCAGCAGGTTCTTCGGGCACGCGCCGACGCAAAGCCCGCAGCCCTTGCATAGGTTTTCCTTAAAAGTTAATTTTGCCAAGACTTGTACCTTCTTTCTCCATGTAATAAAGCTCGAGGATAGATATAGGAAATAAGTTCTCCACTTTGTCTTTGAGCGCCGGCGCCAGGCGCTTGTCCGCACCGGTCATCTTGACAGGCAGCCCTGTCAGACGGGATATCTCGTCGGCATAGTCCAGACTGGCGAGCACATCCTCCGCTGTCGTGGAAAGCCCCAGGTTCGTGTTGTTCACGATGGCCGTGAACGGAAGACCGCAGGCGGTCTGGATCTCATAAAACACCGTCATCGCGTCCTCCGCCGTGCGGGTCAGCGGCCGCGAGCGGTTGACGACGAAAAGCATCTCATAATCGTCCTCCGCCAGGATGGACGGCACATACCGGCCCAGAGCCAGCGCTCCCCTGTCGTCGCCGCCGATATCCAGCACGCCCAGCGAGTCACGTCCGTCGATCAGGGCATAGGTCTCCTTCGGCATGGCGGGCACGTCCACATTGCTGTTGGCATATGCCGAGGAGATGAGCTCGATCCCCGCGGCGCGCAGATCGGCCTCGGCGTCCTTGGTGCGGAAATAGGGGTTGACGATGTCGAGATCGGCGACCGTTACCTTCGGGGCGCGCTCCCGGAGCCAGTAGGCGTAGTTGAGCGCCAGATTCGTTTTGCCGCTGCCGTAATGTCCGGCAAAAAGAGTCAGTCTTTTGTAGTCCATCGTTTTTAAAGCCTGTTGCGCATGATCTTGCCGCTGATCGTCTTGGGAAGCTCGTCACGGAATACGACGATCCGCGGGTATTTGTACGGGGCGGTGTGCGATTTCACGTAGTTCTGGATCTCCTTCTTGAGCTCCTCCGTGGGTTCGGTCCCCTGGACCAGCACGATGCTGGCCTTGACCACCTGTCCGCGCAGCTCGTCCGGCGCCGCGGAGACGCCGCACTCGAGCACGTAAGGCAGCTCCATGATGACGTTTTCGATCTCAAAGGGCCCGATACGGTAGCCGGAGGACTTGATCACGTCATCTGCCCGGCCCACATACCAGAAATACCCGTCCTCGTCGCGCCAGGCCACATCGCCGGTGTGGTAAAAACCGTCGTGCCAGGCGTCCGCCGTCTTTTTCTCGTCGTTGTAATAGCCCAGGAACAGACCGCAGGGGCACGGACCGTCCCGGTCGGCGCGGATCACGATCTCGCCGTTCTCGCCGTCCTCCACCGGGTTCCCGTCCGGATCGATCAGATCGACGCCGTAGCCGGGAATGGGCTTGCCCATGGAGCCGGGCTTGATGGGCTGTCCGGAGAGGTTGCCGATGGTCAGCGTGGTCTCCGTCTGGCCGAAGCCCTCGGCGATCTTCAGGCCGGTGGCCTCCTCGAACCGGTAGTATACCTCCGGGTTGAGCGCTTCTCCGGCGGTGGTGGCGTGGCGGATGGAGCTCAGATCGTACTGGGAAATATCCTGCCGGATCAGCATCCGGTACATCGTGGGCGGCGCACAGAAGGTCGTGATATTGTATTTTGCGAACATGGGCAGGATCTTCGAGGCGTCAAAGCGGTCGAAGTCGTATACGAAAACCGCGCCCTCGCACAGCCACTGGCCGTACAGCTTGCCCCAGAGCGCCTTTCCCCAGCCGGTCTCGGAGATCGTGAAATGCAGGCCGTCCCGCTCCACCCAGTGCCAGTATTTGGCCGTCACGTAATGGCCGAGCGCGTATTTGTAGCTGTGCATCGCGATCTTGGGGTAATCGGTGGTGCCGGAGGTGAAGAACATCAGCATCGGATCGTTTCCGCAGGGGGAATCCTCCTTGCGGCGGAAGCGGCGGGAAAAGAGGCCGTATTCGTTGTCAAAATCGTGCCAGCCGGGACGGCTGCCGCCGACCATGATCCTGGTCAGCTCCATGCCTGCCGCCTTCTCGCCGAGCTCGGCCTGATGCGCTGTATCTCCGTCTGCGGTACAGACGATCGCCGAAACGCCGGCGGTTTTGAAGCGGTATTCAAAATCATGCTCGAGGAGCTGATTGGTGGCGGGGATCACGACGGCGCCGATCTTGTGCAGGGCCAGTACCGCGTACCAGAACTGGTAGTGGCGCTTGAGCACGAGCATCACCCGGTCGCCGCGCTTGATGCCCATGAGCGACAGGTAATTCGCGGAACGGCGGGAGTTCTCGGCGACTTCCTTGAAGGT
>JAFXYJ010000028.1 GCA_017541825.1 Oscillospiraceae bacterium | reverse complement strand
CGGCGTCGGCGGCGTAGCAGGCGCGGCCGTGACCGGCGGTTCGGTCTCCGCCGGCGCGGTCACGGCCGGCTTTGCGCGGGCGCAGCCGGCCAGCAGCAGGCAGGCCAGCAGCAGTGCGGCCGGCCGTCTTGATCTTTTTTTCTCTCTCATGTCCCTCAAGTCGGTTTACAGCTCTCTCGTATCCAGCAGGATCGTCACCGGCCCGTCGTTGACGGAGCTGACCTGCATGTCCGCGCCGAATTCGCCGGTCTCCACCCGAAAGCCCCGCTCCCGGCAGCGGGCGATGACCTGCTCATAGAGAGGGATCGCCGTCTCCGGCCGGGCGGCGGCGGTGAAGCCCGGCCGCCGCGACCGGGCGTCCGCCCAGAGGGTGAACTGGCTGACGATCAGCAGCTCGGCCCCCGCGTCGGCGGGGCCGATGTTCATTTTACCGTTTTCGTCCTCGAAAACGCGCAGGCCGCATATCCTGTCCGCGATCCTGTCGGCCTCCTTTGCCGTGTCGTCCGTGTGGACGCCCAGCAGCACGAGAAAGCCCCGGGAGATCTCTCCCAGCGTCTCGCCGGTGCCGGTCCGTGTGACGGCCGCGCTGTTGACGCGCATGACGACTGCCCTCATTTCTCTCTCCCTGTTGTTCTCTAATAGTAATTACTATATATTACGGCCTTCGAAGGCCGCGGCCAAAGCCTCGCAGAGTTTGCGCCAGCGGCGCAAATAAGGTCAAATCATTTTCTCCGGGAGCATGTATCTCGGAGAAAATACATTTCAGCCCGCAAACGTGCGAGCGCAGCGAGTGCGCTGCAGCGGGCTGCAAGACCTCCGCTTGAAGCCCAGCGAAGCGGGTTCAAGCGGATGCTTAGCCGTTGCCCCGCTCGATCTGCCGCACGCCGCCCACCGCCCGCAGCCGGGCGATGATGATCTTGAGCGTCGTCAGGTCGGCCACCTCCAGCGTGATATGGACCATGGCGTTCCCGTCGGGCAGCCTCCGGGCGTTGAGGCTGTCCACCTTGGCGGTGAGCGTGTTGAGCACCGTGGCGATATCCAGCACCAGGCCGTTCCGGTCCCGGGCCAGGATGCGCAGCGTGGTGGAGTAGAGCCCCGTGGTCGCGTCCGCCCACTCCACGCTGATCCAGCGGTCCTCCCCGTCCTCCTTGACGTTGTTGAGGTAGTTGGGACAGTCCTCCCGGTGGACGGAGACCCCCTGGCCGCGGGTGATGTAGCCCACGATGGGATCGCCCGGCACCGGTGTGCAGCAGCGGGAGAATTTGATCAGGCAGTTCTCCATCCCCTCGACGAGCACGCCGTTGACGGCCTTGCCCGTCTTCGTGCTGCGGCGCTCGGCGGCTTCGTTGAGCTTGTCCAGCGCCGTCTTCTGGCTGCTCTGCTTCGCCGCTCGGGCGATCTCGTCCCGGAAACGGTTGACGGCGCGGGTGCTGGTGATGCCGCCGTAGCCGATGGTGGCGAACAGGTCGTCCAGCGAGTTGACCGCCAGCTTCCGCAGACAGGTGTCCAGCAGTTCCTCGTCGTTGAGGTAGTTCATCGACAGCCCGGCCCGGCGCAGCTCGCCCTCGAACATCTCGCGGCCGCGAAGGATGTTCTCATCCCGGCGCTCTTTTTTGAACCATTGGCGGATCTTGGTCCGGGCGGCGTTGGATTTGCACAGGTTCATCCAGTCGCGGCTGGGTCCCGGGGCGGATTTGGACGTCAGGATGTCCACGATGTCCCCGTTCTGCAGCGTGTAGTCGAAGGGCACGATGCGCCCGTTGACCTTCGCGCCGATCATGCTGTTGCCGACGGCGGAGTGGATGCCGTAGGCAAAGTCGATGGGACAGGCGCCCGCGGGCAGGTTGACCACGTCGCCCTGGGGCGTGAAGACGAACACCTCGTCGTCGAACATGTCCATCTTGAGGTCGTGGACGAATTCGCCCGCGTCGGAGTCCTGCTGGGCCTCCAGCAGGCGCCGGATCCAGGCGAATTTCTCCTCGTCCCCGGCGCGGACGCCGGCCTCGCCGGATTTATACTTCCAGTGGGCGGCGATGCCGTACTCGGCGGTGCGGTGCATCTCCCAGGTGCGGATCTGCACCTCGAACATGATGCCCTCCTCACCGATGACCGTGGTCTGCACGCTCTGGTAGCCGTTGGGCTTCGGGCTGGCCACATAGTCCTTGAACCGCCCGGGCACCGGCCGGTACATGTCGTGGATGTGGCCGAGCACGTTGTAGCAGTCGGCGATGTTGTCCACGATGACCCGGAAGGCGCACAGATCGAACACGCCGTCCACGGTCAGCTTCTGGGCGTACATCTTCCGGTATATGCTGTAGGTGTGCTTGATGCGGCTCTGCACCGTGGCCGTGATGCCGTATTCCGTCAGGCGGTCGGTGATCTTCTTCTGTACCTCGCTCATGAAGGCGTTGAGCGTGTCCGCCTTCTCCTCCAGATAGCGGGTGATCTCCTGGTAGCCGTCGGGGTCGATGTATTTGAGCGCCAGGTCCTCGAGCTCCCATTTGACGCGCTGCAGTCCCAGCCGGTGGGCGATGGGCGCATAGATCTCCATGGTCTCCATGGATTTTTCCAACTGCTTGGAGGGCACCATGTATTCCATCGTGCGCATGTTGTGCAGCCGGTCGGCGATCTTGATCAGGATGACCCGGATGTCCTTGGCCATGGCCATGAGCATCTTGCGCAGGTTCTCCATCTGCTCGTCTTCCCGGTTGGTGAAATGGACCCGGGTCAGCTTGGTGACGCCCTCGACGATGTCCGCCACCTCCGTGCCGAACTGGCGGGCGATGTCGTCATGGGTCAGGGACGTGTCCTCGATGCAGTCGTGCAGCAGCGCGGCCACCACGCTGTCCTCATCCAGCCCCATCTCCGCACAGATCTGCGCCGCGGCCACGCAGTGGGTCACATAGGGCGTGCCCGCCTTGCGCCGCTGCCCGGCGTGCGCCAGATCCGCCACCTCAAAGGCCGCGCGGACCCGTCCCAGGTCCACGCCCGGGTTGTGCTCGAGAATGGTGTCCGCCAGCTCACGGTATCCCTGTTCTACGATTTCTTCAGCCATAATCCACCCAGCCTCTGTATCGGCTCAGATCCTTTGTTCCCCTGTGTCTGCCGCTGTCTGTATATTAGAAGATTTTATCATACGGCATGGCGTATTTCAAGAAAAAACCTTACCCTCCGGGAGAGATCCAGCCCGACTCCGGGCGGCGGCCGGCCCGTCCCCGGGGCAAAATTGATACCAAATTGATACGCAGATATTATGTCAATCGTGTATAATGAATAGAACCGTATTTGCACCGCACCGTAAAACAGCCACCGGAAAGGAGGACAGGGCGAGCTGTTAGCGCCGGGACCGACAGGTCGACGAGGTCGGCAGTGATCGAAAGATTCGGCGGATGCTGCCGCGGTCAGTCAGCGGACCGTCAGGGCGAGGGGAAAAAACAGAATCAACACTGCAACAGAGCCTTGCCCGCCGCTGAAAAAACGAATTCAAGGAGTTTACATAATGAGAGTAGTCATTCAGGACGATTATGAGAAGATGTCCCTCTGGGCCGCGCATTACATCGCCGCGAAGATCAACGCCCACAAGGAAGACCGGCCGTTCGTGCTGGGTCTGCCCACGGGCTCCTCGCCCATCGGGGTGTACCGGGAGCTGGCGCGCATGAACAACGCCGGCGAGCTCTGCTTCGCCAATGTGGTGACCTTCAACATGGACGAGTATCTCGGCCTGCCCCGGGAGCATGACCAGAGCTACTGGTACTTCATGCACGACAACTTCTTCGACCATCTTGTGGACATGAAGAGCGAAAATATCAACATCCTCAACGGCATGACCGACGACCCCGAGGGGGAATGCGCCCGGTATGAGGAGAAGATCGCCTCCTACGGCGGGATCGACCTGTTCATGGGCGGCATCGGCGTGGACGGCCACCTGGCCTTCAACGAGCCCTATACCTCCCTGTCCTCCCGCACGGGCCTGCGCGATCTCACCACCGACACGCGCATCGTCAACTCCCGTTTCTTCGGCAACGATCCGGAGAAGGTGCCCGCCCAGGCGCTGTCCGTGGGCATCGGCACCGTGACCGACGCCAGGGAGGTGCTGGTGCTGATCTCCGGCCACAACAAGGCCCGGGCGCTGGCCGCCACCGTGGAGGGCGGCGTCAGCCAGAAGTGGACCTGCAGCGCCCTGCAGCTTCACAATGCAGCTATCATCGCCTGCGACGAGGCCGCCTGCGGCGAGCTGACCGTGGACACCTACAAGTACTTCCTGGACATCGAGAAGGAAGAGAGGCTGTAATATGGGCAAGTATTTCGGCACCGACGGCTTCCGCGGCGAAGCCAACGTCGGCCTGACCGCCGACCACGCCAAGAAGATCGGCCGCTATCTCGGCTGGTACTACGGTGCGCGGCTT
>JAFXYJ010000027.1 GCA_017541825.1 Oscillospiraceae bacterium | reverse complement strand
CGCGCTGGAGGCCGTCGGGGCGTCGGAGGCCGTGCTCACCGCGCCGGCCAGCGGGTTTTTCCTGCGCGCCACCGACGGCTGGGAGGGCTTGTCCCCGGCGGACGCCGGGACGCTCACCGTCGAGGCCATAGAAACGGTGCTGCGCCGGGGCGCGGAGCCCACCAGCGCGCCCGGGAAGCTGGTCACCGGCAGCCTGTGGCTGTTCGCGGCCCCCGTCGGGGCCGGGGAGGCCGCGCGGTTCTCCCCGGGGGAGACGGTTGCGCTGACGCTGTGCGGCGAGCGCGTCGAGGCCGAGGTGCGCCGCATCATACGGGGCGGCGCCGGCGGCGCGGTCGTTTTCGCCTGCCGCACCGGCCTGGACGCCGTGCTTTCGGTCCGGGAGGCGGCGGCGGAGGCGCTGCTGTCGGAGACGGAGGGACTGGCCCTCCCGGCCGAGGCGATCCGCGAGGACGGCGGCGGGACCTTCGTCTTCCGCGTGGCCGGACCGTACGCCCGCCGGGAGACCGTCACGGTGCTCTCCGTGCGGGACGGGGAGGCGCTCGTGGTTTCCGACGCGCTGCGGGAGGGCAGCCTGGTGCTGCTGGGCGGCGAATACGCCGACGGCATGCTGATCGGCAGATAAAAAACCGAAAAGGCCGGCCATCCGGCCCGGGATCGGGGGAAATAAATATGAGTACGATCACAGAAAATGTTCTCGAGGCAAAGCGCCGCATCGCCGCGGCCGCCGCGGCCGCCGGCCGGGACGGCGCGCAGGTGCGCCTGCTGGCCGCCACGAAGATGAACGGCCCCGAGGCCATCCGCGAGGCCATCGCCGCGGGCGTGGATATCTGCGCGGAAAACCGCGTGCAGGAGTTCCTGGAAAAATCCGCCGTGAACGCATACGCGGGCTGCGACGTCCAGTTTATAGGCCACCTGCAGAAAAACAAGGTCAAATCCCTGGTCGGCGCGGTCTCGCTGATCCATTCGGTGGACAGCGAGGGCCTCATGCGCGAGATCGACCGCCGGGCGCGGGACCGGGGGATCGTGCAGGCGGTGCTGCTGGAGGTCAACATCGGCGGCGAAGACTCCAAAAGCGGCGCCGCGCCGGAGGAGCTGGACGCTCTGCTGGCCTGCGCGGGCCTGTACCCCCATATACAGGTCCGGGGACTCATGGCCATCCCACCGATTGTGTCGGAAAAAGGCGGGAATCTGAAACATTTCCGTCGAATGTTCGAGCTTTTTGTTGACATCCGGGAAAAAAAATATGATAATGTATCAATGGACGAGCTCTCCATGGGGATGAGCACGGACTATGAGGACGCGGTGCGCTGCGGCGCCACCATCGTGCGGCTGGGTACGGCCCTGTTCGGTCCTCGCCATTACGATTAGCAGGAGGCACCCCGGAATGGGACTCTTAGATGAGTTGAAAAAACTGACCAAACCATACGACGACGAGGATTATCTGGAGGAGAATCTCGCCGAGCCGGTCCGCGTGGGCGGACAGGCCGGCGCCCAGAGCTACACCGCATACGCCGAGCCGCCCCGCACACAGCAGACCCAGACGGCGCGCCGGCCCTACGTTTTCTCCCAGCGCACGGCACAGCCCCAGCAGCCCGCCCAGGGCTACGCGCAGCAGAACGCTTACAGCGGCTACGCCGGCGACGGCTACGCCCAGCCCAACTACGGCGGTCAGCAGGGCTACGCCCAGCAGGCCGGTTACGACGGCGGCTACGGCCAGGCGCCTTCCCAGGCGGTCCGTCAGACCCCGCCGCGGCTCCTGCTGGTCCGGCCCGACCGCTTCGAGGTGGCGGCCGACATCGCCGACCGGATCCGCGAGCGCAACGCCATCGTCCTCAATCTGGAGAACACGGAAAAGGACACCACCCGCCGGATCCTGGACTTCCTCTCCGGCGTGACCTACGCGCTGGGCGGCACGGTCAAGCGCGTGTCCGGCAACACCTTCATCATCACCCCCTCGGGTATGGACTTTGCGGGCGACGCCTATGAGGAGCCCCAGTCCTCGGGCGGTTATTTCTGAGAAAAAATATAAACATAAAGGGGTAAGCTGATATGATCACTGCACAGGATATCCGTGAAAAGACTTTCGAGAAGTCTACCTTCGGCGGCTACGCGATGAACGAAGTCGACGATTTCCTCGATGAGCTGGCCAGCGATCTGGCTGCCTCCCAGAAGGAGACCGCGACGCTGCGCAGCAAGATGAAGGTCCTGGTGGAAAAGATCGAAGAGTACCGGGAGTCCGAGGACGCGATGCATCTGGCGCTGGTCTCCGCCCAGAAGGTCGCCAAGAATATCCAGGACGAGTCCCAGGCCAAGGCCGACGAGCTGATCGCCAACGCCAAGGCCGAGGCCGAATCGATCCTCTCCGCCGCCAAGGCCGAGGCCGAGGCCATCACCGGGGACATCGTGCGTCAGCGCGAGACCGAGGAGCTCCGGCTCCAGAAGGCCCAGGCGGCCGCCGCGGATTATATCCAGAAGTTCCGCATGGTGCTCGACCATGAGACCACCTTCCTCGATTCTCTGGCCGAGTCCGACTTCGTCCAGGACGTCATCGTGACGCCGGCGCCCGAGGAGCCCAAGGCCATCCCCGCCCCCGCGGACACTCCCGAGGCTGCCGCCGAGGAAGCCGCCGAGGCCGTGGACGACGCCGTGGAGAACGCCGACGAAAAGGTCGCCAACTATGTGGAAGCCTTTGAAAAGGCCGTGTTCGATCTCGGCGGAGACGACGCCATCCCCGCCGCCGAGGACGGCGACGACGCCCCCGCTTTCCGCTTCTGATCGATCCTTCAGCGCTGTCGAATGAACAGGGCGGGGCTGCCGGCCCCGCCTTTGAAATGATTGGAGACTAACCGTAAATGGATTACAACGCCACCGTAAACCTGCCGAAAACCGACTTTCCCATGCGGGCCGACCTGCCCAAGCGCGAGCCCGACATGCTCAAGGCCTGGTATGATATGGATCTCTACGGCGAGATGGTCCGCCGCAACGAGGGCAAGCCGCTGTTCGTGCTCCACGACGGCCCGCCCTTCTCCAACGGCGAGCTGCACATGGGCCACGCCTTGAACAAGTGCCTGAAGGATTTCATCAACCGCTATAAGTCCATGACCGGGTATCAGGTGCCCTACACCCCCGGCTGGGACAACCACGGCATGCCCATCGAGTCCGCGATCATCAAGGAGCAGCGGCTCAACCGCAAGGCCATGAGCGTGAGCGAGTTCCGCTCCGCCTGCCACAAGTACGCCCAGCACTACGTGGACGTACAGAGGGAGGGCTTCAAGCGGCTGGGCGTGCTGGGCGACTGGGACAAGCCCTACCTGACCATGGACCCGGCCTTTGAGGCCGAGGAGGTCCGTGTCTTCGGCACGATGTATGAGAAGGGCTACATCTACAAGGGCCTCAAGCCCGTTTACTGGTGCCCCTATGACGAGACCGCCCTGGCCGAGGCCGAGATCGAGTATCAGGACGACCCCTGCACCACCGTGTACGTCAAGTTCCCGATGCATGACGATCTGGGCAAGCTGCCGAACGTGGACCGCAGCCGGCTCTTCTTCGTGATCTGGACCACGACGATCTGGACTCTGCCCGGCAACCTGGCCATCGTGCTCCACCCGCGGGAGTCCTACGCGCTCATCAAGGCCCCCAACGGCGAGATCTATATCATGGCCGAGGCCCTGGCGGAGAAGGTCATGGGCGTGGGCGGCTTTGAGAGCTATGAGATCCTCGAGACCCACCCCGGCTCCTTCTTTGAGAACATGCTGGCCGACCACCCCTTCCTGCCCAAGACCTCCCGGCTGCTCAACGCCGAGTACGTCACGATGGATTCGGGCACCGGCTGCGTCCATACCGCTCCCGGCTTCGGCGCCGACGACTACCAGACCTGCCGCCGGTACGGCATGGAAATGGTCGTCCCCGTGGACGACCAGGGCCGCCATACCGACTACGCCGGCAAGTACGCCGGCCTCGGCACCGAGGAGTCCAACCCGATCATCCTCGCGGACATGCGCGAGAGCGGCATGCTTTTCGCCAGCGAGGACATCGTCCACAGCTACCCCCACTGCTGGCGCTGCAAAAAGCCCATCATTTTCCGGGCCACCCCCCAGTGGTTCTGCTCCGTTGACGCCTTCAAGGACGACGCCTGCGCCGCCGTGGACACGGTCAAGTGGATGCCCGACTGGGGCCATGACCGCATGATCGCCATGATCCGCGAGCGCGCCGACTGGTGCATCTCCCGGCAGCGCCGGTGGGGCCTGCCCATCCCGGTGTTCTACTGCGGCGACTGCGGCAAGCCCGTCTGCACCGAGGAGAGCATCGAGGCCGTCGCCTCCCTCTTTGAGAAGGAGGGCAGCAACGCCTGGTTCGACCGCACGGCGGCCGAGATCCTGCCTGAGGGCTTCACCTGCCCGCACTGCGGCGGCAAGCACTTCACGCAGGAGACCGATACGCTGGACGGCTGGTTCGACTCCGGCTCCACTCATTACGCCGCCATGAAGCGCGATCAGGGCTTCTGGCCCTCCACGATGTATATAGAGGGCGGCGATCAGTACCGCGGCTGGTTCCAGTCCTCCCTGCTGGTGGCCGTCGGCGCGCTGGGCATGGGCGCCCCCTACAAGGAATGCCTGACCCACGGCTGGACGGTGGACGGCGAGGGCAAGGCCATGCACAAGTCCCTCGGCAACGGTGT
>JAFXYJ010000026.1 GCA_017541825.1 Oscillospiraceae bacterium | reverse complement strand
TCCCCCTCCCTGAAGGCCTACGGCATCCCCGGCCGCGCCCGCCTCTTCGAGGTGGTGCAGCGCGTGAAGGAGATCAACGCCGAGCGCTTCCAGCGGGCGCGGAAGCTGGGCGTGCTGCAAAAGGGCGAAGACGGGAAGTATCAGTTCCACGGCTCGTCCTTTGACGCCGAGGCCCTCGCGGCCGACCCCGGCCTGGAGCTCGCCTACCTCGTCGCGCGGCCCCGCATGCTCTACTACGAGCAGCTCAGCACGAAGATCTTCTCCATCTACGGCAGGTCCGTCTCCCCCGAGGACATCCACGTTTACAGCATCGACGAGTTCTTCATCGACTTAACGCCCTATCTGGAGCTCTCCGGCCTCAGCGCCCGCGAGTTCGCCATGTGCCTCGTGCGCGACGTGCTCTTTGCGACCGGCGTCACCGCGACCGCCGGCATCGGCACCAACATGTACCTCGCCAAGATCGCCATGGACATCGTCGCAAAGCACGTCCCCCCGGACAGGGACGGCGTCCGCATCGCGGAGCTGGACGAGCGCAGCTACCGCGAGCAGCTCTGGTGCCACCGCCCGCTGACGGACTTCTGGCGCGTCGGCCCGGGCATCGCCCGCCGGTTGGAGAAGCACGGCCTCTTCACCATGGGCGACGTGGCCCGCCAGAGCGTCCGGGACGAGGACGTCCTCTACAAAGAATTCGGCGTCAACGCCGAGCTCCTCATCGACCACGCCTGGGGCTGGGAGCCCTCCGACATGCAGACCGTCCGGAACTACCGGCCCGAGACCACCTCGCTGTCCTCCGGGCAGGTCCTCGCCGAGGGCTACCCCTTTGACAAGGGCCGCATCATCGTGCGCGAGATGACCGAGGCCCTGGTGCTGGACCTGGTGCGCAAGGGCCTGGTGACCAAAAAGCTGGTGCTCACCATCAGCTACGACCACCTGAGCCTCACCGTCGCCGTGCCCGGCGAGACCTGGCGCGACTGCGTGTACGCCGTCGCCTCCACCGGCGAGATTTACGACGGCGCCGTCACCATGAACTACTACGGCAAGCCGCACCCCAAGCACGCCCACGGCACGGCGAACCTGGACAGATGGAGCAGCAGCTCCCGCCGCATCGTGAACGCCGTGCTGGAGCTTTACGACCGGATCGTTGACCCCCGCCTCCTGGTGCGCCGGCTGAACATCGCCGCCGTGGACCTCATCGGCAGGGATGAGATCCCGGAGGAGCTGCCCAAAGGCGTCCTGAGCGACCAGCTCTCCCTCTTCGAGCAGCCGGAGCTCTACACCGCGGACGAGCAGCAGCGCCGCGACCGCGAGGCCGCCGAGGAGGCCGCGGACGAAAAGGAGCGCCGCCTGCAGGAGGCGACGCTGAAAATGCAGGCCAAGTACGGCAAGAACGCCGTGCTGCGGGGCGTCAGTTACCGCGAGGGCGCCACCGGGCGCGACCGCAACAAGCAGATCGGCGGCCACCGGTCCGGGGAGGAGGACGACTTCTGATGGCAAAGGGAATCACAAAGAAGGAGCCGGACCCCCGCGTCGTCTATGCGGACATCATCGGCATGCCGCACTGGCAGTCGCCGAAGCACCCGCACATGTCCCTCTGGGACCGCGCCGCCCAGTTCGCCTCGTACAAGGCGCTCACCGGCTACGAGGACATGATCGCCGAGGAGGCCCGCTTCACCGACCGGGAGATCGGTCTGGAGGAGCACGCCCTCGAGGTGCTGAACCGCAAGCTCCAAAGGATCGCCGAACTCGTTGCCGCGGGCCAGTCCCCCGCCCTCACCTTCACCGTCTTCGTGCCGGACGCCTCCAAGGACGGCGGCAGCTACACGGAAGTCACAGACCGGGTGAAGCGCATCGATGAAGCCGCCGGCGAAGTCGTGCTGATGAGCAAACGGGAGCGCAGCGGCGTCCGCGAGAGCATCCCCCTCGCGCGCATCGTGGATGTCCGCGGCGAAGCGGTGGACGGCATTGCGGCGGAGTGACCGGGAAGGGAAACGATATAAACACGAGCAGGAAGGTCAGCGACGGCTTTCCTGCTCTTTTTCGTTCAGCCCGGCGGGCGGATGCGGCTCTGGCCCCGGCTGAGCAGGCGCTTCACCGTCGCGATCCCTATGTGCAGCCTCCCGGCAATTTCGCCGTGGCTCATGCCCAGCATGTACCTGCAGCGCAGCGCCTCCCGCTCCCCGGGGTCGGGCACGGCGTCAATCGCGCTGCGGATTTCGTCCTTCAGTTCCACCAGTTCGTCGATCTCCCGGCTGACCTTCTCCGCGAGCTCCATGAGCTTCTGCACGGTCCGGCCGCCCTCCGGCCCCGGCGGCGCGCCGAGCACCAGCTCGTGCAGGCGCGAAAGCTCCGCCAGTTTGCCGTCGATTTCCACGTCCAGGCGGACGGCCAGACCCAGGTATTCCCGTGCGTCCATATGCGCGATCATCTCCCTTCTCAGCTGTTCCAGGATCTCCGTGCCGTCCTCCCCCGTCAGGATGCGGATCCACCGCGAGCGGAAGAAGCTCTCGCAGTCGCGGAGCATGTCCGCTGCCTCCCGGATCTGCCTGTTCCGCACCGCGCCGGGCCGGCCGGGCGGGTGCAGCAGGGTGTGCACGGCCTCCCGCCAATCCTCCGCCGCCTGGCGGACCACGGCGTTGGCGAGCTCCTCCCACGGGTTCCAGCCCGGCGGCGGGGGGAGGGGCGCAAGGAGTTCCTGCGGGTCAAACGCCTGCATCTTCACCCCTCCCCCGGGTCCGGGCCTCCGGCGCCGTTCCCGAGCAGGAGAGACTTCACCTTCTCCAGCTGTTCCGCGTCGATTTTTGCCTCCGGCCGGTATTCCGCGGCCGTCGTGAACTGCTTCGGCTTCCGCGCGGGCTCCGCGTCCGCCCCGGCGTTCCGGGCGCCGCGGTCCTGCTCTTTGGCAAGCCAGGTCCCCATAAAGCTCCGGATCCCTCGGGCGGTCTTCCGCTTTTTGGGGTTGTTGATGCACCAGGCCTTCATGGTCCGGAGCTCCTGCATCACATCCACGGCCGGGTACAGCGCCTGCATCTCCTGCACGTACTCCCGCGTCACCGGATACTCTGTCCCGTCGTTGAGGAGGAGCGTCAGCGCGGCGGTGCTTTGCAGCTCCGCGCTATCCTTGGATTCGGATTTGGATTCTGGATTCGGATTGGATTGTATTGGATTGGATTCAGGCCGCTGTTCGCCGCAATCCGCCGCAATCGGCGGCGGAGCGGGAAAACGCGACACTTTCTGCCTGATCCGCTGGTGATCCTCCCACTTCGGAAAATACAGGTAAGCTTCCCCGTCATCCTCGTAGAGGATAATCAGACCGGCGTCCGCGAGGCCCGCGAGCGCCTCCCTGATCTGGGATTCGGTGACTCTTTTCCTCGGAAGCAAAAAGCCCCTCAGCAGCTGCGGGTCCGCGCTCCCGCGGCCGTAGTCGTCCACGTAGGTGATCAGGTACACCCACACCCGGAAGAGGAAGTCCGGCAGCGCGTTTACCGACTTGCTCGTCCGGATGCTCTCCTTGATGATTCGGTTCGGCATCTTCTCTTCCCTCCCCGCTTACCGCCCGTCCGGCATGGCCAGGTGCTTCAGCGCGGCCTGGTGGCGCCGGCGCGCGGCGCCTTCCGAGATGTCCAGCTTCTCCGCGATCTGCTTCCAGCTCATGCCGCAGTAGCAGCGGTGGAACAGCACCCTGCGCTCCATGGGGTCCGGCACGGTGAGCACCATCCGCAGGATCCTGCCCTGCAGCTCCTGCAGGCGTTCCAGCTCGCTGTCGGCCACGCCGAGGGCCCGGCGCAGCATCTCCGCCATCTTGCCCATCTCCTCCATCAGCTCCTGCCTGCGACGCAGCGTCTCTTCCAGATAAGTTTTTGCAGTCATGTTGTTTTTCTCCTTTATAAAAAATTATTCTGAAGCAAAAAAACGGAGTCAGCAGCCGCGTCCGTTCTAGCCGGAACGCTG
>JAFXYJ010000025.1 GCA_017541825.1 Oscillospiraceae bacterium | reverse complement strand
GGCGGGACGGCCTTTCTCGTCTTTTTCTTCGGGATCTTCGTGCGTCTGCGCCGGAGGCTGCGTCAGGCGCGCGGGGCCGACAGGGCGCTGACGGTCTCGGTGACGGCGTCGCTGGCCGGGGCCGCCGCGGCGAACATCCCGGAGCATCTGTGGTTCTATCCGCGGATCTGGTTTTTCTGGTGTGTGCTCTACGGCCTGGCGCTGGGGCTCACTTCAAAAGAAATGCCATCCCGCGCGCCGGATCGGGAGCTTTCCCCGGTTTCGCTCCGGAAAAGCCCTCCGGCCCGGCGGCCGCAGGATGACACGCTCTCGCCATGCCGTCCGGGCACTCACGGCCCGGCAGACGCGGCGGTTCAGTAATACCAGGTTCTGGCGTAGGAATGTCCGATGGCGTAGGACTCGGGGAACAGCGGCAGGAAAATGTATCCCTCCGCCTGCAGCGCCGGGACCGCGCGCATGAAGCCGGCATATGTGCTGTAATAGTTATCGTGGCTGAGCACGACGGCGATGGGCGGATCAATCTTGCGCACCTGGTACATGGCGCGGCTGTAGACCGTGCCGGCGTCCGGGTTCGCCTTGGCGTTATCGGCCATGTCGCAGTCCCAGTCGATCCAGACATAGCCCAGCTCGGTGAGCACCGAGACCATCTGATCCTTCGAGAGCGGCCCGCTGAAGGCGTGGGCGGAGCCGCCCGGGAAACGGAATATCCCCGGCTTGAAGCCGGTGTTCTCGTAGACCCACTCGTCCTGCAGCCGTACCTGCTCGCGGAAGCTGTCGATCCCCTTGGTGTACATGTTCCCGGCAATCATGCTGTACTGGTGGGAGTTGCTGTGGTTCTGGATGCTGTGCCCGCCCATGATCTCCCGGCGGAGCAGCTCCGGCTCGTCCACGTCGCCCCGTCCGGTGTCGTTGGCTTCGCGGGAGGTGAAGAAGGTCACATATATGCCGTTCTGCTCGCAGAAATCGAGGACGGCGGCGGTATAGGAGCCGGGACCGTCGTCAAAGCTCCAGTAACAGATCTTCGCGCCGGATTCTCCCGCAACGATCATATCCTCGAGCTGTCGGATCTTCCGGGCGTACTCCTCCCGGAAGGTCTGGGCATTCTCGTGGATGTTTTTGATAAAATCGACCCGCTCGACCAGGGCTGTGTGCGTCTCGGTCAGGGACTCGTTCTCGGCTTTTGCCGTGCTGAGCGCGTCCGCGGCGGCAGCGCCCTCTTCCCCGGCCTGATGCAGGTCCGAGCGCATCTGCTCATCCTCGAGAGCCAGCTCCTGCTGCAGAGCTTCCGTCTCGGTACGGATGCGGGCGGCTTCCTCATGGAGCGCGGCGATCTGATCGTCATAGGTCCCGGGAGAGAAGGTGTAATACCTGTACCCCGCGAACGCACATGCCGCCAGACCCAGTCCGGCCAGGAGGAGCAGCACCGCATTGATGATTTTCAGCGTCCTGTTCTGTCTGCGCCGCTTCCTCGGCAGGCGGCGCTGCGCCGAGGCGCTCCGTTCCGTGCGGTGTGTTTCGCCGGAGGCGATCGGCTCCATTTCAGGGATGTTATTCTCCATTGAAATAGGCCTCCACCAGCTCCATGCCCTTGCGCATGGACTCATATGCCTTCAAATAGTAGGCGTTGTCCTCGTCGGCTTCCAGTTCGCTGACCTGCGCGGCCAGCTCCTCGTTTTCGGCACGGAGCTTTTCATTTTCGGCCTCCAGCGCCTGTGTCTGCTGCTGCGCCTGCTCAATGGCCTCGTTCTCCGAGGCCAGCTGAAGCGCCGCGCCTTCATCGGTGCTCGGGTCGATGGCGGCGTAGGCCGCCTTCTGCGCGTCCAGCTCGCTCTGGGCATCGTCCACCCTCGACTGATTGTCCGCCTCGAGCGCCGCCGTCCGGTTCCGGAAATACAGCGCCCCGTATATGGAACCGCCCAGCACCGCGAGCAGGAGCAGCATCAAAAGGATCTGTCCCGCAGCGGATCTCTTCTTCCCTCGGCGATTGTGACCGGATGCCGGTCTCTTTTTGACTTCTCGTTCCGTAGGATTCACTTCGTTTCTTCACTTTCTTCCAAATTGAACGGATAGTATTATACTCCTCTTCGGGCGCAAAAGAAACCCCTTTTTTTACTTTAATAGAGTTATTTAACTTCCGGATCATACAGCGCCGCCAGTTTTTTCGCCTGGAGGCGGAGGTCATACTCCTCTGCCGCCCTGCGGCGGCTCTCCCCGGCAAACGCCGCGCGCAGCCCGTCGTCCTCGATGAGCCGCCGCAGGTTTTCCGCCAGCTGCGCCGCGTCGCCCGGCGCGGAGACGAGACCGCAGCCCGCGGCCAGCTCGCGCCCCGCGCCCACGTCCGTCACGGCCAGCGGCAGGCCGCAGCTCATGGCCTCCAGGATCGAAAAGCTCATGGCCTCGCCGCGCAGCGCCGAGCTGACGTAGGCGTCGGCGGAGCGCAGCAGCGAGCGCGTGTCGGCACGGTATCCGAGCAGCCGCACCTGTCCTGTCAGGCCCAGGGCTTCCGCCCGTGAACGTACCTCCTCAAAGAGCTCCCCCTCCCCCGCGACCGCGCAGCAGAAGGGCCGGTCCGTGAGGGAGCGGAGACGGTCGAGGGCGTCGAGCAGGCAATCGAGTCCTTTTTCCGGCGCAAAGCGGCACAGCGACAGGAAAACGAAACAGTCCTCCGGGAGCGAATACTCCTCCCGGAGGACGTTTTGTCTGGGCGGCAGCGGCAGCGTTTTCAGTCCGTTGGGGATGACGCGGATCCGTCCGGCACACACGCCGTTGCGCCGCAGCAGCGCCGCGCCATCACCGTACAGTGCGATCACCGCCCTGTCAAAGGGCGTGAGCAGCCGGTTCAGGAGCCGCCATCGCGGCCCCTGGCGAAGGGACAGATGCACAGTGAACACCACCGCCGTCCGCGGCCGGAAAAGCCGCCAGAGCAGCGCGGCGGCATTCTCCCGGGGATACTGCGCATGGATGACGTCGACCCGGTGCCGGCGGCAGTACGCCGCCAGTTCCCGGCCCGCGGCAAGGATCCGGCGGGGAGCCATGTCCAGCCGGAAGGTGCCGAATCCGGAGGCGGCGGCTTTTTCGCTCAGCGGGCCCGGGACGGAGTAAGCCAGACTGCAGCGGTGTCCCTGCGCGGCGAAGAGCCGCATCAGGTCCTCCACGTATTTTTCCGTGCCGGCCCGGCCCGCGTAGCTGATGAGATAGAGGATGTGCAATCGACCGCTTCTTTCGCCTTGAATGTCGGGATTCAGTTATAGAAGATCTGCGCGATGGGGCTGTCGGCGTCCAGGATCAGCGTTTTCTCCTCGCCGGTCATGGAGGTCTTGAGCGCGTCCAGGGCGATCATAAACGTGTAGAAATCCGCCTCCTCCGGGGAATCGTACACCTCGGAGAGGATGCGCATATATTCCGCGTCGCCCTCGGCGCGGATCGTGGCCGCCTGGGCCTCGGCCTCGGCCAGCGTGATCTGCACCTGCTTGTCCGCGGCGTTGCGGATCTCCTTTGCCTCGCTCTCGCCCTCGGCCAGATGGCCGGCGGCGATATTGTTGCGCTCGGAGATCATGCGGTTGAAAACGGCGGTCTTGTTGTCATCGGGCAGATCGATCTTCTTGGTCTCCACGGCGATCAGATCGATGCCGTAGCGCTCAAAGGAGCTGCCGATGTTCGCCATGATGGCGTCCACCAGCGCTCCGCCGCGCCCGGAGATGATCTGCGCCTGCGTCATGGAGCTTATAACCGTTTTGAGGGAATTGTAAACGTTCGCATTGATGCGGCTCTCGGCGTTGGGCACGCTGCCCGAGAGCGTCTCGATGAACAGCCGCGGGTCGTCAATGCGCCAGATGGCGAAGCAGTCGGCGATCAGCGTGGTCTTGTCCGCGGAGATCATGTCGCTGACAGGCAGGTCGTAGAGCAGCACCGTGTTGGGAAGGGTGCTCGTCTGCTGTACGAAGGGGATCTTCAGATAGATGCCCGGCTCGTCCTTTACGTCCACCACGGCGCCGAACTGGCGCACGATGCCGTATTCGTTGCGGCGGACGACGAAAAAGGCGGATTCCGCAAGGATGGCCAGAAGCACGAGAACGACGATCAGTACGATCCGGCGGACCGTGCGGCGGGGTCTGGATTCATTCATTTCCTCTCTCCTCCTTTCAGCCTTCCGGTATGGGAGCGGGGTCGGTGAAGCTGTCCAGCGGCAGCACCGTGGACAGCCCGGCGCCGTCCTTGCCGACGATCACGACCTTCATCCCGGGGAACACCCCGGCGACGGTCTCATAGAACAGCCTCCGGCGGGTGATCTCCGGGAAGCGGGAGTACTCCGCGTACAGCTCGGAAAACCGGGCCGCCTGGCCCTCGGCCTCGGCGATGCGGGAGGCCTTGTACGCCTCGGCCTGCTGCCGGATCTGGTCGGCATTGGCCCGGGCGGCGGGAAGCTGCTCGTTGGCGTACTTGTTGGCGTTGTTGATGGCGGTCTCCGCCTCCTGCTTGGAGGTCTCCACCGCCTTGAAGGCCTGCTGTACCTCGGCCGTGGGCGGCTCGGCGTCCTGCATGGCGATATTCACCAGCATGATCCCCAGGTCCTCCTTCTCCAGGCGGGTGACGATCTTGTCCCGGATGGCGGACTGGATCTCCGCCTTGCCGGTGGTGATCACGTCGTCCACGCCGTAGAGGCCGATGGTGTCGCGGATATAGCTCTGGCAGAGCATTTTCAGGATCTGCTCAGGCTCCCGGCTGTTGTAGAGATACTTGACCGGATCGGTGATGCGGTACTCCACGTAGAAGTCCACGTTGACGAAGTTGAAATCCACGCTGATCATCAGGGACTCGTCCTCGATGCTCGCGTTATTGTCCAGATTGTAGCCGATGGCAAAGCCCTGGGTCGCCTTGCTGACGATGGTCTTTTTCTGGATGAACGGGATCTTGAATTTGAGGCCGGAGGTGCTCACCACGCTGGGCTTGCCGAAGGTGGTGATGACCGCGTACTCATCCTCCTGGAGCTGATAGACGGAGGAGAACACCAGTCCGCCGGCCAGCACGAGCACAGCGGCGGCGATCAGCACGCTCTTCCCCGGCAGACGGACGCCCGGCATCTGTCCGGCCGACAGACGCGGGCCGAAAAACAGCAGCACCGCGGCCAGCGCAAGGCCCAGAACTATGATCAGAAAAAACACTCTTTTCCCTTCTTTCCATGGTTTTTTCACAGTATTTGCCGTTTCACCGGAACAAAACGCGGAATATAACACCAGAAAAGCCCCGCTCTGTTGCGGAGCTTTCACCGGGTCCTGTCAGCCCAGCGCCTTTTTCAGCGCCGCGGCGACGGTATCCACCGTTCTGCGGTCGAGATAGGGGTGCATGGGCAGACTCAGTACCGTGGCGCACAGCTCCTCGGTGACCGGGCAGGACACATACTGTCCGTGTCCGGCAAAGGCCTTCTGCTCATGCATGGGCTTGGGATAGTAGACGTTTGAAGGCACGCCCTGCTCCCTGAGGAATGCCTGGACCGCGTCGCGCTGCGCGGCGTCCTTCAGTCGGAGCGTGTACTGCGCCCAGCTGGAAAACCACCCCTGCGGGACCGTGGGCAGGATCACGTCCAGCCCGGCCAGCGCCTCGCTGTACATGGCGGCCGCCGCGTTGACGTCGGCGAGCTCATATCCCTCGAAGGCGTCCATCTTTACCAGCAGGATCGCCGCCTGCAGCGTGTCCAGCCGCGAGTTCATGCCGATGCGGATGTTGTCGTACTTGTTCGATCCCTTGCCGTGGACGCACAGCGAGCGCACCAGCGCGGCGGTATCGTCGGAATTGGTGAACACCGCGCCGCCGTCGCCGTAGCAGCCCAGCGGCTTGGCCGGGAAGAACGAGGTCGCCGCCGCGTCGCCGAAGGCGCCGTTGCGCTTTCCGTGGAGCATGCCGCCGAAGCCCTGGGCGGCGTCCTCCAGGAAAAACATGCCGTAGAACTCCGCCACGGCCGCGACGTTTTCATGGTCGGCGGGCAGGCCGAAGAGGTCCACGTCCGTGACCGCATTCAAGCGGAGCTTTCCCTCCGCCTTGACGGCGCGGACAGCCTTTTCCAGGCTGATGGGGTCGGCGTTGAAGGTCGCGGGGTCCACGTCGTAGAAAACCGGCGTGGCGCCCAGGGCGGAGACCACCTCGCCGGTGGCGAAGAAGGTGAAGTCCGGCACGAACACCGCGTCCCCGGGGCCGACGCCCCAGGCCATCAGCGCCAGATGGAGCGCGTCGGTGCCGTTGGCGCAGGTGATGCAGTGCTTCACGCCCACATATTCCGCCAGACGGCCCTCCAGCTGCTTCACCTGCGGTCCGCCGATATACTGGCTGGAGGCGGCGACCTCCAGTAAGGCCGCGTCCATCTGCGGCTTGAGCACCTCATACTGCTTTTTCAGATCCCGAAACTGCATCATGCTTCCTCCTTCAGGCCGTTTTCGGCGAGGATATATTTTCTCCCGCAGGCAGGACAGGCCAGATCGCCGGGCAGGATGCCCCCGCACTCGCAGACCCAGCCCCGCCGCCGGGCGGGCACGCCCAGCATCAGCGCGTGGTCCGGCACGTCGGACGTCACCACGGCGCCGGCGCCGATCAGCGCCCAGCGGCCCACGGTGTGTCCGCAGACCACGGTGGCGTTGGCGCCGATGGAGGCTCCCTCCCGGACCAGCGTTTTTTGGTACCCGGCCCGGCCCTTCGGGTACTTGGCCCGGGGCGTCAGGTCGTTGGTGAACACGCAGGAGGGGCCGCAGAACACATAGTTTTCCAGCTCCACGCCCTCGTAGAGAGAGACGTTGTTCTGCAGCTTGCAGCCGTCGCCGACGGTGACGTTGTTGGAGACGTTGACGTTCTGGCCCAGGGAACAGTTCCGGCCGATCACCGCGCCGGACTGGATGTGGCAGAAGTGCCAGATCCTCGTGCCTGCGCCGATCGTGACGCCATCGTCGATCACGCTGCTCTCATGCACGAAATAATCGCTCAACGCTCAAACCTCCCCGTATAATCCGTGGTGGCGCCGCCCTCAAGCGGGAAGCGCACCGGCCGGCCCGCCGCGGCGGAGGCGTAGATGCCCAGCACGAGCTCCAGTGCGGCCCGGCCCTCGGCACCGGAGCAGATCGGCTCCCGTCCGGTCTCCACGGCCTCGATCATGTCCCGGTAGAGCGGCGTATGGCCGCCGCCCATATCCGCGACGGCGTATTTTTCCAGGCTCTCGGCCAGGCTCGCCGTCCCGTCGTCGAACTGCCAGCGCTCACACTCGTCCAGATACTTCCCGCGGACGGAGACCGTGCCCCGCTCGCCGAAAAAGGCCAGGGCGTCGCTGAGATTGTTCGGATATACGTTCACCGTGCCCTCGACGACGGCATAGGCGCCGCCGGTGAACCTCACCAGCGCCAGTCCCATGTCCTCGGCCTCGATATAGGGGTGGGCCAGACGGTCGGTGTAGGCGAAGACCTCCTCGACCGGGCCGAGCACCCATTGGAGCAGGTCGGTGTAGTGGATGCACTGGTTCATCAGCGTGCCGCCGTCGTCCTTCCAGGTGCCCCGCCAGGGGGCGGCGTCGAAATACGCCCGGTTGCGGTTGCGGCGGACCTGGGCGGCGGCGTGGGTGATCTTCCCGAAGGCGCCTGCCTCCGCCGCGGCCTTGATCGCCCGCACCGAGGGGGTGAAGCGGAGCTGGTGATTGACGCACAGCTTCACGCCGTTGGCTTTCGCGGCGGCAAGCATCGCGTCCGCATCGGCCAGGGAGAGCGCGATGGGCTTTTCCACGATCACGTTCGTCCCGGCGGCCATGCAGTCGCAGGCGATGGCGCGCTTGACGCCGCTGCCCAGCGCCAGCGCCGCGAGCTCCGGCCGCACCTCGGCAAGCATCTGCCGGTAATCGGTATAGATCCTCGTCCCGGCGCGCCGGTCCGCGGGAATGCTCTCCAGGGCGCGGAGCGCATTGGCCTCGGCGACGTCGCACAGGGCGGCGATCTCCAGCCCGGTGTCCAGGGCGGCCCGGATATGATTGGGGGATATCATCCCGCAGCCGATCAGCGCGTATCTCATAGCGATACCGTCCTGAGGATATCACAGATCTTTTCCGCCGCGTGGCCGTCTCCGAAGGGCTTGTAGTCCGGATCGATTGTCTGCTTGACGGCGAGCTTGGCGAGGATGTCGTTCCGGTCGGGCTTGCACAGCTGGTTCCGGTTGCCGACCATGGTCTCCGGCCAGGCCACGTAATCGAGGATGAACAGGCACTGCACTCCGGCGTAAAACGCCTCGCACTGGAGCCCGCCGGAGTCGGTGACGATCTTCAGAGCGTTCTGCGTCAGATGCACGGAGTCGGAATAGCCCACCGGCTGCGTGAGGATCACGTTGGTCAGATGCTCCCGGTCCCGGATCCGGGCGGCGCGGTCGTGGTTGCGCGGATGCACGGCGTAGATCGTCGGGGCGTCCAGGCTGTTCATGGCGCAGAGGATCTCCGTGAGAGGCGTGTCCGTGCCCGTGTTCTCCTGCCGGTGACAGGTCATGTAGTAAAAGCGCTCCGGGACGGTCACGGGATTCCCGTCAAAGTCCACGATCTTCGGGTCCCAAGGCTTATACGCGAAATGGAGGAAGGAGTCGTACATGATGTTGCCCACCACGTATGCCCGCTCCCCCAGCCCCTCGCGCTCCAGCTTCTGCCGGGCGTCCTCGGTGGCCGCGAACAGCAGCCGCGAGCAGTGGTCGGTGACGATGCGGTTGACCTCCTCGGGGTTGCTGAGTGTCCCCAGACGGTTGCCCGCTTCCACGTGGAGCACGGGGATCTGCAGCTTTACGGCGGCCAGCGCCGCCGCCATGGTGGAATTGGTGTCGCCGTAGACGAGCAGCGCGTCCGGCTTTTCCTTCTGCAGCACCTTTTCCAGCTCAATGAGCATGCGGCCGGTCATCTCCCCGTGGCTGCCGCCGGCGATGCCCAGATTGTAGTCCGGCCTGGGGATGCCCATCTCCTCAAAAAAGATATCCGACATGTTCGGATCGTAGTGCTGTCCGGTGTGGACAAGAATCTCCGTGTGCTCACGCCGGAGCGCACGGGAACCGGCCGCAGCTTTGATAAACTGCGGCCGGGCCCCGACAACTGTCACGATTTTCATTACAGAACCTCGATATTGTCCCGCGGAGAAACGTCCTTCATGGCGTTCTTCGCGTCGAAGATCAGCCTGGCCGCGCGCTGTACCAGCGCGTAGTCCACGTTCGTGTGGGCGGTGGCGACGACGACCACGTCGTAGGACCCCACGGCCTCCTCGGTCAGCGCCGGCAGGCTCTCCATGGTCAGGGCACCCTTGCGGAACTTCGGCACCCAGGGATCATAGTAGTCCACCTCGGCGCCGCGCTTTAAAAGCTCCTGCATCACGTTGATGGCGGGGCTCTCCCGGTAGTCGTCAATGTCGCCCTTGTACGCCGCGCCGAGCACGAGGGCCTTCGTGCCGTTGATCGCCATTTTATGCTCGTTGAGCATGCGGGCCACCCGGTCCACACAGTACTCGGGCATGCGGTCGTTAACCATCATGGAGGCCTCGATCATCGAGGTGTGGAAGCCGTACTCCCGGGCCTTCCAGCTCAGGTAATAGGGATCGAGGGGGATGCAGTGGCCGCCGAGGCCGGGGCCGGGATAAAAGGCCTGAAAGCCGTAGGGCTTGCTCTTGGCGGCGTCCACGACCTCCCAGATGTCGATGCCCATCCGGTCGCAGAGGATCGCCAGCTCGTTGATCAGGCCGATGTTTACGTTGCGGTAGGTGTTCTCCAGGATCTTCTCCATCTCGGCGATGGCCGGAGAGGACACCTTGTAGACCGGCGCCTCGAGCACGGTCTCGTACATGGCCGCGGCCACCTCGGTGCACTCGGGCGTGCAGCCGCCCACCACCTTGGGGGTGTTCTTGGTCTTGTAGATCAGGTTGCCCGGATCGACCCGCTCGGGCGAAAAGGCCAGATAGAAGTCCACGCCGCACTTGAGTCCCGAGCGCTCGAGGATCGGCTTGACCAGCTCCTCGGTGGTGCCGGGATAGGTGGTGGATTCGAGCACCACGAGCATGTCCTTATGTACGTAAGGGGTGATGCTCTCGGTGGAGGAACGCACATAGCTGATATCGGGCTGCTGATGGGCGTCCAGCGGCGTCGGCACGCAGATGCACACGCAGTCGCAGCGCGCGGCGTCCGCGAAGTCGGTGGTGGCCACGAGCATCCCGGCGTCCACCAGCGCCTTGAGGTCTTCGTTGACCACGTCGCCGATATAGTTGTGGCCGGCGTTGACCATGTCGACCTTTTCCTTCTGAACGTCGAAGCCGAAGACCTTGAAGCCCGCCTTGGCCTTTTCCACCGCCAGCGGAAGGCCCACATAGCCCAGACCGATCACGCCCAGCGTGGCTTCACGGGCGAGGATTTTTTCTTTCAGACCTGCCATATTATCGTCCTCAATTCTGCTTTATTGTTCCCGGCACAGAGCCGGTCAACAGGGATCGTTGAAAAATGATCCAAAGTATTATATCACAACTTATATGCTCAAAGCAAGACAGCAGACACAACCTGTCGTGTTTTTTCACGTTTTTTTGCCCCGGAAATAGCGCAGCAGCCCCTGCAGCCTCTCCCGCAGGTATGCAAACTGCACGCTGCGACGGAACAGCAGATACCACAGTCCGTTGGGGATCACGACGCACTCGAGCGCGCAGATCAGGAAGTGCGGGACCGACGGGGCGGCAAACGGCAGCGACGCGAGCTTGACCAGCGCCGCCGTAGTGATCACCAGCGCCATGTCCCGCGCGTACATCCGGTAGAACGCGCCGGCCTTCTTTCCCAGCACCTCCCGGTAGACGAGGACCGGGTCGAAGGAGAGCATCAGCGCCAGACTCACGGTGGTGCCCAGCAGCGCGCCCATGACGCCCAGCTTGGCCGGTCCGACCAGCAGGATCGTCAGCGTACAGTTGAGCACCGACGAGGCGATGTACCGGTAGCGGGTCTGCCAGAACAGGCCGTTCACGTCCCGGTACTTGACCACCGCCCCGGCCAGCCCCTCCATCAGGAAGTTGAAGGCCAGCAGGAACTCGGCCCACGGGGAGAGCAGCCAGCGGCTGTCGTGCAGCCATACCCCGGCGATGAACGGCCTGTAAAGGATCCACAGGCTGATCGAGCAGAAGCCGTAGACCCAGAAATACACGAAGTGGAGGATCCCCAGGAACTCCTCCTTGCGCTCGTTGGTCTCGGTCGCGCACAGGTTGCCAACGCTCGAGTGCATGGAACCGAAAAACGAGCGCAGCACCATGTCCACCGACGAGCGCAGCAGCAGATAGTTGGAGAATACGCCGTTGGCGCCCACGCCGATCATGGCCGATACGACCGTGCTGTCGATGCCGTCGTTGAGCACCCGGCACACGCGGTTGGTGGCCATGCCGACGACATTTTTGAGGATCGGCGCCTTCTCCTCCCGCGTGAGCGGCGTGACGCCGCCCTCCAGCAGATACGGATACATCCGGTCGACCCGCCGCTTGACGAGCAGGTTCGTGAGGATGTTGGAGAAAATGCCGACGACGCAGTAGATATAGTAGCTCGTACGCGCATCCCGGCGGAACAGCAGCAGCAGCGCCGCGCGCACCAGGGCGGTGACCGCCGAGGTGAAAAAGCCGATGATCGAGACCACGTAATCCTTCTGGTCCGCCGTCAGGATCGCCGCCTTGTAGGCGAAGAACCAGTAGGTGGAGGTCATCTCCAGCACCAGAAGAAGGTAGATCAGCCGCAGGTTCACAAGGTCCGTGCCGCCCTTGGCCAGGTACGGCACCACCGGCGTGAGCGCTGTGCCGACCAGGAGGAACACGGTGCCGATGATGCGGTAGGCCCGGCGGTAAAAGTTCATCAGGGACTTGATCTTTTCCCTGTCCTCCCGGGCGATGGGATCGTACAGGGCGAAGATGATGCAGGTGCCGATGCCCAGATCCGCCAGGTTCAGCACCGTGAGGATGCTGCCGAACAGGCTGTTGATGCCCAGATAGTCCTCAGAAAGGCAGTAGATGAAGACAGTACGGGTGATGAAATTGAGCAGGAATTTGAGCAGCTGTCCCGCCACGCCGGTGGCCATGTTGCGCAGAGAATACACCGATCTCATTCCCGGGTCCCCCTCCTTTCCGTTTTTTGCATGCTCTTAGGCTTACTTGGCCGCCAGGCAGTAGAACAGCGCCGGACTCAGCCGAAAGATGAGGTCGGCGATCCGGGAGCGCGGAGAGATTTTCCCGTCCGCATACTGCCTGAGATACCGGCGGGCGCGGACGCCGCGCAGATACGCGCACTGTTCCCGCCAGCCCTCCGGCCGTTCCCGCCGGTAGGCCGGCCAGAGCTGATCGACGTCGTGAACGAGCTTCTCGGCGGCAAAGGGGCACAGCTCCGGCGCGTCCGTCTCCAGGATGCCGTATATCTCCTCCCAGGCGCGGACCTGGTCGGCGGACGCGGTGCGCACCGTGCTCATCGTGACGCTGTCCGGCCGCCGGAAATAGCGGTAGAGCGTCTCATCGGCCGCCGCGTAGATCCGGCAGGTACGCAGGACCTCGACGCAGAAGAGCGCGTCCTCGGCGCGGGTGTAGGCCGAAAAGCGCGTTTTTCCGACGGCCGCGCGGGAGAAGAGCTTTCCCCAGCAGCCGTAGAGGCCGTCGGAGCCCATCAAAAACTGCCGCAGAATCTGCCCGTCGGCAAAAACGCCGCGGGCCGGTCGGAGCTCCCGCCAGGCTGTGCCGGTCTCATCCACGCATACCGCTCCGGCCGAACACACCTGCGCGCCGGTCTCCTCCGCCAATGCCAGCAGGCGGCTCAGCAGCGACGGTTCCGCGGAGTCGTCGCCGTCGACGAAGCAGATGTACTCCCCCGCCGCGGCGTCCAGCCCCGCGTTGCGCGCCGAGCCCACGCCGCCGTTGGCCTTGCGGAGCGTCTTGATGCGCCCGTCCCGGGCCGCGAGCTCATCGCACAGCTCGCCGGAGCCGTCTTCGGAGCCGTCGTCGACAAGCAGCAGCTCCCAGTCCGGCATGTCTTGCGCCAGAATGCTCTCCGCGCATTTTTCAATATAATCCCGGATGTTGTAAACCGGGACGATAACGGTGATCTTCGGCATGGTTCATCGCTCCAGTACGCGCTCATACAGAGCGGTCAGTCGGTCCGTCACGGCCTTTTCGGAGAAGCTCTCCCGGCAGAGGGCCGCGATCCGCTCCGCGTCGTACTCACCGTAACGGTCCACGATCCGCGCCATGGCGTCCGTCAGGGCGGGAACGTCCTCGATCTCCACGGCCAGGCCGGTCTCCGGCAGCGCGAGCATTTCCCAGGCGTTGGTCTTCGTCATCACGATGGGCAGCCCGCAGGCCATGGCCTCCACGTATACCACGCCGAAGGTCTCGGTGCGGCTGGGCAGCACGAAGGCCTGGTTCTTCCGCAGGACGGCGGCCACCTCCTCCCGGGACAGGGCGCCGGTAAAGGCGACGGCGTTCCGGAGCCCGAGCTCGTCAGTCAGGGCCTCCAGCGCCGCGCGTTCCTCACCGTCGCCGCAGATCGTCAGCGTGAGGGCCGGTTTTTCCGCCAACAGCGCGGCAAAGGCGCGCAGCAGGATGTCGAAGCCCTTTTTGCGGTCCAGCATGCCCACGGAGACGAAACCGAAGCGTTCTCCCGCCGGCGCGTGCAGACCGCCGGTGAAAAAGCGTTCGCTGACCAGGTTGGGGATCACATGGATCTCCTTTCCGCCGCAGTACGGGCGGATCTGCTCCCGCAGACCGGTGCTGACCGCGACGACGGCGTCCGCGGCGGTGTAGTCCGCGGTGATCTCCCGGAGATCCTTTTCGCCCAGAAGGCCCCGCTCGAACCATGTGACGTGCTCCGTCACCACAAAGGGGATGCCGTACAGCCTGCGAAGCGCCCGGGCATAGCGCACGGCCCGGAAGGAGTGCACATGGATGATGTCCGGCCGGTCCTCCCGGAAAGCCGTGGAAAACAGCTTCCGAAAGGCCGCGAGGATCCGTAAATACGTCAGGTGGAACCGTACCGGCCGGTAATGGATCGCGTACTCGGTCAGCCGGCCGTCCCGTCTGACGTCCACCCGCGTCCGCCCGTCGGGGGAATCCCCGAAGAGCGCGGTCACGCTGACGGTGTGCCCGCTGTTGGCCAGCGCCCGCGCCTGCTCGGCGAAAAAGGAACCGCCGGCCGGGTCCTCTGCGGTCGGATACCAGGAGGGGATCACGAGAATATGCATGCTCACCGACCCTTCCCGGAGAGCTCCCGGACCACCTGGCGGGCCCGGTGGATCCACAGATTGTTGTCCTTGAGCGCCCTGCGGGCGTTGGCCGCCCACCGGCCGAGCTGCTCCCGATCTGAGAACATGACCCGTATGTTCTCCGCGATCTCCTCGGGAGTGTCTCCCGCGGTGCGGCCCACGCCGTTGAGCTCCACCAGGGCGGCGATCGCGGTCACATCGGTGGAGGCCACCGGCAGGCCGTAGCTCATGTACTCATAAAACTTGATGTTGACGGAGATATCCGTATAGGGGTTCCTACGCACCGGGATCACCGCCAGACTCGCGCGCTCGTACAGCGGCAGCAGGCCGTCGCCGGAGGTGTGGTGGATCTCCAGCCAGGAGCCGGCCTTGAGCTCCTCGGGGATGCCCGCCCACTCCCGTTCCCGGCAGACCAGCAGCAGCGGATAGCGCTCCTGGCCGCTGTTGAGGATCGCGAACGCGCGCAGCAGCGCCTCTCCGCCGTAGTCGCCGGAGAGCCCGCCCACATAGATCGAGGTGTTCGCCTCGCCGGCGGCGGCGGGGTTGCCGCCCTCCCCCGCCGGGGGCAGGGCGCGCATGTCCTTGTAGGAGAAGAAGGCCGACGCGGCCTCGGAGGGGAAATAGACGATGTCCGCGCACTTTAAAAGCGCGTCCGTCCTGGCCTGCTGCAGATCGAGGAACCGCTCCTTCGCCGCGCCGATCAGATCCCGGCGCCGCGGATAGAGCCCCGGGAATTTCCAGTAAAAATCCCGGTAGAAGTATCCGATGGGGATCCCCATGCGGTGGACCCGGCGGATGAGCTTTCTGTCGGCGCTCCACAGGATCGGGTACACCGGCGACTCGATGTAGCACAGATCCGGGCGGTGGTCGTCGAGCCAGCGGGACACCTCCGCCACCGCATCCAGCCTGTTCTTTCTCGTCTTGAAATCGCCCTGAGCGCCGCAGAGCAGCTTCACCTCATGTCCCTCGTCGAGGAAGGCCCGGTACATCTTCTGCGGCCTGACGGCGGAGCCGGAGGCCGAGGCGCCGAAATCGATATAGGTGATATAGAGTATCAGCATTTTACCAGCTCCTCATATACGGCGGTGAGTCGGGCGGCGACGGTCCCGGGCGAAAAGCTCTCCCTGGCCGCCGCGGCGATGGCCGCGCTGTCATATTCGTTCCTGTGGGAGATCATCTGTTCCATGGCGGCGGCCAGCGCCTCCGCGTCCTCCGTCGGCACCAGGATGCCGCTGCCGTCGCTGACGAAATCCTCCGGACCGCCGCAGCGCGAGGCGATCACCGGCAGCCCCGCCGCCATCGCCTCCGCGTACACTACGCCGAAGGTCTCCGAGCGTGAGGCGAGCACAAAGGCGTCGGCTTTCCGGTACTCCGCGGCCATCTCGGCCCGGGAGAGGCGTCCGGTGAACCGCACCCGCCGGTCGATCCCCAGGTCGCGCGCGGACGCTCTGAGCACCGCTTCCGACGGGCCGTCGCCGATCAGTGTCAGCGTCACGGCTTCCCGCCGCGCCGCCAGCCCGGCGAAGGCCGCCAGAAGGATGTCAAAGCCTTTGACCGGGATCATGTTTCCCGCGGAGACGAAGGCGAAGCCGCCCGTCCCGCTCTTTTCCGTCGGCGGAGCCGTGAACGCCGCCGTGTCGATCACGTTGGGAACGATCAGCGGCACGGTCCCGGTATGCGCCCGGAGACGTCCGGCCAGGGCGCTGCTCACGCAGATCACGCGGTCGGCGAGCGCGCAGTATTCCTGCTCCCGCCGGAGCTCGGCGGCGTCCGGAACGTCCCGGTTCGCCTGGGAGGAGTGCTCGGTATACACCGTCGGGATCCCCCGCCGCCGGGCCTCGCGCAGCAATGCTGCGCCGAAATGGGCGTGGACGAGCTCCGGCGTCCAGCCGTCGGCTGTCACCCGCTTCCAGATCGACGCCGCGGCCGCGCGCTGGGCAAATCCGGCCAGCGCCGCCGGTCTGGCCCCGGCGGGGACGGCACAGGACCAGACGCCGATCCCGTCGAGACGGTACTCCCGGCAGCCCAGCGGCCGCCGGCGGCGCAGCGAACGGGTGTCCACGGCGGCAAAGCGTACGTCATGGCCCGCATCGCGCAGCGCCTTCGCCTGATCCAGCTCAAAAACGCCGACCCGATGTTCCCCGGGGGTATCAAAGCCTCTGCCCGCTATAAGGATCCTCACTCGATCAGCTCCCGGTACAGGGCGAGGAGCTTTTCCTCCTCCCGCGCCCAGTTGTACTGTTTTTCCGCCCAACGCCTTCCGTTCCGGCCCAGACGCCGCGCCTCCTCCGGATCCGCGGCGAGACGGCGGACCGCCTCGACGACCGCGTCCAGATCGTTAGGGTCGACGCATATGCCGCAGTCCGCTCCCTCCACGATCTCCCGCCACAGGGGGATATCCGAGGAGACGACGGCCAGGCCCGCGGCCATGTACTCGAACAGCTTGACGCAGTAGGCGTTCACCGCGTTGCCCGTGGGGTACTCCACCACCATGCCGATCAGCGAGGAGTACATCTGTCTGCGCACCGTCTCGGGCGGGACGAAGCCGTAGGTGTGCACCAGACCTTCCCCGCCCCGCTGCGCCGTCTCCCGCTCCATCGCGTCGTGCATTTTCCCGAAAAGATGCAGCGGAACGCCGGTGCGGCGGGAGGCCTCGAGCATCTCGACGATGCCGCGGCTGTAGTCCACCCTGGCGCCGGCGCAGCACATGCTGATCTCCCGCGGCGCGCCGTCCTCCGGCGGCGGGAAATCCTCCAGCGAGGGAAAATTGCAGACCAGCGCGGTCCGGCAGCCCCAGCTGTCGTAGCGTTCCTTCAAAAAGGGCGTCACGGTGACGACGGCGTCCATTTTCCGCGCGCCGTTCCTGTCCGCCCAGCCCGCGGCCCTCGCCAGGCCCCGGAGCATCGCCGCGGGCAGATAGTCCCGGTCGGTGATCGTATCGGAGATGCTCTCATGCACGTCGTAGACCACCGTTTTTCCGCGGCGCTTGAGGCGCATGCCCACGCCCAGCAGCTCCGGATCGTGGAAATGATACGCGTCCGCATCCTCCGCCAGAGCCGCCCGAAACATAATAGACGCCGTGCGCAGCATCCTCTCCGGGCGGGACCGGGGTTTTTCGGTCACCACGGAGCGGATTCGCACGCCGTCTATCGTCTCCTCCGGCAGTCCGTCCGCCGTGAGGAGGATCACATCGTACACCCGGGCAAGACTGCGCCCTTCCCTGGAAAGGATCCGCGTGTCGTCCCGGCGGTGCACCGTCGTCATGATACAGATCTTTGCCATTCCCGCTCTCCCGGCCTCAAAGGATCCAGCGCACCGTCTCAAAGGCCTCGGCGTAGGGACGGCCGATCTGTACGCCGCGGCAGCGGGCCAGGCCCTTGAGGTAGTCCTCTCCGGCATAGGGGCGGAACTTCTGCGACTCGTAACAGGCCATCGCGGCGGTCTTGACGTCCAGATGCCTCTCCTCCAGGGAGATGAACACCTGATTGTCAAAGCTGAGGTCGTTCCAGGGCTCCTCATACCCGAGCAGGCAGGTCTTCTTGAAGGCCCGCACGGCCTCCTCGGCCACGGTGTGATGGTCCTGATGCACGTCGTGCAGCGAGGGCGCGAACACCAGCGAGGGCGAAATGCTGCGGTTGAGCCGGACCAGATCCTCCAGGATCTCCTGCCGATGGGCGGGAAAATACCGGACCGGATAATGGAACAGCGAGATTCGCTCCCGGGGGATGGAAAACCTGTCCATTGCCCGGAGGAACTCCGTCTGCAGCACGTCCCGGGGATATCCCTCAGGCACCGACTCCTCGCAGGTGGAGAACACCGCCCAGTATACCTCCGCGCCCTCCTCGATGAGCCGCGCGACGGTGCCGCCGGCGCCCAGCTCCCCGTCATCGGTGTGCGGGGCCAGCACCAGCACCTTTTTGGCCGAATCGGTAAGAATCATCATTTGCTCTCCTGTCCGCGGGACAGGTTGTCCCGGAATATGCGTCTCGTCTCCGCGACGCCGCAGTTGAATAGGATGTCCAGCCCGCTGATGCCGGGGACGAATTCCGCCGCGTTCTTCTGCGGGTACACGGGCAGCGTGAACTGCTGGTACTCCACATGAATGCCGGCCTGTTCAAACATGTCCATGTCCATGTACTTCATCGCGCCGCGGCCGGAAAGATAGCTCTCTGCGCCGAGCTGACCGAGCAAATCGATGAGGAATTCGCTCTTTTTCCCCTGCGCGGGGGCCAGGCTGCTCTGATATACCAGAGGCGTATCGACCTCCAGAAGACGGCGCATGATCCGCACCGAGGCGTCGGTCACCTGCCAGAGACGGTCGAAATGTTCCGTGAACACCGGCTCGATCTCCGCCCAGATCTCCTCGAAATACGGGTGGCGGCGGTAATTGTCCCGGATGAAATTCCGCTGGCGGGTCTGCCAGTCCACGGCGGCGTTGAGCTCCAACTCGTTGTACGGCCGCTCCATGTAGCCCTTCTTGTTGAACGGGATCGTGATGTATTTCTTTTCGCCGTTCTTGTCCAGGAGCTGGTGGCGGAACATATAGGAATTGTCGGTGAGCTGGACGCGGTCAAGCAGCAGGAACACGTCCGCCTTCGCCATCTTGTCCATGTAGCCCAGCCAGGGAAAGTAGTGGTGTTGGTGAATGGCGGCGATCATCGTCTCTCCCCGCTCCTTCCGCGCTTCCATGTGGGATGGAAGAGCTTGTTGTATGCCAGCCCGGCGAATGCCAGCGCCGTCCGGGGCAGGCTCAGATGCTCGATATCGTGATAGAGCCGGTACTGATACCGGATCAGATCGAGCTTGTTGGAGGACACCGTGCCCTCCCCCACCCGGTAGAGCGCCAGGCAATCCTCCATGCCGAAGACATAGTCCGTGACCTTCAAGGCCGCCAGCCATAGGGCAAAATCGTTGCGCTTGCGGATCATGGGCACGCGCACCTCCCCCAGCACCCGGCGGTCGATCATGGCCGTGGAGTTCCCCACGGGGTTGGCAAAATAGAGGACCCTGCGGTAATCGGCCTTCGCAAAGGGCGTCACGCGGCCGAGAACGGTGCCGTCCGGGGCGATGCGGTCATAGGCCGTGCAGGAAAAAGCGGCGCCCGTGTCCTCCATGAAGGCGATCTGTTTCTCCAGCTTTTCCGGCAGCCAGAGATCGTCGCTGTCCAAAAACGCCGCGTAACGTCCCCGGGCGTTTTCCAGGGCGATGTTCCGCGCCGCGGCCGGGCCGGAGTTCGTCGGCGTCTGGAACAGGCGGATGCGCGCGTCCGCGTCGGCCAGCGCGCCGGCAGTCTCATACGTCCTGTCCGGGGAGCAGTCGTCCACGATCAGCAGCTCCCAGTCCGTCACGGTCTGGGCCTGCACCGAGGCGACGCTCTGCGCGATGACGTCCGCCGAGCGGTAGGCCGGCATGATGACCGAGACCAGCGGCCGATCGGCCCCGTTGATCGTTTGGCTCATCGGACCGCGCCGGCTTCCCGCACGGGATCGGGCTCACCGAGCCCGCTTTCCCCGGCGGCGGGGCTGTCCACGCCCTCGGTGCTCTCCTTGATGAAGATGATCTTCAGCGTGTAGAACATCAGCTTGAGATCCCAGAGCACGGAGGCGTGCTGTATGTAGTACATGTCCAGCCGCGCCTTCTCGGTAAAGGTGGTGTTGTATTTGCCGTACAGCTGCGCGTAGCCGGTCAGGCCCGCCTTGACCTTGAGCCGGTAGTCGAACTCCGGGTACTCGGCGCAGATCTTTTCGTAAAACTCGGGCCGCTCCGGGCGCGGGCCGACCAGGGTCATCTCGCCCTTGAGGATGTTCCAGAGCTGCGGCAGCTCGTCGATGCGGGTGGCCCGGATAAAACGGCCCACCTTCGTGATGCGCGCGTCGTCCTTCCCGGCGAGCACCGCGCCGGTGGCGGATTCGGCGTTGACGATCATGCTGCGGAATTTGGTCAGTTTGAAACGTCTGCCGCCCCGGGTCAGACGGACCTGGCGGTAGAACACGGGGCCGCCGTCCTGGGCCCGGACGGCGATGGCCGTGCCGAGCATCAGCGGACTGAGGATGATGAGTCCCAGCGCCGAGACGAGGATATCGATCAGGCGCTTGATCGTGCGATAGGTCCTGTCCTCGCCCTGGGTCTTCAGGTCATAGACCAGCGAATCGCCCATCACCATGGGCATGGCGCTGCACAGGAACACGTCGGACATGTCCGGCAGCAGAAGAGCCTCCCGCCCGGTGCGGAAGCAGTAGCTGATCAGCTCCTGGCGGTATTCGTGCGGCATTTCCCCGATCAGCACGGCCCCGTAGGGCTCGATGGCGGTCTTCATATCCCTCCAGTTGATGTTCGCGGAGATCGTGCCGCCCACGGTGTACCGGCAGCGCCGGGAGTCGAAGATGCCGGCCACGCGCTCGCTTGTCCCCTCCTCGCGGATATACAGCACCGGTACCGGCGGCTCCACCTTCGGCAGCACGATGCGGGCCAGGATGTAGATGCCCATGCCCGCGATCCACTGGCCGAGGGTCGTGAACAGCACGCCCCAGACCTTGAGCATGTCGCGGGCGATCAGGCACATGACAAAGTACATGAACACGTTGGTGATCGAGCTGGCCAGAGCAAAGGAAAACACCAGCTCTCTGGTGCGGAACTGCCGGATCTTGTAGCCGCTGTACACGGACATGAACAGGATCAGCATCGAGGCGTAGATCAGCGTGAACAGATAGTTGCCCCGGCCCCAGAAGGTGGCGTCCTTATAAAAGCGCATATAGGCAGAATAGAAGATCCACACCGGAACGCCTGTCAGGAGCAGGTTGAAAACTGCCCCTGCCGCGCTCTGGCGGTTTTCCGATTGTACGCTGCCGTTGTTCATGGAATAGTTCTCCTGTTTTGAAAAAGGGAAAGCCCCTATCCGATTTATTTTATCAGAAAGGGGCTTTTTTTGCAATATGCTTTTTCCCTGTGCGCCGGGAAGGCTCAGTGGTAGGGATAATACTGCTTGGCGAGGAAGTCCTTGTCCAGCGGGTATTCCACGCCGTCTATGTAGCGGGACATCTGCCTGCCGCCGAGGTCGCCCATGTACCACATGCCGAGGATATCCCGCATGTCGTAATAGTTCTTGCTGTAGCGCCAGCGCTGGCCGGTGGCCTCCTCGATGTAGGTCGTGATATGCACGTCCGTGTTGGGCATCTCTTTTTTCAGCTGCTCCTGCTTGTTCTTGGCGATCATGTAGCTGCTGTACCACAGTCTCTTGAGCTGGCCGGACAGAGACACGAACGCCTCATAGTTCTGCTCCTGGTCCGTCCTTGTGCAGAAGCTGACGTTCAGATCCTCCAGCGACGTGCAGTCCTTCAGCGGCCGCAGATCCTTGGCATAGGCGAGGATCATTTCCAGGAAGATCAGATTCTTCAGCGAGCCGATGGGCGTGATGTCCGTGGTGCGGCAGTCCGCCAGCACGAGATAGACCACCTGCGGCATCTCGTAGAGGAAGGTCAGGTCATTGAAGGTGATCCGGTGGCCGAGGTCGAGGCAGATCATATCCTCGCAGTAGATGAACTTCCGGATCAGCTTGGCGTCGAAGTAGCCGTAGTGCTCCAGGCTGCCGATGAAGCCCCGGTCGTCGGTGCGGATCGTGTAGTGGTTGATGTACATGGTCCACACGAAGCGCACGGCCTCGTTGCGCTTGTTGAGCTCGTCCATCTCCTCGTCGGAGAAGCCGCAGTCGGTCATATCCACCTTTTCCAGCTTGGGCAGCAGCGGCAGGACCCGCTCGAGCTCCTCGGTGGAGTCCATCTTGACGCCGGTGAGATCGAGGAACGTGTCCTCGGAGGTCACCTTCACGCCGCAGACGTCCAGCTCGAGCTTGAGCTCCGTCTCCGGCAGCGCTTCCTTGATGCGCAGGGCGTCCTCCACGCTCACGTCCGTACCGGACAGGTCGACGGCCGCCAGCTCGCTCAGATAGGGGCCGAACTCGATCAGATCGTCCACATCGGCGGAGGACAGCTTTTTGCCGCTCAGGTCGATCGCGGTCTCGTCTCCGTAATACACGGTCCCGGCGATGGTCACCGGCCAGCGGAAGGCGATCTCCGGCCACTTCTCCAGCAGCGCGGCCTTTTCCTCCAGCGTCCAGGTATTCACTGGCGCGTCCACGCTCTTCACCGCGGGCAGATACTCCAGCGCCTCATCGAGCTGCGCGGCGCTGATCGCCGGGTCGTCCACGCTGATAGCCTCGGCGTCCTGCAGATAATCCGTGCCGGAGAGCGTGACCTGCCAGCTCAGATCGACCGCCGGGTATTCGTCCCGCAGGGCCATGATCGCCTCATAATCCCGGCAGGCGCGGGCGTCCACGCTCTCCAGCGCATCGAAATAAGCGAACATCGGCAGGTCCGCCGCGGAGAGGGACTGGAGCGTGACGCTCCGGCTGTCCGAGGGATACCGCGACCCGCCCACGGGCACGCTCCAGCGGATCTCCGCCTCGGGCAGCGCGGCGGCCAGGCGCTCGTACTGGTCCGGCGAGAGCTCCGCAGCCGTGAGATCCACGGCGGAGAGCCCCGTGAAGTAGCCCAATAGATCGTAATCTCCCTCGTCCCACGCGCGAAGAGCGATGCTCTCCGCCTCGCAGTCGCAGGCGCCGCCGCTCAGAGGCACGTCCCACCGGATCGTCGCGTCGGGAAGCTGCTGCACGACGTTTTCATATGCTTCCCGGGAGACGGCCGTGCCGCGGAAGTCGAGCTCCGAGGTGTCCCGCCGGTAGAGCTGTCCGCCGACGAACAGGTATGTATTGTAAAAATAATACGCGCCGCCGCCCAGCAGCGCCAGCAGAAGGATCAGCACGATCCAGCCGGCCTTGCTCTTTCTCTTCCTTCTTCTTTTCTTTTTTCCGCCGCCCTTCGGGGAGGACTGGGGCCGCGGCTTTTTCTTCGGCGGCCGGTCGGCTTCGGTCTCTTCGGAGACCTCCGCTTCCCCGTCGTCGATATATGTCTCGCCGTTGTTGGGATCTTTATTTGGTTCCATGCCGGTATCCTCCATGGTTTGTTTACATAAGTTTAGCATAGAAAAATCGTTTTTTCAATATGCTTTGAGCAGAACCGCTGTCAAAAAAAGGATATTTCTCTGCAGATACGGCGTCCTGATCCTGCGGTCGCAGGCCAGACGCAGCATGGCCGTCAGACTGTCGCGGCAGCGCATGGCCCGCTCGGTCATCGAGCGCTGCTCCGGTGTCATGGCGTCCGCGTAGCACTCGTACAGCGACGCCGCCGTCCGGCTGCGCGTGCAGTCACGGCTGCGGAGGCTCGTCAGATGACGGCGCAGCTTTTCCAGGTCCGAGCTCGGCGTTCCGACGCAGTTGCCGCCGTGCTGACGGTAGAGCAGCGGCACGTTCTCGTCAAAAAAGAATTCGCCCCCGAAGAGGAGGCAGACCTTATGGACCCAGTCGTCGTGCATGGTCACGTAGGCGGGCGTGCTGGCGCTGACCAGCGCCAGCAGCCGCCGATTGAAGACCATGGTGCAGCCCGAGGCGTTGCCGGCGATCAGCGCCGCGCCGAAGGTCGTTATCTGCTCCCGCGCCCGGGGCACGTCCGGCAGCGGACGCAGCGAAGCGTCGGTGAGGATCGGCGCGCCGCAGTACAGCGCCGGCCGGTCGCCGTCCGTTCCGCGCAGGAACCCCAGCGCCCGTTCCAGCTTGTCCGGCAGCCAGACGTCGTCCTGGTCGCAGAAGGCGTACCAGCGGCTGTGCGGCGCCGTGCGCATGAGCTCGAGAAAGCTCCCGGCCGGGCCGAGGTTATCTCCGGCGTACCAGTCCAGTCGGCCGGCGGCAGCCTCCCGGCGCAGGATCTCCCGCGTGCCGTCGGCGGAGCCGTCGTCGCGCGCCCACAGGCGTACGTGCACGCCCCGCTGGGCGTAAACGCTTTCAAGCAGCTCGCCGAGATAACGCTCTCCGTTCCAGGTCGAGAGCAGCACGCATACCGTTTCCGTATTGTATCACTCCCTTCGCTGCTGTTATGCGGAGCATAGGGCTTTTTTCTCTTTTGCTCTGCGGGTCGTGCCGGCTTAGGGGTTTAAGGCTCCATTGTCGGTACGTATCCGGGGTAATGCGCATTTTCGTCTTCTACCGGGGTTGTACCATTCAGCTCCATTGTCGGTAGTTATCTCAGGTAATGCGCATTTTTCTTTGCGTATCTTTCTTTGAAAAGCCCAAAAGAAAGATACGCGAGAAAGAAAAGGCTCGGTGCAAGGCTGCAGGCGGGTGCCACTTACGTCTATCACTCAAAAGGCCGCTGCGCCGTCGGCCGCGCCACCCCGCTTACGCTCCGGCGCTTGGCGGGCAGTTAGTTTAGTGTTGCCTCTCACCATGCTGCCGCGGGTGCGTACACTTGCCGACGTACGGTCTTGCCGTAGGGGCGCTTCTTGAAGCGCCCGCACATCGTACACTCGCGCGACACGCAGCGCAGGAAGCCCCAAAATTACTCCCACGCAGCGCCGGAGCGAAGCGGGGTGGCGCGGATATGGTTGCTGGAACCCATTCAATCTGACAGCGAGCCAAAACGCTGTGCCTAAAGTCTTAGGGGGTCCAGGGGGCGGCATTTGCAGCCGCCCCCTGGCTGTCTTTTCTCCCGCGTGGTCTTTTCTGCAGCACAGAAAAGACCCGCGAAAATGCGAATTACCTAAAGACCAGCATTGCAATGGTGCAAAAGGTGTATGCAAAAAAAGCGCATTACTAGCGCATTACTGTCGTATAACACCGACAATGGAGCTGAATGGTACAGCCCCGGTAAAGATAAAAAGCGAATTACCCGCAAACCAGTATTACAATGGAGCAAAGGCGCCGGGCCGCGGATAAGCATCCGCATGGAACAGATCTCCCGGAGACAAGTATGCCCGCCGGCGCGGAAAATGATGCGCCGGCGGGCGGGATGCGTTCGTTTTCTGTTATCGGTCGTCCACCCTGCTGCCGCAGTACTCGCAGCAGCCATTCTCGTCGGGGACGGTGGGCGCGCCGCAGTGGGGGCAGGTGACGGCGACCTTCGGCGCGGCGACCGCGGCGGCCTCGTCGCGCGCTTCCTGCCGAATGTCCATCAGCAGCGAGCGGATCTCCTCCCCCATGGCGAGGTAATCGTTGTATTCTGCGTTCCAGGTCGGACCCGCGGCGCGGGCGGGATCGCCGCTGATCGCGCTGAGGACCGCGCCCACCGCGGCGGCCTTGGGCGACTGACCGTGGGGAACGTGCAGCGGCCGCATATCGCGGATGCTCCGCTGGCCGGTCTCGACACGGCTGCTGTTGAGCTTGAAGCGGATCAGATCGAAATACGGATGGCTCACGCGGATCTCGCAGTAAAAGTCATAGGAGTACTCATACCGCGGCGGGATGAAGCTGACCCGCTTTCCCTCCTTGTCCGGGTGCTTGAGCTCCCATCGGTTTTCGCTGACGTCCAGACGGCAATCGGTGACGGCGGCGCAGTCGATCACGTCTGGGTTGGCCGCGGCCAGATCCCGCGCGCCGGTGACCATGAAGCAGCGCGCATCCTCATCGATGAGCAGCTTCGTGCCCGTGCCGAAGCTGCGGGTGGCGCGGAAGGCGGCCACGGCTGCTCTGTTATCCTCGCGATAGGCCAGCTGCGCGCGGATCTCGTCGAGCGTGCTGTGCCTGCGCTCGCTGAACCAGGGAGACAGCTTGCCCGCGCAGGCTTTGCACAGGTTGCCGTCCTCGAGCTTCCGGTTTCCGAGCAGCGAGATCTTGCTGCCGCACACACTGCAGTATTTCCGGTCAAAAAGTCCCATATTCCCACTCCTTGCGATGATGTTCTCAAAAGCCCCTCGGGGGCCGCGTTGATTGACAATGTCGGTAACGGAAGATATAATCGGTTCATCCCGTGCGAAAGGAGGTCTCCCGCATGGAGCCGCTGCGCCACGCCTACCTGATCATGACTCACGGCAGCTTTCCGATCCTGGAAAAGCAGCTGCGCTTTCTCGACAGCGAAAACGCGGATTTCTATGTCCATGTGGACGCCAAGACCCGGGGCGTCGATTTTGCCGCGCTCGCGGCGATCCCCCGCCGCTCCCGCGTCGTCTTCACCGAGCGCCTGGACGTGCGCTGGGGCGCCTTCTCCCAGGTGGAGGGGGAGCTGGTGCTGCTCCGGGCCGCCGTCGAGGGCCGGTATGACTACTACCATCTGCTCTCCGGTGTGGACGTGCCCCTGAAAAGCCGGGAATACATCGAACGCTACTTCTCCGAGCGGAACGGCACGAATTTCATCAAGTTCCAGTCCCCGGAGATCTCCGCGCGCGATCTGGCGAGGGTGAAGTATTATTATCCTCTGCAGGAGCTGAACGTCCGTTCCCGCTGGCTGCGGGTGCTGCTGCGGGAGCTCACGGTCCTGCCGCAGAAGCTCGCCGGCGTCGACCGCACGAAAAAGGCCCCCGGCATCGTCTTCCACAAGGGCACGAACTGGTTCAGCATCACCGACGCCATGGCCCGGTATGTGCTCGAACGGGAGCCGAAGATCCGGGCGTTCTGCCGGCAGGGCCTGTGCACCGACGAGGTCTTCCTCCAGACCGCAGCGGCGTCATCCCCCTATCGGGACACGCTGGCCGCCCACGCCTTTGAAAACGACTTCCGCGCCTGCTGCCGGTATATCGACTGGGAGCGGGGCAGCCCCTACACCTTCACCGACAGCGATTTCGACGAGCTCGCCGCCGCCGGGCCGGACTTCCTCTTTGCCCGAAAATTCGACTATGACAGGTATCCCGGCGTGGTGGACAGGCTGTTCGCCCGCTTCGGCGGAGAAGGAGGCGAAGGCTGATGGAGATCTATCTGCGCATGCGGGGCGGACTGGGCAACCAGATGCTCCAGTACGGCTACGCCCTGGCGCTGGCTCAGCGGGCCCCCGACGCCCGGATCTGGCTCGATACCCGGGAGTACAGGCACTATAAGCGCTGGAATTTTGAGCTCGGCAGCTTTGTTCTCACGGAGAACACGGCTCTGTTCCCCGGCAGACGGCTCCGCTATGACCTTCCGATCAAGGCGTATCACGTGTATCAACGGCTCTACCGGGAAGTGCACGGCAGCAGTCCCTACGGTCTGAACACCGCGCTGGCCCGCCGGGGGATGATCCTTACGGGCCGCGGCTGTCCGCTGCCGGAGGGCGAGCTGCCGGAAAAGGTCTATCTGTACGGCTATTTCCAGAACGCGGCGGTATTCCTCCCGATCCGGGAGCAGCTGCGCCGGGCCTATTCCCTGCCGGAGCGGGCCCTTTCGCAGATCCCGGCGGAGCTGCTGGAGATCCCCGAGGACAGCGTCGCCGTCAGCGTGCGTCTGGGCAGCGACATCGTCCGGAGCGGCTGGCAGCTTTGCAGCAGAGACTATTACCGCTCGGGCGTCGAGGCGATCCGCCGTGCCCACAGCGGAGGCAGAGTGCTGGTGTTCTCCGATCAGGCCGAGCGCGTGCGCGCCGAGCACTGGTTCGACGATCTCGGCGAGGTCGTATATGTCCCGGCGCTCACGCCCTGCGAACAGATGGAGCTGCTGAGCCGCTGCCGCCACTTCGTGATCTCCAACAGCACCTTCGCCTGGTGGGGCGCCTTCCTCGGCGCCGGCGGGGACGAGGGCATGATCGTGGCACCCCGGCTGTGGCAGGGCAACCTCCCCACGGACGAGACCGCCATGTATCTGCCGAACATGACGTTGCTGTGAGCGCGCTTCAAACGGCCCCGCTCCGACCGCCTGCGCCGGGCATTCCGGAGACGTCCTTCCTGCGAAAAACGAACCGCGCTTTTATGTGAGAGTGTGTCTGCAATGTGAGGATTCCCGCTTGAAAAAGCGGGAATCCCTGTTTTATGAAGATGTCACGCCGTCGGGTCGCCCACGTAGACCGCCACGCCGGTATACGAGCTGGTCAGCTCCGCCCGGCTCATCTCCTCGCCGTAGATCGTATGACGCAGGAGGTTGCGGTTGACCCGCCAGTCGGCCAGATAGATCGCCAGGTTGTTGGCGTCCCGGGTCTTGGCCATGGCGCCCAGCGCCGGGCACTGCTGGGTCTCGATGTCGTAGGTCAGCAGCTGCGGCGCGGTCAGCAGGAGCTGGATGCACTTGCCCTCGGTCAGATCCGTCGTGATGATGGACATGACCTTTTCCAGCAGCGCGTACTGCTCGGTCAGGCTCATCTTCTTGACGTTCTCCCACATGAGCTTGAGCACCTCGCGCTGCTTGTAGCTGCGGCCGGTGTCGCCGTAGTGGTTTTCCGTACCGAGGCCGGCCTTCCGTTCCCGGCAGTAGGCCAGGATCTGGATGCCGTCGCTGATCTCGACAGTGCCGCCCTCTTCGGGGAAGTAAACGCGGGGCGTCCGCTCCGAGGCGGGCTTTTTCTTGAGCTTGTATACCTTGTCGCGCATCTGCGCCACCTGGCGGATCAGCTCGTTCATGCTGGCGGCCTCCGCAGGCGTGACCGTCACCTCAATGGGGCCGAGCATGCCGGCGATGTCGGCGAAGTCGACGAAGTTCACCAGGGCCCAGTTGTCGATCTTGACGGCGAAATTGTGGCTGTCCTCAATCGTGGCGACGAGCATCCCGACGCCGCCCCACTGGGTCGTCCAGTTCAGATGGCCCGTGCCGTAGAACGTCCGCTCGGCGGTATAGATCGAGACCTGCGTATCGCGCATCAGAGACGTGATCCAGATCTTCTTCGTGGCGCGGTTGATCGACAGCAGCAGCATCGCATCGCCGCGCTCGACCTTTTTGGAGGTGCCGTCGGCGCCGATCAGCAGCAGGTTGTATACGTCCTCGCTGTAGGTGATATCCTCCGCGGCCTCCTGCAGGCTGTCCAGAAGCTCCAGCTCCGCCTGAGCGGCCAGCTCCTCCTCGGTCAGCGGCGGAAGCGTCGGCTCGGGCGTGTCGGTGGGCTCGGGCTCTTCCGTCGGGCCTTCAGGCTCGGGCGTGACCTCTACATACGGTGTGGGGGTGGCCGTGCCCACCGTCCGGCTGCTGGTATCCATCAGACCGTAAAGATGGTGGAAGAAGGCGTATCCGGCTATGCCCAGCACGAGCAGCACGCCCAGTATGACGAGCAGTGCGACCTTCCAGCCGCCTTTTTTCTTCTTTTTTCTGCGTCTTCTCTTTTTGCCCCCGGAGCCGCTCCCGGACCTCCCCGAACTGTGGGTCGGGTTCTTTTTCCGGGGACGATGGGTCCCGTCGGCGTGATGCGCGGACCCGGCCGCGGCGGCGGCTTCGGTCCCGTCCGCGGAAAGCTCCTCTTCGGCGAGGACTTCGTCGATTCCGTCCGGAGACGGGTTATCCTCGATCCGGCGGGGCGCTTTCTTTCCGGGATCTCTATTGGAACTGGAATGTCTCCCTGTCTGGCTCATATCTCAATCTGGATCCTTTCCAAAACGATTTACGTAATATTGTAACACAGCCTTCCGGGTTTTGCAACCGGAAGTATCCCGTCTCGTGTCGAAAAGCGCGGAACCGGTCAGCGGACTGGGAAATAATGGAATAAAAATCTTCCGGAAGCACAAAACCTTTTTCCTTCCCGGGCCGTCTATAAAGCAGAAAGAAGATCACGGCGCCCCGCTGCGGTCGTTTGAAGGAGGATCACACCATGCGCAGTTATGTCCATACCGGTCTTCACCGGGGACTTGCCATACTGATGGCCGTTTTAATGACCTTTTCCGTTCTGCCCGTCACCGTCCGAGCCGACGACGAGATCACGGTGAATGCCGCACTGGATGAGCAGGAGGATACCGACGGTCTCGTCTGTCTGCGGGAGGCCATCGCCAACGCCGCCGACGGACAGAAGATCGTCTTCGACCCCGGTCTCAAGGGCGAGGCGCTCACATTCAAGACCGCCATCGAGGTCAGCAAGACCGTCACCGTCCAGCTCTCGGGCCAGACGCTCAGCGCCCGTTACGACCCCGAGGCCGGCAGCGACGCCCCGCTGGCTGTGTTCATCATCAGCAAGGGCGGCAATCTGACCCTGGCCGGCAAGGGAACGGTGGTTCCCGCCGAGGTGTATTCCTCCGATCTGACGGATAAGCCCAATCGCTGCGCCTTTTATGTGGAAAAGGGCAGCAAGCTCTCCGTCAGGGGCGAGGTCGCCGTCACCGACAAGAGCAGCGACGATATGGTCTATCTCATCGGTCTGTGCTCGGAGACGATCCTGTCGCTGAAAACGGCGGCCGATATCTCCGGCGGCAGCGCGGCCGTCAAGGCCGTCAACGGCTCCTCCCAGTACAAGATCGTGATCGACATGGAGGGCAGCATCAGCTCCGGCATCGCCCTGAACCTGACCGCGCCCAAGAGCGTGTCCATCACCCACGCGGTGCTCACGGGCAGCAAACAGGCCGTCAGCCTGCCGGAGGGCACCGCGCTGACACTCGGCAAAATGCTCGCGGAGAACACGGCCGTCAAGATAGGCGGCGAATACGCCACGGACGCCCAGCTCGCCGCTCCGCCGGACCCCGGCGTAAAGACATATACCTTTGTTCCCGCTCCGCCGACACCCACGCCGACGCCCACTCCGACGCCGACGCCCACTCCCGAAGAGGAGGATCCGACCCCGACGCCGACGCCCGAAGAGGATCCGACCCCGACGCCGACGCCCGAAGAGGAGGATCCGACGCCTACACCTACACCTACTCCCACTCCGACGCCGACGCCCACTCCGACGCCTACGCCTACTCCCACGCCGACGCCCACTCCGACGCCGACGCCTACTCCCACGCCTACGCCTACTCCCACGCCGACGCCGACGCCCACCCCCGATGCGGAGGATCCGACCCCGACACCGCTGCCCGCGGTGTTGAATCTGGGCTGGAACAAGACGATGGCGATCTGGTCGGCGGTGCCCGGCGTCTCGGGCGCCAAATACAACCTGCAGATCTATCTCAACGGCAAGGAGGAATCCAATAAGCTCGGCGCTGCGATCACCGTCAACAACACTTACTGTGAGCTCAAGAGCTATATGACGGAGGACGGCACCTATTATTACGCGGTCCAGGCCGTCTCCGGCGAGCTCGCCGGGGAGTGGTCCGAGCTCAGCGGCGCCTGTGTCCGCGACACCACCGCGCCGAAGATCACCAGCCGCGCGCCGAACCGCAGCTCGGCGTCCACCGCCATGATCTACTTCACCTCCTCGGAGGCCGGCACCTATTATCTCATCCTCACGGTGGCCGGCAGCGCCACGCCCAAGACCGACGCCGTGATCAACGCCGCGGACAAGATCGTCAACGACTGCTCCACCCGGGAGCAGGCCATCACGCTGACCAATCTGAAGGACGCCGCGGCCAGGGATCTCTATCTGGTGGTCGTCGACCGGGCCGGGAATGCCACCAATCCCTACAAGATCGCGATCCCGGCTTACCATACCGATCCCACCCCGACACCCACGGCGAGCCCGGTGCCCACAGCCACGCCCACCCCCACGCCGAAGCCCTCGGGCACGTATACGGTCACGCTGCCCACCGGCACCGGGTTCTCCGCCAAGAAGGCCAGCGGCTCCTCCTCCCCTGTCGCCTCGGGCGGCTCCTACAGCTTCACGCTGAACATCAACAGCGGCTTCACCAAAGGCGCGGGCTTTGCCGTCAAGGCCAACGGCGTCACGCTCACCGAGAAGAACGGCGTATACACGATCAAGAACATCAAGGCAGACCAGGTCATCACCGTGACCGGCGTCGTGGCGGTGACCTACTCCACCACGACCAACACCACTGTGGCGGTCGCCCCCTCGATCACGACGACCCTGCTGACCTCGGCTTCGGTGGGCAAGCCGTACAGCGTGCAGCTGACGGCCTCCGGCGGCACGCCCATCACCTGGAGCTATACCGGCAGTCTGCCGGCGGGCATGTCGCTGTCCACCAACGGTCTCCTCTCGGGGACCCCCGCCGCCGAGGGCTCTTATCGCTTCACGCTCAAGGCCTCCAATACCACCGGCAGCGCCACCCGTCAGATGACGCTGGTGGTCACCGGCATCGAGTATGCCGTCAGTGAAGGCGCCAACGCCAACTGGGTCCAGGGCACCGAGGAGGGGCTGACCTTCTCCGGCACCGGCACCGGCAGGGCCACCGTGCAGATCGACGGTTCCGCCGTGGCCTCCCGGGTGCTGCGTTATTCCGAGGACGAGAGCACCGTTACTATCCTGCCGGAATACCTCGCCACGCTGTCCACAGGCTCCCACACGGTCACACTGGTATATCCCGACGGCAACGCGAAGGCCAAGTTCAACATCAAGTCCAAGACCGCCGTGATCCCGCCGAATGTCACGGCCCAGCCGCAGAGCGTGGAGGTCAACGAAGGCGCCGACGCCGTCTTTACCGTCACGGCCAGCGGGACCATGCCGCTGGAATGCCGCTGGCAGATCGACAAAGGCGACGGCGCCGGATGGACGGACATGGAGGGCGCCGCCGCGGCAAGCCTGACGCTCCACGCGGTCACCGCCGAGCAGAACGGCTGGCTCGTGCGCTGCCGGGTCTCCAACGCCGCCGGCGAGACGGAGAGCAACGCCGCCACCCTCACCGTGAAGGAGGCGCTGGGCACCGTCGAAGCGGACAGCGGTCAGGTCCGCACCTCCAGCGCCGGCCGGATCGTACTGATCACTGCGCTGTGCGTGGGTCTGGTCGGCATCGCCGCCGGGGCCGTGTGGTACTTCCTCCGGCGCGACGAATACGAAGACGATTTTGACGACTACGACGACGAAGAAGAATAACAAAAACAGGAAGGAGCTGCTGCGGAGCGGCTCCTTCCTGTTTCTGCCGAAAGCCTGTCGATGAATGATCCGCCGGTCCGTGTATCAGCGCCGGACTTCCCGGGCGGGAAGAGACGGGATAAAAAAGGCGCGGCGTGAGACGGCAAGCAGGCATCTCTTATCCCCCGCGTAAAACTCCCGTATACAAAAACGCAGCCGCGCAGCGGAGGGCCGAAGTTGTCGACGAGGCCCAAAGTGACAGCGCGGCTGTGTTTTTGAAAGGACGAGCAGCGAAGTGAATGAGCTTTCGAGCCTGCGAGGAAGCGAACGATACGAAGCTTGCGAGGACGCGAAATTC
>JAFXYJ010000024.1 GCA_017541825.1 Oscillospiraceae bacterium | reverse complement strand
TCAAGATCCTCCGGCTCCTCCGATTCCGCCATAACGGACATCGGAAGGACAGACGCGATCATCAGGATGCACAGCAGCAGGGACAGAACTCTGGTCAATCCTTTCTTCATGTTGTCTCGTCCTCCATTTCATTTCACAGTCTTGGAAAAAACTGCTATTCGGATTATATCACAGCAATTTGTTGCAATCAATTACAATTCGGTAACATCGACAAAAATCATTCGGCGTCTTCCGCCGGCGCTGGGCAAAACGCGCAGGGCGGCCGCAGGATGCTGCGGCCGCCCTGTTTGCGGGAGCGATGTGTTCGTTCAGCCGTTCGCCAGGCAGACGGCGGTCTTCGCGGCCAGCGCGGCGTTGTTGTATACCAGCCGGATGTTGGAGTCCAGGCTGTCGCCGCCGGTCAGATCCTTGATCTTCGCCAGCAGGAAGGGCGTGGTGGCCTTGCCCCGGATGCCCAGGGCGTCGGCCTCGGCCACGGCGTCGTCGATGGCTTTGTTGATCACGTCCGGGTCCATGGAATACTCCTCGGGGATCGGGTTGGTCACGAGGATCCCACCCCGGAAGCCCAGCTCGGCGGAGGTGCGGAAGATCCGCGCCAGCTCCTCGGGGCTGTCCACGCGGTAGTCGACCTTGAAGCCCGAACGGCGGGTGTAAAAGGCCGGCAGCTCCTCGGTGCCGTAGCCGAGCACGGGCACGCCGCGGGTCTCCAGATACTCCAGCGTCAGGCCCAGGTCGAGGATCGACTTGGCCCCGGCGCAGACCACCATCACCGGCGTCTGCGCCAGCTCCTCCAGATCGGCGGAGATGTCCATGGTCGTCTCGGCGCCGCGGTGTACGCCGCCGATGCCGCCGGTGGCAAAGACCCGGATCCCGGCCATGTGGGCGATGATCATGGTCGTGGTGACCGTGGTCGCGCCGTCCAGTCCCCGGGCGACCAGCGTCGCCAGATCCCGGCGGCTGGCCTTGGCCACACCCGCTCCGGTCCGGCCCAGATACTCGATCTGTTCGGCCGTGCACCCGGCCTTGAGCCGGCCGCCGATGACGCAGCAGGTGGCCGGCACCGCGCCGTTTTCGCGGATGATCTCCTCTACGTGCAGGGCGGTCTCCACGTTCTGGGGATAGGGCATGCCGTGGGAAATGATCGTGGATTCCAGCGCCACCACGGGGCGGCCGTTTTCCAGGGCCTCAGTGACCTCCGGGGACAGGTCAAGATATCGGTTCAGCTCCATTGCTCGTTCCTCCAATATTATGTTAACTATTTATTCCGACTTCATTCTGTGCCGCCACTCTGCGGCACAGCTCCTCCCGACACAGGAGCGGGTTGACCGTCTCCTCGCTCTCCATGGCGATGCAGGCCGCGGCCAGTCCGGCCAGGGCGCTGCCGCGGAGATCTGCGCTGTTCATATACGCCCAGACGAGGCCCGCCATGAAGGCGTCGCCGCAGCCGGTGGTGCCCACGATCCGCTCCGGGCGGCTGGGCAGAAGGAACCGTTCGTTGGCGTCTGCGGCCAGCACGCCCTCCGGGCCCAGCGACAGGAACACCCGCCCCACGCCCGCCGAGAGCAGCGCGTCCGCGGCGCGATGGAGGCTCCGGTCGTCCCGGATGGCGACGCCGGTGAGCACCTCGGCCTCCAGGCGGTTGGGCTTGAGCGTGTGCAGACGGTCCAGCACGCAGCGCAGCTTTTCCGCCTTGACCGTGGAGACCGGGTCGGCAAAGATCGGCGCGGTCGTGTGGGTGCACAGCCATTCCACCGTTTCGGCGGGGATGTTGGCGTCGAGCACCAGCGCCCGGGCGCTGTCGATGAAGTCCCGGCGGGAGATCATCTCTGCGCTCGTCATGCGCTCGTAGATGCCCATGTCCGACACCGCCGCGGCCATCTCCCCGTCCGCGTCGGCGATGTAAAGATAGGTGGAGGTCGCCTCCCCCGGCACACGCAGGGACCGGGATATGTCGATGCCCAGCGCGGTGCAGGAGGCGGTGATCCGCTCGGCGTTGGCGTCGTCGCCGAAAGCCGTGATGAGCCGCGTGTCCACGCCCAGCAGCGCCAGGTTGTGGGCAATGTTCCGCCCCACCCCGCCCAGGCTCATGCGCACGCGGCCGGGGTTGGAGTCGGCGGGGACGAGCTTCCCGTCCGGGCGGCCGCCGATATCCACGTTGACGGCGCCGACGACCACCGCGTATTCGCCCCGCGGGAGGATATACCCGCGGCCGGCGATACAGCCCTTTTTGATCAGGTTGGAGATGTGCACGCCTACCGAGGAGCGCGTGATGCCCGCGCGCTCGGCCAGCTCCTGCTGGGAGATCATGGGATCTGCCTCGATCCACCGGAGTATCTCGCGTTCCCGCTGCGTCATGGCGCGGCCTCCTAAGGATTCGTTTATTCTGTAAACAACCGCTTATATAATACCGACAGCAGCGGCATCTGTCAACAGCTGGCGGCCGCGGGAGACAAAAAAACTCCCGCGCCGCCGTCGGACAGGACGAAGGCGCGGGATATTCCGTGCTGCGAGGCGCGCGGGGCGCGTCAGTACAGGCCGAAGGTCGTGGAGACCGCGGCAAGGCGCAGCTCCTCGCCCTCGCCGGTGACAAGGCGTTCAAAGGCCATGGACCCGTCGGCAAAGACGCTGCCGTTGGAGTTCTGGTAATACCCATAGAGCCCCATGCAGGCCACCTGGCGGCGGAACGCGCCGTCGAACAGCTCGTCCAGCCGCCCGGACATCAGTCCCTCCCGGTCGGAGAACACATAGTTCCCCTGGGGCGTATAGACGCGCAGCGGGAAGATCGCCAGGTCCGCGAGGGCGGCCCAGTCGCCGTCGGCAAAGACGCGCTGGACCTTCAGGGCAAAGGACAGCTCCGGGCTGTCCGTCCGGAAATCGACCCAGTCCGAGACGATCGGGGCGTACTCCTCGTCGTAGTCGTGCTCCGTCAGGACATCGCCGTTTACATCGTATACGCCGTCGGCATAGGCCAGGCTCTCCCAGAGCACCTCGCCGCTGCTCTCAAAGAACAGGGCCGGGTTCGGCACGTCATGGATATCGCAGTCGGTAAAGGCGAAGCCGTCGCAGGAGGAGATATAGGCCGCGCACCAGGAGCAGTCAAAGATCTCGCAGCGGTTCACCCAGACGGAGGAGCACAGCCAGGCGTTGACGCCCGTGACGCCGCAGCCGTAAAGGCGGCAGCCCTCCAGCTGGACGTCCCGGCAGTTCTGCAGGTCGATCACGCCGCCCGAGCACTCTCCCGGGGCCTCCGTATGGCCCGCGGTGAAGCCGATGAGCTGCAGTTCCTCGCAGTTGTGGAAGGTGATCACGTTGGCGTAGCGCGGCACGGCGGTGATGACGGTGGCCGCGCTGTCGCCGGATTCGGCGCGGAGCGTGAGGCCGCGCACGCCCTCGATGACCAGCGCGGGGCCGTCGTAGCTGTCCGCCCAGTAGTAGCCCGCGCCGCCGGCGCCGCCGTAATTCGACGCCCTGGACAGATCGTACACGCCCGGGGCCAGCACCACGGTCCGGTCAGGGCCGAGGGCGGCGAGCAGCCCGTCCACATCGGTCACGCGGATCTCGCCGCCGGGGGCTGCCTCGGCGGCGTCGGGGACCGGGGAGACGACGCTCGCCGGGTCGATCTCACGCAGCTCCATGGTCTCAAGGGCCTCATCGCTGAGGGGCTCCCCCGCCGCGTCCACGGGGCGCACCCCGCCGCACCAGCCCAGATAGCTGTTGGAGCGCAGCGCGCAGCCGTCCACGGTGACGGTGTAGCGCTCGGCGGAAAAGACCGGGCCCTCGAAACGGCTGCCGCTCACGTCACAGGACAGGAACCGAACGTTTTTGCTCTGGCCGGAGGTCAGCAGCGACTGGGCATTGCAGTCGTAGATCCTGTTGTTCAGATAGCAGATATTCTCGCCGGACACGCTCTCGAACAAGCCCGAGGCCGGCCAGCCGTCGCGGCCGCCGATCCTGTAGATCTCGCAGTCCCTGACGACCACGTCCAGACTGTTGTAAAGGGATACCGCGTTGTAGCTGCACTCGTAGATCTTCGTGTCCGCGACGGTGAGACCGGCGCATTCCTGCGTCTGGACGCCGACGGTGCCGCAGCCGTACAGGCCGCAGCCCTCCACCGCGGCGCGGTGGCAGCTCTCCAGATAGAGCACGCCGCCGGTGCACGCGCCGGGCTCCACGGTGTGGCCGGCGGTCAGTCCCGAGACCGTGAGGTCGTCGCAGTTGCAAAAGCTCAGGACGTTGGCATAGCGCGGCTCGGCCGAGAGCACGGTCTTGTCTGCGCCCTCGCCGCGGATCGTCAGCCCGTCCGCGTCGTGGATCTCCAGGGCGCAGCCGTCGTAGGTGTCCACCCAGCGGCAGTAGCGGTTCACGTCGCCGGCGCCCGCGGCCGGCTTCAGGACGTATTCGCCGGCGGCCAGCTCCACGGTGGCGCCGGGGGCGACGGCGGCGAGCAGCTCGTCGACCGAGGCGACCTCGACCACGTTTTCTTCTTTTCCGGTTTCCGTCGCCGGGGGCTCCTTCGCGGCCGGCGCGGCGCAGCCGGACAGCAGCGCCAGGGCCAGCGTCAGGAGCAGGACGATGCGGAATGCTTTTGTGGATCTCATGGGATCTTTCTCCTTTTGTCCATGGTTTTATCCCTATGACGCGCCGGGAGCCCCGGCGGTTCACCGCAGACGAAGAAGAGCTTTGCCCGGCCCGTGCCGCCCGGGACACGGGCCGGGCGATCGCGTCATCCTGCCGACGCCGCGTGCTGGCGGCCGGTGTGGTCGATGGCGGTGCTCCCCTGCAGCAGCAGCTCGCTGACCGGCACGATGGTGTAGCCCTCGGACTGCAGGTATTCGATGATCGACGGCAGCGCCTCGGGCGTGTGGAGCCCGGCGTTGTGGAACAGCACGATGCTCCCCGGCGCCGCCTTCGCGGTCACGCGCCGGTAGATCTCCGGGGCGGAAAGGTCCTTCCAGTCGAGAGAATCCACGTCCCACTGGATCGCGGTCATCCCCATGGCATTGATCGTGCCGATCACGTTGTCGTCATACTCCCCGTAGGGGCAGCGGAACAGCGTGGGCCGCACGCCGGTGACGGCTTCGATCCTGTCGCTGCAGGCGCTGACCTCGGCGATGATCTGCTGCGCGCCGAGCTTCGACATGTGGGGATGGGCGTTGGAGTGGTTCATGACCTCGTTCCCCGCGTCGTGCAGCGCCTTCACGCTCTCCGGATATCGCTCGACCCAGTCGCCGACCACAAAGAACGTCGCCCGGACGCCGTATTTGTTGAGCGTGTCGATGAGCTGCTGCGTATCCTCATTGCCCCAGGCGGCGTCAAAGGTCAGGCTGATGTACTTCCCCTCCCGCTCCACGCTGTAGACCGGCAGTATCCGCTGCGCGGCAGCCGCGCCGACCACCCGCGGCGAATAGATGAACGCGAAGCTCAGCGCGATCACGCCCGCCAGCGCCGCGCCGGAGGCCAGCTTCCGGCGGCTTTTGAGCCACCCGATCAATGCTCCCGAAATCATATGGATCCCCCCTCGGGTCATCCTATGCGCGGCGGAGAAAAATAAAACCGGCAAATCTCTGTCGGAAGTGGAAAACCGCGCGGGGGTGTGCTATCATGGTTTCATCAAACGATCTGGAGGTATCGAGCCATGAAGTGGACCAGCGCCTGGCGGTACATGAGCATCGAATTCGGCATGCCGGCCTTTATTCTTCGGCATCAGACCCAGCGTTTCATCTTTCTGAACAATCTCGACGGCGAAAAGATCCGCATCCGTTTTACCAACCGTTACGGCAGCGCGCCGCTGCGTCTCGACGCGGTGACCGTCGGCGCGGCCGCTTCGGACGGCACGGTCGGCGGTGTGACGGCGGTGACCCTGGACGGGCAGCGCGCGGTCGAGCTTGCCCCGGGACAGGAGATCTTTTCCGACGAGATCCCCTTCCCCGCCCGGGCGGGACAGCGTCTGGCCGTCAGCATTTACGCCGGGGAGCCCCAGCGCGCGGAGGGTCCCTGCTCGATGAGCTCCTTTTCCGTCGCCGAGGTGCGCTTCGGCGACGGGGACTGCACCGACGGACGTGCGTTCGTCCCCACGCTGCCCGAGGGTCTCAGCTCTCCCTTCGTCCAGGACATCACGCCCGAGACGATGGGCCTTCTGCTGGGCTTTGACGCCGTGCAGGTGCTCACCGGGGACGATGTGAAGGTGGTGGCCGCCTTCGGCGACTCCATCACCAACATGGGCTTTATCCCCGACCCCATCGCGCTGCGGCTCTTTGCCGCCGCGCCCGGGAAGGTCACCCTCGTCAACTGCGGCATCTCCGGCAACCGTCTGCTCGCGGACGCCACCTTCATCAAAGCCATGGGCATGACGATCACCGCCTTCGGCCCGGCGGGGACGGGCCGCTTTGAGCGGGACGTGTTCGGACTCGACGCCCCGGACGCGGTCGTCACCCTCATGGGCATCAACGACATCATGCACCCGATCCAGCTCGAGGAGCTGCCTGCCGCCACCCCGGCGGAGGAGATCATCGCCGGGATCAGCGCCATTGCCGACATCTCCCACCGGCACGGCGCGAAGTTCTTCGCCGCCACGCTGCCGCCCGCGGGGAACGACGATTATCCCGACTGGTGGCGCGCAGCCTTTGAAAAGGAGCGGCTCTCGCTCAACGGCTGGATCCGTTCCAACGACGTGTGCGACGGCTTTTTCGACTATGACGCCGCGCTGCGGGACGACGCGCACCCGGGGTATATGCGTCCGGAATACCATATCGGCGACGGGCTGCACCCCAACGCAGAGGGCGGCCGGCTGGCCGCGGAGACCGTGGATATCGGGGCGCTGGTGTGAAAAGCGCCGGTTTTCCGCCGGACTTGACTTTTTCCCCTTCGGCCGCTAAACTCTCAAATGACAAATGAACCCCGAGGTGAACCCATGTACGATTCCATGTTCGTCATCGACGCCCACACCCATATATTCCCCGAGAAGATCGCCCGCTCCGCGGTGCTGGCCACGGGACAGTTCTACGCCAACGCCCACAACGAACAGCTCCTCGCGCCCGTGGGGCTGACCAACGGCCAGGGCACCGCCGAGGATCTGCTGCGGGAAAACAAAGCGGCAGGCATCGACCGCTCGGTGGTCTTCTCCACGGCCACCGCCGCCCGGCAGGTGGAGAGCATCAACAACTTTATCTCCCGGGAGTGTGAGGAGCACCCGGAGTTCATCGGTCTGGGCACGATGCATATCGACTACCCGGATTTTGAGACCGAGGTCCGGCGCATCAAGTCCCTGGGGCTCGTGGGCATCAAGCTCCATCCGGACATCCAGCGCTTCATGCTCGACGACGACCGGCTGCTGCCGCTCTATGACTGCATGCGCGCCGAGGGTCTGTTCCTGATCGCCCACGTGGGCGATTACCGCTACAACTACTCCACCCCCTGGCGGATGGCCAGGCTCGCCGGGCTGTTCCCGGACATGAAGTTCGTCGGCGCCCATTTCGGCGGCTGGAGCCAGTGGGCCGAGGCCCGGGAGTGCCTGAACCTGCCCAATGTCTACATGGACACCAGCAGCACCCTCGGCTTCGACGGCTGGGACGCGGCACGCAAAGCGTTCGAGACCTTCGATCCCTCGCACATCTTTTTCGGCACCGATTATCCGATGTGGACGCCGAAGGTGGAGCTGGAGCGCTTCCTCTCGCTGGGGATCGACGAAAAGCTTCTGCCGGACGTCCTCTCGAAAAACTTCGAAAACTTCCTCGCGTCCCTGAAATGAGCGAATGAAAAACCGAAGGCCGGGCAGTCTGCCCGGCCTTCGGTTTTTGACGGATGATTCAAACTTTTGAGTGTCTCCCGCTTTTGGTCTCCAGGAGCAGATGTCCCGAGGCGGCAAAATAGGTCCAGCCGGAGATCAGCGTGGCCGCCGCGCACAGCCAGCAGAGCACCGAGGCGCATGTGCGCAGGAGCGCGCTCTCGGGCCACAGAGCACAGCCGAAATAAAACGCGGCAATGGCGACCATCTGCAGCGCGGTCTTGACCTTGCCCCACATGTTCGCGGCGATCACCGCGCCGCCCGGAGAGCCGGCGGCGATCATGCGCAGACCGGATACGGCGAATTCCCGGGCCAGGATCAGGATCAGCACCGCCGGGTCGCAGACGCCCTCCTGCTGCATGTACAGGAAGGCCGCCGTGGTCAGCAGCTTGTCCGCCAGCGGGTCGGCAAACTTGCCGAAATTGGTCACAAGGTTATACTTGCGGGCGATCTTGCCGTCGAACATGTCCGTCAGGCTGGCAAGGGCAAAAACGATCCCTGCGGCAAGATACATGAGATTGCCGCGGCTTTTGACCGCCAGCGCGGCAAAGACGGCGAACACCGGCACCATTATGATACGCGAAAGCGTGAGCTTGTTGGGCAGATTCATTTCTATCTCCTTTCGCCCCTGCGGGCGTGCTGATCTGCGGTCGTTTATGTATTCGCCGCCGCGGTCTCCCGGGACGCCACCAGTCGCAGCACCGCGCCGTTGCGCACCAGGTATCCCCTTTCGGCCTCCTCCATCATGGGCAGGTCGGCCAGGGAGTCGGAGAAGAACTCCTCGATGACGGCGGCAGGATATACCTCCCGGAACCGGCGGACCTTCTCCGCGCCGCGGCAGTTCTCACCCAGCAGCCGTCCGGTCGTGATCTCCATGGGCGTGGCCATGCAATGGATGCCCAGTCTGCGGCAGGCCTCCTCGATCAGAAAGTCCGGAGAGGCGGATATGATCAGGTCGTCGTCCCTGCGGCGTTCGAGATACCAGGGAAAGATGCCGCCGATGTGCCTGTCCCAGAAGATCTCCACCTCCCGGCGGGGGTCGTCGATCCTTCGCAGGAAGGTGTAGAGCTTATGCTTGAGCTCGCCCCGGGAGAGGTTCCCGGTGAGCACCTTCGCCGCCGGTCCGGCGGCGCCGAATACGCTCAGGAAAACGGAGGGGTGACGCCCGGCGGAAAACCACCAGAAATGGGTGGCGCTGTCGCCGCGGTAAATGGTCTTGTCGAAATCATAAACGTTCATGGATGAGGTCTTGCTCCTTCTGGCGGCCCAGGGCCACCGGATTATATTAGCAGAGCCCGCCGGACTTGACAAGTCCCCGGGGAGAAAATGGCAGAATAAACGCACATTGCCTGTTTTGTTTTTCACGGAAATATGTTATATTGAAAAAGCAGATTGCGCGAAAGGCACACCGGCGGCGTTCCGGGCAGGCTCCGCCGCCGGGGAGGGGAAAGTATGAGACTGTTTATCGCCGTCGAGTTCCCCGAGGATATCAGGCTCGCTCTTGAACGGGACGCCCGGACGCTCCGGCGCGTTCTCCGTTCCGGCACCCTCTCCCGCCGGGAGAACTACCACCTGACGCTGGTTTTTCTCGGCGAGACCGACCGCGCCGGGGAGCGGCGCGCCGCCGAGGCCATGGAGCAGTGCCGGACCGGGAGCTTTCCCCTGGTCATCGGCGCCCCGGGCCGGTTCCGCGGCAGGGAAGGCGATACCATATGGCGGAACGTCGACGGAGGCGAGGCGCTGCTCTCGCTGCACGAGGCCCTCACCGACGCCCTCCGGGAGCGCGGTTTCCGCCCGGAGGAGCGGGCGTATACGCCCCATCTGACCCTCGCCCGGCGGGCTGTGTTCGGCGGCGGGAGTTCCTTTGGTGCCCTGCGCGATCAGTTCTCGCCGCTCCGGTGCATTGCTGACGGCATGATGCTGATGCTCTCCGAACGCCCCGGCGGCGTGCTCACCTATACCCCGCGGCACCGCACTCCATTTTATGAGACAGACAAACTGTTTGATCAAGGGAGGTAAATCGTTATGAACAAGCCCCGCAGCAACGGCAACATGAAGATCCCCGCATACTTCGCTCTGGCGGCGGCGTTTTACGCCGTGGATCGGTTTTTATTCCCTCATCCGGCGTTTGAGCTGCTGTCCATGACGCTGTGCGTGCTCCTGTGCGCCAACGTGGTGATCCTCATCCTCGGCAAGCTCCATCCCGTGACCCACCGGGGCGGGACGCTGATCACGATCTTTTCCAGTCTGACCAAGTACGTGGCCGCGCTGGTGATCCTCTGCTGGGGCCTGTCGATCCTGGGCGTAAACGTGTCCACCATCGTGGCCAGCGTCGGGATTGTCGCCCTGGTCGTCGGCTTCGGGGCGGAGAGTCTGATCGCCGACGTGGTGACCGGCGTCTTCATGCTCTTTGAGAACCAGTACAACGTGGGCGACATCGTGGAGGTCAACGGCTTCCGCGGCACCGTCAAGGACATCGGCATCCGCACCACCTCCATCATCGACGCGGGCGACAACATCAAGATCATCAACAACTCCGAAATGAAGAACATCCTCAACCGCTCGGACAACATCTCCCGGGCCGTGAGCGACATCTCCATCCCCTACGAGACCGATCTGGTGGCGCTGGAAGCGCAGCTCCCCGCGCTGCTCGAGAAGATCTACGCCGAGCGCTCCGACATCATGAAGGCCCCGCCCCAGTATCTGGGCGTGCAGCAGCTGGCCGACTCCGCCGTGGTGCTGCGCTTCATCGTCGAGGTGGCCGAGCACGACATCTTTACCGCCGGGCGCGCCCTCAACCGGGATCTCTGGCTCGGGCTGCGTGAGCTGGGCGTCAACTGCCCGTTCCCGCAGGTGAGCGTCCACACCCAGGACTGACGATCGGTGTGAGTCATGGACGCTGAAAAACGAGAATTCCCGTCGCCGGGCCCGGAATTCGCCCGGCCGGAGGCGGAATTCACCACGCCGGAGGAATTCCCGCCCTCCCCCGCGCCGTACCGGGCGGTGCCGAAGAAAAAGCGCTTCTGGTTCTCCCTGCCCTACGCGGCGGTGGCGGTGCTGTTCCTCGCGCTGATGGGGCCCCGCTCCGGCGCCGGACCGGTCCCGGAGGTCGGGAGCGTCGAGACCGCGCAGGACGTGGCCGAGGTCATCGTCGAGGTCGTCGCCGCGACTCCCCTGCCCACCGAGGCCCCCACGCCGGCGCCCACCCCCGCTCCCACACCGTCTCCTTCGCCCACGCCCGAGCCTACTCCCACGCCCGAGCCGACGCCCGACGTCCCGGAGGTGGAGGTCGTGCTCATCGACTTCTCCGACACCGTGGAGGGCGCGGTCACCTTCCGTTACGCCCGGAACGTCACCTCCGCCGTCGCGGAGCTCTGGGACACGGGGCTCAAATCCCCCGAGGAGGTCTGGAACATCCCGTCCGCGGACATAGAATCGGGCGTGTTCACTCTGCCCACCGTCAATGTGACCGACATCTTCTTCGCGCACATGGACCACTACATGAAGAAGAACACCGAGCCGCATCTGGAGCTGCGCGTGAAGGTGGTCTATGACGCCGGCAAGGGCGAGCAGACTATCTCCCTGACCCGGGCCGCCGCGCCCGAGCAGGGCTGGTCCTTCCGCTACTGGTCACCCTCCGAGCGGAAAACGGAGTACACCTTCCCCGGGCAGTTCGTCTTCAGGACCTACTCCTCCCCCGTACAGGCCAGGGTCGTCCTCGACGAGCCGGCGCTGGCCGCGGAGGGCGCCATCAGCATCCGCGTGGAGGTCAACGGGGTGGTCGTGACCGACGCGGACTGCGAGATCCGGACGCAGGAGGACGGAGGGTACTATGATACCCTCGCCGTCATCTCCCTCCCCGCGGTAGTCACCGCCGGGAGCGGCACGGCGCGCATCACCGTCACCCAGCCGCTGGCCGGCTACGGCGGGCGCGTCTGGGAGACCGTGCGGGAGATCGAATGGTAAAGAAAGGGGACGCAGAAAACTGCGTCCCCTTTTTATGGATGGCATGTTCGGGTGTCAGGTGACCACGCCGCGGATGAAGGGCGGCCGATAGGCCGGCTCGTCGGCAAAGGTGTAGCACGCGAGGAGCTCCTCCTCCGCCCGGAGGGCGGCGGCTTCGTCGGGGGCGTGGATCACGGCCAGCTCGTCGCCCTCGGCGAGACGCGCGCCCACCTTGGCGCGGAGCACCACGCCCACGGACAGGTCGATCACATCCTCCTTGGTCGAGCGCCCGCCGCCCAGGTGCATGGACACCAGGCCGATCTCCTTTGCCGCCATGGCGGTGATGTACCCGCTGCGCGGCGCTTTGACGCTGCGCTGTACCGGCGCGGCAGGCAGCAGGGACGGATCGTAGACCGCCGCGCTGTCCCCGCCCTGGGCCTCGACCATGTCCGCCAGCTTTCGGAGGGCGGCCCCGCTCTCGACGGCGTCCTTGAGTCTGGCGCGCGCCTCCTCATCGCCGTCAGCCAGACCGCTGCGCACGAGGATGTTGCTGCCCAGCACCATGCACAGCTCCATCAGATCGGGCACGTCGGCGCCGGAGAGCACGTCGATGGCCTCCTTGACCTCCAGCGCGTTGCCGACGGCGAAGCCCAGCGGCTGGTCCATGTCGGTGACCACCGCGGCCATGTTCCGCCCGGCCTCCTTGCCCACGTTCACCATCTCCTGGGCCAGGGTGAAGGCGTCCCTCTCCGTCTCCATAAACGCGCCGGAGCCTGTTTTCACGTCCAGGACGATGGTCTTCGCGCCGGAAGCGAGCTTCTTGGACATGATGCTGCCGACGATCAGCGGGATGGAGTCCACCGTGGCGGTGACGTCCCGCAGCGCGTACATCTTCTTGTCCGCGGGGGCGAGGTTCGCGGTCTGGCCGGCGATGACGAAGCCCACCGTATCGGCGATCTCCAGAAACCGTTCCGGGCTCATGGAAACGGAAAACCCCGGGAAGGATTCGAGCTTGTCGATGGTCCCGCCGGTGTGGCCCAGGCCGCGGCCGGACATTTTGGCCATCTTGGCCCCGCAGGCCGCCACCATGGGACAGAGCACCAGTGAGGTCTTGTCCCCCACGCCGCCGGTGGAGTGCTTGTCCGCCGTGTGTTCGCCCAGCGCCGAGAGGTCCACCATGTCCCCCGAATGGGCCATGGCCATGGTCAGCGCCGTCGTCTCCGGCATCGTCATGCCCCGGAACAGGATCGCCATCAGCATCGCCGACATCTGGTAGTCCGGGATCTCCCCCGCGGTGTATCTGTCAATGATAAACCGGATCTCCTCCTCCGTGAGGACGAGTCCTCTCTTTTTCTTTTCGATCAGATCTGTCATATGCATGCAAATCACCTCGTCTTATTCTACCATAGCCCTCCCGCGGTGGCAAGCCGCCCGGGCTGTTTGCGGGGCCGAAAATCCGGAAACCGGGAAATTAGTTGTTGACATTCCCCGCGGAAGATGCTATATTAATCAAGCTTTCAAATGCGCGAGTGGTGGAATTGGTAGACTCGCTAGATTCAGGTTCTAGTGCTCATTCCGGGCGTGGGGGTTCAAGTCCCCCCTCGCGCACCAAAACCCTGTAGTTTCAATGACTACAGGGTTTTTTCTTTGCTTTTTGCGTATAGATTTTTACCCCCTTCTTGACGCTAGATTTTCAAAGCGCATTTGAAGGGGGTAATTTCATGCGCAGAACCACTATTTTGAACGCGAAGGAAGTCAGGCGGACAACTTTTTCAGAGGCGCAGAATGCATTTTACAAGCATTGCCGCATCAAGAACCTGCGTCCGCGCACAATTACGTATTATACGGAGGACTTGAACTACTTTCATACCAAAGTTCCGGTCAAATACGTGGATGAGATCACGCAGGATGTCTTTGACGATTTCATTTTTCAGGAGCTGGAAGCAGGGAAGAAGACCTCTTCCCTAAATACTAGAATCCGTGGATTATGAGTCTTCTTCACGTTTTGCGGGGAGCGGGAGTATATGAAGCCCATCGCGCCGAAGCGAATGAACGGCAGCGCTGAAGAGCGTCAGGCCCGTGTCTTCTGCCGGCAGTTGGGGATCATTTATGATAAACTGTCCAAGGATGAATTCGTCGGCTTGATCAGGATACTGAAGAAATCCGCCCTGTTGACAATCCCGCCGAATAGGCGGGGGAAGAACAAATACAAAAAAGAAGGAAAAGCTTAATGGGAAGAAAGGGATGGAACGAGGCTCCTGAAACGGTTTTCTGACTGGCTTTTTAAGGACAGATACTTCCATAAAAATGTTATTGACACGGTGTCAGAATTGCGTTATACTATAAACGCTGACACAGTGTCAGTTTAAAAAACAGGCCTTCTCTGGCAAAGAACAACGGAGGGACTGAATATGCCGAAAGGATCAGCCGAGCTGACGAACTCCCGCAGGGAGGAAATCATCACCGCCTGCCGAAAGCTCTTCCAGTCCATGAGCTACAAAGAGATCACGATCAAGGAGATCGCGGTGGAGACTTCCTTCACCCGACCGTCGATCTATAATTACTTCGAGTCGAAGGAAGAGATCTTCCTTGCGCTTTTTCAGAAAGAGTATGAGTCTATCGCCGAGGAGTTGGACCTGCTCTGCCAGAGAAAAGAAGCGCTGTCCCTGGAAGATCTGGCTTCCGCGCTGGCACAGGCGCTTGACAAGCGCTCGATGCTGCTCAAACTGTTGAGCATGAATCTGTACGACATGGAGGAAAACGTCCGGCTGGAGCGGCTGATCGAATTCAAGACTGCTTACCGGGATTTCATTTCCTCCGTGGATGGCTGCCTGCGGAAGTTCTGCCCCACGCTCGGCGAGCAGAGCATACATACCTTCCTGTACTCGTTCCTGCCCTTCATGTTCGGTCTGTATCCCTATACGGTGGCAACGGACAAGCAGAAGGCGGCTATGGAAAGAGCGGGGCTGGATTTTACGCCCGTGAGAACCTATGAACTGGCATATGCCGGCATTCAGATCCTGTTGCGGGGTCTTCAGTAAAAATGGAGTGTGAAAACATGGAATTCAAAGAAGTCATCAAAACACGTTTCGCCTGCAGAAAGTACAGCGACAAAAAGATCGAGCGGGAAAAGCTCGACGCTATCCTGGAGGCGGGACGTCTGGCCCCCACGGCAAAGAATCTTCAGGAGCAGCACATCTATGTCGTGCAGTCCGAGGAGATGCTCGCCAGGATCGACAAGGTCACGCCCTGCCGCTACGGCGCTCCGACCGTGCTTGTCGTTGCCTTTGACAAAAATAACGTGTTCACCTATCCCGGCGAAAAGCGGGATTCCGGCGTGGAGGATGCCACCATCGTCGCCACACACATGATCCTGGCTGCCGCAGACGAAGGACTGGGCAGCTGCTGGATCAATTTCTTCGAACCTGAAAAAATGGCCGTGGAGCTCGGACTTCCGGAGAACGAAGAGATCCTGATGATGCTGGATCTGGGCTATGCCGCAGACGGTGTGAAAGCGGCCCCCGGTCACAACGCGAGAAAGCCGCTGAGCGACACGGTCTCCTGGCTCTGAGAGGAACAGACGATGGCAATCACAGTGAATCTCCGCTATACAGGGAAAAACGGCTCCGCTCGGCGTTTTGCGGAGGAAATGGCCAACAGCGGAACGGTCGCAGCCATCCGCGCCGAGGAGGGAAACCTGCGCTATGAATACTATTTGTCTCTCGACGATCCGGAGACGATCCTGCTGATCGACCAATGGCGGGATCAGGCAGCCATCGACGCGCACCACGCTTCGCCCATGATGCAGACGATCGCCGTACTGCGGGAGAAGTACGATCTGCACATGACGGTGGAGCGCTTTGTGTCCGATGAAAGCGGTTTGCCGGAGTCGGACCGAAGCTTTATCAGAGAGTAGGAGGAGCGGATATGACAAAGAAGATCACACAGACCGCCGGGCGTACACAGCTCGGGGACTTTGCGCCGACGTTCGCCCATCTCAACGACGATGTGCTGTTCGGTGAGGTGTGGAACGAGGAAGCCATCGATGTCAAGACCAAATGCATCATCACCGTAGTTTCGCTGATGGCCTCGGGGATCACGGATTCCTCCCTCGCCTATCATCTGCAGAACGCGAAAAACAACGGCGTGACGAAAGAAGAGATCGCCGCGATCATCACCCATGCGACGATGTACGTCGGCTGGCCCAAGGGTTGGGCGGTATTCCGACAGGCTAAAGAGATCTGGAACGAGGACGCGCCTGCCGGGAGTGAAAAGGACGCCTATCAGAACAGCATCTTTTTCCCGATCGGACAGCCCAACGACGCTTACGCACAGTATTTCGTCGGGCAAAGCTATCTGGCTCCGATTTCGGCCGAGCAGGTGCCGGTGTTCAACGTAACCTTTGAGCCCGGGTGCCGCAACAACTGGCACATCCACCACGCGGCCTCGGGCGGCGGGCAGATGCTCATCGGCGTGGGCGGCCGTGGCTGGTATCAGGAGTGGGGCAAGGAAGCCGTCCCCATTCTGCCGGGAACGTGTATCAACATCCCGGCGGGCGTCAAGCATTGGCACGGTGCGGCTGCGGACAACTGGTTTTCTCATCTGGCGTTCGAAGTCAAGGGTGAGGAGACAAGCAACGAGTGGCTGGAGCCGGTATCGGATGAAGAATACACGAAGCTTTGAGGAGGACAACATGAGTAAAACACTGATTGCCTATTTTTCCGCCCAGGGCAGCACGGCGAAGCTGGCGAAGACGCTGGCTGCGGCCGCAGAGGCGGAGCTCTATGAGATCAAACCCGCCGTTCCCTATGAGAGGCGCGATTTGAATTGGATGGACAAGAAAAGCCGCACGACACTGGAGATGCAGGATCCGAACTGCCGCCCGGCGCTGGCAGATACGAACGCGCCCGTGGCAGAGTCTGACGTGATCTTCCTCGGATTCCCCATCTGGTGGTACCGCGAGCCCAGCATCATAGACAGTTTCCTGGATGCATACGATTGGGCTGGGAAGACTGTTGTACCCTTCTTCACCTCGGGCGGGAGCGATCTCGGCGAAGGGCAGAGCCGCATCGAAACGCTTGCCAAAAGCGCAAAGGTGCTGCGCGGAAGGCGCTTTTCAGCGAGAGCTTCCGAGAGCGATCTGAAAAAGTGGATAGAGACCTTGTAATAGATATGGTTCGCCTTATGAATAAGAGAGCTGTTTTGAATATAGTGGTTTTCCTGATTGCTCTCACACTTTTCGGCTGTGGGAGCGCGCCGCCCCAAAGCACTCCCACAGAGGCACCGATACAGGAAACGCCGACACAGACTTTTGCACCCACACCGGAGCAGGATGCGCTCAAAACAGATGCCCCTGCCGTGAAAGAACAGAACAAAGAACACAGCAAAGTGCTTGTGCTTTATTTTTCCGCGACCGGCAACACAAAGGGTGTAGCGGAGAAGATCGCTGCCCTCACGGGAGGGGCTCTCTCGGAGATCATTCCGGCGCAGCCCTACACGACAGAGGATCTGAACTATAACGACCGTACAACACGAGCGTCCGTGGAGCAGAACACGCTCGACGCCCGCCCGGAGATCGCAAACGAGATAGATCTTGACAGCTATGATACGCTGTATCTTGGATACCCCATCTGGTGGGGACAGGCTCCGCGCATCATGAGTACGTTTGTTGAGAGCCATGACTTTACCGGGATCACCGTGATCCCGTTCTGCACCTCCGGCAGCAGCAACATCGGACAAAGCGATGACACGCTCGCCGCGCAGGCCGGAAATGGCAACTGGCTGCAGGGCAGGCGCTTTTCGTGGAACGTTTCGGAGGATGAACTGCAGAAGTGGATTAATGAAACCGGTGAAAATGATAGTATTTCTGAATGATTCGGAAGAAAGAACTCCCACTCAACGGCCACAAACAGTTGAATGGGAGTTCTCATTATGGCTAAACACATGGTTCAAAAGTTTGGGATAGGAGCTTGGAAGTTGTATCCTGCCAAAGATGATTTGCGATGTTACTTCGTGCCGGTCAGAGCAACTCCGTTTACATACAGTGTATAGCCGTTGGAGACGATATTTGAAGCATCCCCGTTGAACTCGGTGATGTATACATCACCCGTTAGAGTCCAAGTGCTGGTGCTGTCCAAAGTGACAGAAACAGTGCCGATCTCTGTAGAAACGGCGGTTCCCTTGGCGTTAGTGATGTCGCCGCTGATGTTGCCCACGAAAGTGGAACCGTCCGTCAGCTCCAGCGTCAGGCTGGAATCGCTGCCCACCAGGATCGTCCCCTCCAGCTTTTGCCTGATCGCCTTGAGCGTGGTAATGTTGCTGCCGCCGCTCCAACCGTCCGCACATACGGAGAGCAGGATCTTGTCCGCATCCTCGTTGATGATTTCCACCCCAGTCAGGGTAATGACCGCATTGGTGTTGGTAACATGGAATACGTGGCCGCTCTTGCTGGTAAGGCTGCCGCCCGTCACGGTGAAATGGCTGGTGCCGCTGGCGGCATCACCGGACATGGACTGGTAGATCATGATGGTATCCAGGAAAGTGGCGTTGCCGTTGCACTGGGTGTTGTTAGCGATCAGGTCGCAATCATTTAGCGTGATGGAATTCAAACCCTCGATGCACACACCCTCGGAAAGGTTGGAGATCAGGTTCGCATTGGATACTGTAATGTCCGCCGTGGAGTAAATAGCAGGCGAGCCCAGTCCGTTGGAAGTGTAGGTGCCGCCGTCTACGACAACAGTACCGCCGCCGCGGTCAGTACGGATCGCCGCAGAGGACCGGCCGGAGGTCTCCACCGCCAGATCATACGCACAGGTTATGCCGTCGCCCGTAGTCATTATGCCGCCGGAGCCGTCGCCTGTGGTGACGATCGTGGTATCGCGGATGATCAGCGTGGTACCGTCGCCGGATGCCCCGTTCTGTCCGCCGTTGCCGCCATAGCAGAACACACCGTTGGCGCCCATGGCGTCAGAGCTGATCGTGCCGCCGGTGATGGAGGCTGTCGCGCCGTCCTTGACGAGAACGGCTGCGTTCAGACCGTAAAAGCTGCAGTTGTCCCCGCCGTCGGAATCGCCGGTCTTGGTGATGTTCGGGTCCGAGATCGTCACGTCAGCGTCGGTGCTGATCAGAAGCGCGCTCTCATCTGCCGAAGTGCTGGCATAGGTCTGGCCGCTCTGACTGTCCGCAGAGTTGATTTCTACAGCGCCAGAATAATCAATATCCGCGCTGCTGCCACCGGGACCGCCGCCGGGCATTCCGCCGCTGAATCCTCCGGGAGGGTTACCGCCGGGGCCGCCGTTTCCGTCTGGAGGATCTCCTGGAGGTGTTTCGCCGGGTCCGCCATTGCCATCAGGAGGATCTCCCGGCCTGTCTCCGGAAGGGGGTCCACCGGGAAAATCTGCCGTGCTTTCTACAGTTTTTTCTTCTGTTGAAGAAACCGTATTCTCCTCCGAAAAAGAAGTTTGAATCGCGTCCTTTTCCGCTTCCTGCTCTGCGCTGTTGCCCGTATTGGTAGAGCCGCAGGCCGTGAGCGCACACAATAAGCTTAGAGCAAGGAAAATACTCAGTAGTTTTCTCATTGTTATCATCCTTTCGCTGTTTCTGAAAGGATGATACTCCGCGAAACTTAAAATAACCTGAAGAAATCAAAAAAGCACGCTGGTTCCGATCGTAGAAGCCCTCTGCAAATGGGGAGAGCACTATTTTGAACTGGCAGGCCTGCCAGTTCCGGGAGAATGACTACGTCAAATCGTTGGAATTGCACCACGCTTTAGATCGTAATGCACCAAGGATTTCAATTCGGATAAAAAGGCTGCCCGTGTACCGCAAGGATCTTGCGGTAGGCGGGCAGCAGCAGTATAAGCATCAGGAAAAAGCTGACGTCGTAGCTCAAATAGACGATCCGCATAGTTGCGAATATCGGGATCAGCAGCTGGCACCACGCCACGCGGAAGACGGCATAGCAAAGCATTGTACAAAGCATCGGCCAGCAGGTTTTACCAAAGCCCTTGATAGCACCGAGATAGACCTGATTCATGGCGTAGACGACATAGAACGGAAGGTTGAATTGTACCGCGTCCCGCGCGTTGAATAAAATGCCCGAATCGTGGGTAAATACTCGGAGCAGCAGCGGAGCGGCCGCTGTGACAGCCAGGCTGAGCGGGAAGACCAGCGCCCAGCACAGGCGGATGCTGAGCTTTACCGCCGCTTCTACGCGATCCATACAGCCGGCACCGACGTTCTGCCCCACAAAGCCGGTCAAAGCAATGCCGTAGGCGAAAGACGGAAGATAGAGGCAGCCCTCCAGCTTGGCATAGAGAGTCATGCCCGCCATGGCGTCGGGACCAAAGGCATCGATACATACCTGGATCAACAGGGAAGAGATGCTCATAAAGAGCGCCTGCATCCCCGCGGGCAATCCTGTTTTCAGAATGTTCAGCAGTTCCCGGAGCGACATCCCTCTTCCCGCAAGGGACAGGGAACAACCGTCTCCCAGGTTCTTCATCCGCAGAAATAACAGCGCGGCCAGAAGCCACTGAGAGACGAGTGTCGCAAGCGCCGCGCCTTGCACCCCCATGTGAAACCCGATGACCAAAAGCACATCCAGCACCAGATTTGTCAGGACGCCGGCGAGAAAGCAGCGCAGCGGCCCGCGGCTGTCTCCGAGAGAACGGAGCACCGCCACAGCCACGTTATAGAAAAGCTGGGCTGCCACACCGCAGGCACAGATGCGCAGATAGACAGTCGCCGGAGCGAGCACCTCTTCCGGACAGCGCAGCAGGACCAGCAGGGACTTGGAGGCGGAGAAACCAATGACAGAGAGCAGCAAGCCTGCAGTCAGCACGAGGCGGAATACGCTGGTCATGGTCTGCCGAAGAAGCACCAGAGCGTGCCGGCCGAACTGCTGTGCTGTCACGGCGCTGACACCGGAGGAAAACCCGATAAAGAAATTGATAAGGACGGAGAGCAGCAGCCCCGCGATGGCGCTGGCAGCCAGCGCATTTTCTCCGCCGAAATGACCGAGTACAGCGCAGTCGGCGGCATTGAAGAGCTCCTGCAGCAGTTGGGTCAGCAGCACGGGCAGTGCAAAAGAAAATAGCGTCCTGCCGATGGGACCGCTGTTCACGTGTACGACCTTCGCCATAATTCTCCCTCCATGCGTCTGATACGATTCTATTATATCCCTGCTGATTTAATCTATCTATCACCGGTTTTTCATGGAGGGATATAATACTATGTTATATCAGGCTTGTAGGTATGCGCCGGATGTGCTACTATGGGCGTATGGAGGGATCGAGATGGAGCTTCGGCAGCTGGAATACTTTCTGAAATGTGCGGAAAAAGGCTCGCTGACACGGGCGGCGGAAGAGCTGTATACGACGCAGCCCCATGTGAGCCAGGTCATCCGTGCACTGGAACGGGAATTGGGCGTTACACTGTTCCGAAGGACGGGCGCCGGAATCGTTCTAACAGAGGACGGAGAACGCATCCGCTTTTACGCACAAAACGCGGTAAAAAACACCGCGTTGATCAAAGAGACCGCCAAAGACCGCAGCGGGACGACCCTGCGGATCGCCGCAAATCCCAGCAGCCGCCTGGCTTTTCTCGCTGGAGAGTATTTCAGTGAACGAATGGCGGAGGGGATGGCGCTGCAGTATACTGAGTGCGGCATTGAGCAGATGATGGAGCTTGTGCAGCATCGGCAGTATGATCTCGGCTTTCTGTTTATGCCGGAGAACAAACGGATTGCTTTTACACATTTGGCAGAGCGGCGGCACCTGCATTTTACGACCCTTCTGCAGAGCGATCTTGTTCTGCATTGCGGGCCGATGAGCCCCTTTTACGGGCGTGATTCTGTCGAGCCGGAGGAACTGAATGAGTGTGAGTGCATACAGATGGAGGACGACTTTTTCTCTCTTGAGGAGTTGCTGCTGGAGCACCCGATGTATCGCAGCGGCAAATGGTCGTTGAAGAAACTGATCCGTACAAACAGCGACCATCTGATGTTGGATATGCTGCGCACAACATCGCTGTGTAATCTTGGCAGCTATTGGCTGCGGAACAACGGAGAAGGGGAGGCTTTTTCCCGATCGGCGGTGAAGGGTTTTGAGAACCGCATTACATTTGGCTGTCTGTGTATTGACAATCGGCCTCTGAGTGCCCCTGCGGAGGAGTTTCTCTGGGCCATAAAGGCAAAACTCTGAGATATATTGTGCATGAGATATTCGCGCTTGCTCTGGATGTAGACGGAGCTTTTCGAGCACTAAACTCTCGGAAAAATGTTTTATATTTTTTCTAGCGGTCACTATTTCAGGCACAAAACGCGGATTTCACTTGAGAATACTACTGTTTTCGGCGTTTTAGAAGAGGACTTGAAGCAGATAAACGCCCGTTTTTCTTAAAAACATTCAACAAACATCCAACAAAGCGCTGGTTTTCTGCATCTGCGAGATTCCTGGAATTGCGGTCAAAACGGTCAAAAAAGCCAGTGTTTTCAATTATTTGCCGTACACGGCGACATGGAATGGTACGTACCGAAATGATGTTTTTCAAATTCAGGTTCTAGTGCTCATTCCGGGCGTGGGGGTTCAAGTCCCCCCTCGCGCACCAAGGGAAAGCCTCGAAATCGTGAGGTTTCGGGGCTTTTTTCTAACATTTTGAGGATAATTCCTTCTCGCTAGAACTGCCCGAATTGAAGCATCCAACAAAACATCCAACAAGGCCGAAATTGCATAATCAGCGGGTTAACTCCTGAAACGCATCGAAAATGCATAAACGTTTACGCCAAGAGCTTGTCCATTGCCAGGGCAGTGTCTTTTTTGCCTTCCATTGACACATGAGTGTAGATGTCCAGCGTAGTGGACGCCTTCTCATGGCCGAGGAACTCCTGCACTTGCTTGATCGTATGGCCGCCGTTTACAAGCAAACTCCCCGCTGTATGGCGGAGATCGTGAAATCGGATGTGCGGCAGACCGTTCTTTTTCAGGATCTTGGCAAAGCGCTGACTCACGTAATCCGGCTGTAACACAGTCCCATCCGCCCACTGGCAGATGTGCTCGGTATCGGAAAAAGTACGCCCGGTGAGCTTCGCCACGGACCCCTCCTGCCTGTCCCACACGGTCTGAAGGTATTCTTTTAGCGCCTTCGGCATCAACAGATCCCGCTTGCTGGCCCGGCTTTTTGTCTTTTCCAGCTCAGATATCGTTGAAAAGCGGACAACGGTGTTGCGTATGTGAACGATGCCGTTTTCCATGTCGATATCCTTCCACCGCAGGCCGACCGCCTCCGAACGCCGCAGACCGAGGAACAGCCCAAGAAAAACAGCCGGCTCGATAGGATCGCCCTTGACCGCATCCAGCAGCCGCTTTGCCGTGGGGATGTCGTATGCCGTTCCCTCGAAATGATCGTCGCGGTTGTCCTTCACCGTGATGTTGGCGCAGGGGTTGTAAGTCAGCTCCCCCATGGCAATGGCTTCTTTGAAGACGCCGTTGAGGATCACGAGATGCTTTCGGATGCTTTTTCGGGACTGCCCGGCATCCTCTTTTGTATGGACGTACTGCATGATCACCCGCGGAATCACGTCGCCCAGCGTCAGGCCTTTGTCCTTAAAATATGGCTTGACATGAACACTGTACAGATTCAGGTAGGATTCATACGAATCAGGTCGGAGCTGTTTTTTCTTCATGGTATGTAGTTATGATGCTATCCTCTGTTTTTGGACTATGCGTTTTTTAACTGGAAGATATTTTTATGGAAAGGCGCTGAACGAAAAACCGTTAGATTAATTCCCGTTTTTCGAGATGTTTGACATGTACCTTTTAGGCGGACTTTCTGTCGTTTCGTACCTTTTGGGCGGACTTAGTCATAAAAAGACAGTCGCCTTTTGGCGGCTGTCTTTTTATCATGTGATTGGGACTTGAACGGGAGCGGTAGTGAATGGAGCGCCAGGGGCGCTCCAGAGCCGCGACCCGGCCTCCGCCGCAAGGCAGGTGGCCCGGCATATTCCCGTCGGGTCTGCCGGGCGAAAGTACTTTGTTCGCCCGGCCAGGTCCCCCCTCGTGCATCATAGACTTGTGCAATAATGACGCGTATCGCTCAATACAAAACCCCCATATAAACGGGGGTTTTGTATTTTTCCGGCTCTATGATGCTCTTATTTTTCGTTGGAATCCACGTATAGCTGCAGGACGTTTGTTCCAAGTATTGACACACTTTATACGATAAGTTACTATGACTTAAAAAACATGGAGGGAATTGTTATGAAAAAAATAAAAGTGAACCCCGGTGTCTGCGGATTGGAAAGCATAATCACTGCTGACGGAGACGGAGAAACCGAAGTTACGATCACGATCGAGACAAAATGCGCACATGTCAGAAAAATGATCGACGCGCTTGATCAGCCGGTGGATGCCTATGAGGCATGCTTCGTAAAACCGGGGCAGGGTCCCGTCTATGAGGCCGCGGTGAATCTTGCCCACGGTGCTTGCCCTGTGCCTGCGGCGTTGCTCAAATGCATCGAAGCCGAGGCAGGTCTCGCGCTGCCCAAAAGCGTGAGCATTGAGTTTGTAAACTGATCTCGAAGACCGGAATCCGGCGCGTCAGAAGAGCAGACGATCTCGGGATGCGTCCGGAATCGTCGGATGCCGGGCTTGTACCGCGCCGCACAGCTTGTTTGCGATCCGAACCGGAGAAGGTTAGTTAACATAATTCTTTTACCGGAATGATGCGCCCCATCCCGCTCCGATGCGCCCCGGGGGCCCGGGCGGAGTGCATTCATACCATAGTCAGCGCTATATCTCAGTAAAAAAAGCAGTCATCCCGTCAGGGACGGCTGCTTTTTACTGTCCGGGGGGACTTGAATCCCGGGTCGCATGATGCGGCCCGGCATACTGTCGCGGGGCGCCCGCGCATCGGGGAGGGCCGGCTGTCCGTGCAGATCTACGGCGCCTCGCCGGATCGGATGATCCGCTCCGCGACTTCCTTTTTCGATATCCGCTGCTCCATGGCGCGGCGAAGGATGGCCTTGTGGGCCTCATCCTCCGACATGCCCCGGCGCTCCATCAGGGCCCACTTGGCCTTGTTCACCAATCGGAGCTCCTCCATCTTTTCCTCTACGGTCGACTGTGCCCTTCTCACGGAGCGCAGCCGTTCCCGCACGGCGCACAGCAGGCGCAGGCTGTGCGAGAGCACCTCGCGCGTCACCGGGCGGGAGAGCGTCATGACTCCGTGAGGCAGCGCCTCGTAGTATGTCTCCTCGTAATCCTCACCGGGGACCAGCAGCAGGACGCCGGATTCGCTCTCGGCGCAGACGTCGATACAAAACTGCAGGCCGCTGCCGTCCGGAAGCGGTGAATTGACAAGGACCAGGTCAAACGGATTCTCCAGCGTCAGACGGCGCGCCTGGCTGATGCTGCGCACCGTCCTGACCGGCCAGAAGTCTGTGGGAGGGAGAGCAGACGTCATGGCCGTATTCAGTTTTTCAGAGGCAGACACCAGCAAAACGCTGTACGTGTCGCTTTGAAAGACCATGCTTCCTCTCACCCTTTCAAGGGAAATCGGTTATCTGCCGTAGGCCTCGATCACGGAGGCGGGGATATACCGTCGGATAAAATCGCTCCCGGCTGCCAGCGTATACGCTTCCGCCAGTGACGACGGGAGCTTTTTATAGCGCGAGAGCTGCGCGCTCGAGGCGGTGAATGTGTTGAAGTCCGCCTCCGGGGGCAGGACGGCGCCGTTTTCGATCCCGTCAAGGCAGGCGCGGATGATCAGCGCGTAGGCCAGATAGGGATTGGCCATGGGATCCGGGGAGCGCAGCTCCGCCCGGCGGTATTCCCCGAAGGCCGCGGGGATGCGGATGAGCTGGGACCGGTTCTGCTCCGACCAGGTGGCATAGGCCGGCGCCTTGTCCCGCCCCAACCGTTCATAGGAATTCTCGCAGGGATTGAGGAACAGCGTCATCTCGCAGATCTTGTCCAGCACCCCGGCGATCAGATCCTTCGGCGGGATCTCCTTTCCGCCGCGGCGGGCGGACACGTTGATATGCATCCCGCTGCCGTCGCGGTCCCGCAGGGGGCGGGGCGAAAAGTCGGCGTACAGGCCGTTGTGGGCCGCCAGCGTCTTCACCACGGCCCGGAAGGTGACGGCGTTGTCCGCCGCCGTCAGCGGATCGGCGTAGCGAAAATCGATCTCGTTCTGGCCCGGGCCGCTCTCGTGATGGGAGCTCTCCGGGAAAATGCCCATCTGCTCGAGCGTCAGGCAGATCTCCCGGCGTACGTTTTCTCCCCTGTCATCCGGCGCGATGTCCATATAGCCGGCCTGATCATAGGGGATCCGGGTGGGCTCGCCGTTCTCATCGAGCCGGAAAAGATAGAATTCCATCTCGGAGCCGAAAGAGAATTCATACCCCGCGGCGGCCGCGTCGCTGACCGCCCGTTTGAGGATATACCGTCCGTCGGCCTCCAGCGGCTGACCGTCGGGGCAGGTGATATCGCAGAACAGATGCGCCACCCTGCCCTGCTGGGGACGCCAGGGAAGCTGCTGCAGGGTGGAGGCGTCCGGGTGGAGGAACAGATCCGACTTCACCTCGCCGCCGAAGCCGTCGATGGCGGAGGCGTCAAAGGCCACCCCCTGGGCAAAGGCCCGCGGCAGCTCGTCGGCCATCACGGCGATATTCCGCTGCTTTCCGTATACGTCGCAAAAGGCGAGCCGGATGAATTTTACGTCCTCCTCGGCGACAAACTGCAGCACTTCTTCAGGTGTGTATTTCATGGCTTCGTACCTCATATAGCCGTTTTATTCGTATTCGACGGTGGCGGGCGGTTTGGAGGTTATATCGTAGAACACCCGGTTGACGCCGGGGACCTCGTTCACGATCCGGGTGGATACCCGATCCAGCAGATCATAGGGCAGGCGCACCCAGTCGGCGGTCATAAAATCCTCCGTCGCCACCGCGCGGAGCGCCACGGCGCTGTCATAGCTGCGCCCGTCCCCCATGACGCCCACGGAGTGCATGTCGGTCAGCGCGGCGAAATACTGGCTGGCGGCGGCGCCGAGGCCGGCCCGATCGATCTCTTCGCGGAAGACGGCGTCTGCGGCGCGCAGGATGCGGAGCTTCTCCCCGGTGACCTCACCGATCACCCGGATGGCAAGTCCCGGCCCCGGGAAGGGCTGGCGGCTCACCAGCGTCTCCGGCAGCCCCAGTTCCCGGCCAAGCTGGCGGACTTCGTCCTTGAACAGCAGCCGCAGGGGCTCCAAAATCTCCCGGAAATCCACATGCTCCGGCAGCCCGCCCACATTGTGATGGCTCTTGATCACCGCCGCGTTTCCCAGTCCGGATTCGATCACATCGGGATAGATCGTTCCCTGGGCCAGATAGTCCACCGTTCCCAGCTTCCGGCTCTCCTCCTCGAATACCCGGATGAATTCCTCACCGATGATCTTCCGCTTTTGCTCCGGCTCCGTCACGCCGCTCAGGCGGGAGAGGAACCGCCCGGCGGCGTCCACCCGGATGAAATTCAGCTCGCGGCCGGCAAAGGCGGCCTCCACCTCGTCTCCCTCGTCCCGGCGCAGCAGACCGTGATCCACAAAAACGCAGGTCAGCTGCCGCCCCACCGCCTCGGAGAGCAGCGCGGCGCACACGGAGGAGTCCACGCCCCCGGACAGGGCCAGCAGCACCCGTCCGTCCCCGATCTTTTCCCGCAGCTCCCGGACGGCCCGTTCGCGGAAGCTGTCCATGGACCAGCCGCCGGCGGCGCCGCACACGTCAAAGAGGAAATGCCGAAGCATTTCCGTACCGTATCGGGTGTGCCGCACCTCGGGGTGGAACTGCACGCCGTAAAACCGCCGCTTCTCGTCCGCCACGGCCGCGTTGGGACAGGCGGCGCTCCGGGCGATCACGCGAAAGCCGTCGGGGACGCGGGCCATATAGTCGCCGTGGCTCATCCAGGTGACGCTCTTCTCCGGCAGGCCCCGGAACAGGGCGCTGTCGGTCCGGAACTCCGTTTCCGTTTTACCGTACTCCCGGGCCGTGTCGCTCTGGGCCGGCGTCACCTCGCCGCCCAGGCGGTGGGCCAGCAGCTGGCAGCCGTAGCAGATGCCCAGGATCGGGATGCCCATGGAGAAAACGCCCATGTCCACGTCAGGGGCGTCGGGGGCGTATACGCTGCCCGGGCCGCCGGTGAAGATCAGCCCGACGGGATCGAATTCCCGGATGGCTTCGATGGGCGACGAACAGGGCCAGACCTCGCTGTACACGCCGCATTCCCGGACGCGCCGGGCGATGAGCCGGTCGTACTGTCCGCCGAAATCCAGGATCAAAACGCGCTGCTTCATTGCCGATCCCTCCGAAAAAGAAGAAAGCCCCGGCGGAGGGCGTGCTGCCCCCTTGTCGGAACCCCATTGTTCTTACATTAAAAATACAATAATGCAAAATCGCTGTCAATTACAGCGGATTACAAAATTATCCTCCGGAGAAAACGGGATTTTTTGCAATTTGACAGTTGACTTCCTGCATATCGAGGAATATCATGTGTCGTGTTGAGAGACAAAGGCGTCTCGCAGCTTTGCTGCGCGCCTGTGTCTCTCTTTTTGTTTTTTGACATATTCCCGGAAAAGGAGAGGAAGAACATGACAGTACCCGAATATTTTGGATGCAGGGTCTTTGACGACCGCCAGATGCGCGCCAGACTCAGCGCAAAGGTCTACGCGTCTCTGAAGGAGACCATCGACGAGGGCAAGAAGCTGGACCTCAGCGTGGCCAACGCCGTGGCCCAGGCCATGTGCGCCTGGGCGGTGGAGAACGGGGCCACCCATTTCACCCACTGGTTCCAGCCCATGACGGGCATCACGGCGGAAAAGCACGACGGCTTCATCAGCCCGGCGCCCAACGGCGGCGTGATCATGGAGTTTTCCGGGAAAGAGCTGATCCAAGGCGAGCCGGACGCCTCCAGCTTCCCCTCCGGCGGTCTCCGGGCTACCTTCGAGGCCCGGGGCTACACCGCCTGGGACCCCACCAGCTACGCCTTTATCAAGGAGAACACCCTGTGCATCCCCACGGCCTTCTGCTCCTACGGCGGCGAGGCGCTGGACAAGAAGACGCCGCTGCTGCGCTCCATGGAAGCGCTCAACACCCAGGCCATGCGGATCCTGAAGCTGTTCGGCAGCAAGGATGTCAAGCGCGTCGTTACCAGCGTGGGACCGGAACAGGAATACTTCCTGGTGGATCGGGAGATGTACCTCAAACGCAAGGACCTGGTATATACCGGCCGGACTCTGTTCGGCGCCATGCCTCCCAAGGGGCAGGAGCTGGACGACCAGTATTTCGGCACCATAAGGGAGAGAGTTGCCGAGTTCATGAAGACCGTGAACCTGGAGCT
>JAFXYJ010000023.1 GCA_017541825.1 Oscillospiraceae bacterium | reverse complement strand
CTACGCACCCGCGGCAGCAAAGAGAGAGGCTGGAACCTGAACTAATCTCCCGCCAAGCGCCGGAGCGCAAGCGGGGTGGCGCGTATGGCGACGCAGCAGCCTCTTGAGTTATAGAGTTAAGAGGCGTCAGCTTAAAGTTCTGCACCGAGCCTTTTCTTTCTCGCGTATCTTTCTTTTGGGCTTTTCAAAAGAAAGATACGCAAAGAAAAAAGCGCATTACCCCGGACAAGTACCGACAATGGAGCTGGATGCTTAAAACCCCGGTAAAAGACAAAAAATCGCGTTACCTCCGACAAGCACCGACAATCGAGCAAAACCGCCAGCCCGGTACGCCCTCAAAAGGAAAACAAAACGCGCTCCCGATGGCTCACACAGCCGCCGGGAGCGCGTTTTGTTTATGCAATCGCCTCTGCGGTCATCCGATCTTGTCCAGGATCACCGCGGTATAATCCGAGTACAGTCCCGCCGCCTGCTGGGCCGCCAGATCCAGACGGACGGTCTCCGCCTGTCCCTCGCCGAGACCGGCGATCATGGTCAGCAGGGCGTCCGCTTCCTCATGATATCCGGCGTACAGGCAGGCGTAGCCGAGGTTCAGGTTGACGAGCACATTGTTCGGCTGCAGCTCATAGCCGGCGAGCCCGGCGTCCACGGCGGCCTCGAAATCCCGTCGGTAGAGCAGATCGTAGTAGCTCAGCCAGGCGTAATACTGCGCCGTGTCGTAATCGCCCAGACCGTCCAGCACCGACGAATAGCTGTCAAGCCCGTCCTCAAAGTACACACGGGAGTGCCCGTAATCCTGTGCCTTGAACGCATTCTCGCCCCGATTGAGCAGTGCGAGGGCGTACAGCGCCTGGTCTGCGGCAGTGCCGGTCTTCTGACTGAGCGCGCTGTAGATCTCGGCGGCGTCAGCGTACAGCCCGTCCGCCCGCGCATAATCGCTCTGGATGTTGAAGTTGATGGCGCGGTTGTTGATCAGCTCGGCGTAAAGGCGCTGATAATCGGTATTTTCCCCGTCGCTGGCCAGCTCCGCGGCGATATTGGCCGCGGGGGAAAACACATCTTCGGCCCGGTCATACTGGCCCTGATCGGCGAGGCACGCCGCCAGCACCGAGGCGGTACGGACATAGGAGGCCCGGTTCTGCAGAGAATCCGTGATGTCGAGCAGCCGATCATAAAGCGCGCAGGAGGCGTTGAGTCTTTCCTCCGCGGCGGTGTAGCTGCCCTCGCGGTAGAGCAGGACGCCGTAGTTGTAGTTGGTGATGGCGGCGGCGTCCAGAGCGTCGGAGCGATCGCCGATATCGTCCAGAAGGGCGAGACACCGCACAAAGTATTCCTTCGCCCGCAGATCGTCGCCGAGACTGACGGCGTTGGCGCCGGCGTTGCCGAGCATTTCGGCGAGGGTGAGCGCATCGCCGCCGTCCTTGAGACGGTACCCGGCGATGGCGGCGGCGTAGGCCTCGGCGGCCTCGGCATAGCGCCCGGCGGATTTGAGCAGGTTGCCCCGGTTGTTCAGCGCGGAGGCGAGCTTCCGCGAAGCGTCGCTGCTGCCGCCCACGACAAGCGCCTCATAGCGCGCGACGGCCTCGTCCTCTGCGGCGATGGCGTCCTCATACATGCCCAGGACGCTGCCGGCATTGGCCAGCTTTTCATAGTTGGCCGCGGCCTCGAGCTGCGCGCTCTCCTCGTCGGAGGACAGCGCCAGGATGGCGTTAATATCCGCGGTGTTCTGCCGGAGGATGCCGGCGATCCGGCTGTAGGCCCCCGGCACGTTGGTCAGATGGTCCGGCAGGGAATAGGTCAGCTCGTTGAGGATCCGCATGGAGGCGGCTTCCTGCCGGGAGGCCGTCTCCCGGTAGCTCTGCGCCACGCGCATCAGACCCAGGGACACGCCCGCGATGACGGCAAAGGTCGCCGCGGCGGCGATCGCCCGGGCGGCGGACCGCCGGTTACGGCGCAGATTGTGCTCACGCAGCAGCTCCGCCTCGGGGCAGCCGGTGATGCCGCTGACGACCTTGAGGAGCTCGGTCTCCGCCTTGGCCATCATCTTCTTCACGTCGTTGCCGGGCACGCGGATATCCATCACGCGGTCCATGACGTTGGGCACAAGCTTCAGCGAGGGTGGGAAGGAGATATCCGGATCCCCGGCGATCAGCAGGGGATAGATGTGCTCGGCCCGGCCGCGCTCGATAAAGTTGGCGACCTCACGGTCGACCCAGGCCGAGAGCGGCGCGTCCGGCGAACAGACGACGACCATGCAGTTGGTGGAGTCCAGCGCAGAATCGATGGTCTCGGTGAGGATCCGGCTGACCTGCAGCTCCTCGGTGTCCCGGAAGGCACGCTTGATATCCTCGTAGCCGCAGGCCTTGACCGCGCGGGGCAGCTTGTAGCTCTCCAGGGCGTTGAATACCTTCTCGGTGATCACGCCGTCCAGCGGCCGGTGACGGTAACTGATAAAAACGTCATAACGGAAGCTCATGGCGCGCCTCCGTTCTCCGACTCATCCAGCAGGCTGTCGAGCCCCAGCTCCGCCAGGGCGGACTTGGCGTTGGCGATGGCCTCGTCGATATACTCCAGCGCCTCGGTCTCTCCGGCGAAGGAGGCCGGCAGCTCCTCCATGGTCCGCCGGGCGATGTCCACGCTCAGGCGCGTCTGCTCCCGGGCGACGTCGCCCTCGTTTTTGGCGATGATGCCCAGACGCAGGAAAACGCCCGCCGCCGAGAGGCTCACGACGCCGATCAGCGTCAGCACCGCGGCCACGGCGCGCTTGCGTCTGGCGCGGTGACGCTGCTCCAGCTCGTCCGGGTGCAGGCCCAGCACCGAGGCGACGATGCGCACTGTCTCATAGCGCAGCACCTCCCGCCAGCGGCTCTTGGTGTCGGCGCGCAGGTCGGCCGCGATCGGCTCGATGGTCTCCTCCCGCTCCACGACGGTCATGTCGGGCAGCATGTGGCTGACCATCTTTTTCTCCACAAAGAAGTCCGGGAAGGAGTCCACAGGCTCGGCCTCGACCAGCACGGCGGTGATGTCGCGCTCGGGGTAATGGGCCTTGAAGTAGTTCAGCCGGTCCAGGATGGGCCGGCTGTTTTTCGTACCCGGGGAGCAGAGCAGCACGAGACAGCCGCAGCCGTCCAGACGGCTGCGGACACTGTCGTCCACGGGCTCCTCGCGGCAGTCGAGCACGATGCTGCGGTAGTCCAGCGCGTCCGGGGACAGGCGGACGCCGCGGGGAAGCCTGTACCGACGGATGCTGTCGGCCAGCTTCGCCGCGGTGTCCGCGTCCTGCGGAACGGAGAGTATGCAGATGCCGTATGTCACATTCATGGAAATACCTTTCGCGTTCAATCGAGCAGCGCCTTGACCGGGGCCAGCTCGGCCAGGGCGTCATAGAAGGCGGCGGAGAAAAGCCTGCCGTCGAAGGAGAAGGCCACCACGGCAAACTCGCCGGCAAGATCCGAGGAGAACACGAGCTCGCCGGTCTCCTCGTCGTAGTAGGCAGCGAAGGCGCGCAGATCGCCGCCGGCGTCGACAAAGACCACGTAAAGCGGCAGATCGGCCGCCTCGGGGGCGAGCGCATACTTCATGCGGACCTCCACCGGTCTGGCGGCGCGGCCGACGGACTCGCCGTCGATCTCGATATGGAGCTCGAAGCAGCCGTCCGACGCCGCGGGCTCGGACCAGATACGGACGTCCGAATCGGCCTGGGCAGCCGCGGGACGGGTCGCCTCCGTCGGGGCGGGATCGGGGGTGTCGGGCGTATCTGGCGTATCGGGGGTGTCGGGCGTATCAGGCGTATCCGGATCGTCGGGGTTGTCTGGGGTATCGGGATTGTCGGGCTCGTTCGTGCGCGTGCCGCTGAGGGCGAAGCGTCGGCTGCCGCCGGTGACCGAGCCCGCGCCGCTGCCGCCGAGGATGCCGCTGCCGGTGTAGGTCGTATTGGTCGAGGTGGAGGCGCTGCCTCCGTCTACGCCCGCCTCCGTGGCGGAGGTCAACCGGACGATCTGAACGACGTCCGCGGCGTTCACGGTCGCGCCGCTGTCCGAGGTTAGGAATGTATAGCCGTATGCGCCGTTGATGCAGGTCTCCGCCATGTAGATGTAGGTTCCGCTGAGCGTACCGATATGCGGATGCTGTTTGCTGTAAGTCTCCCCGAGCGTGCCGCTCAATGACGCGAAAGACAGCGTCGCGCCGGAGGCACAGGCGAAAGTGAGCCCGTTTCCGTCATCAAGTTCCGTGTAATACGAGGTGTTGCCGTATCCGCCCGAATTATGGACCTCGACGAATATGGCGTCCGCCACGGGAATGGCGATCGTCCCGTTGTTTTGGGAAACCGTCCCCACCAGCGGGATGAGCGGCGCCGGGTGCATCGTTTGGCTCTCGTCGTCATAGCGCAGCGTGCCTGCGGCAGGATCATAGAAGTAGCCGAGGGAGCCGTTGTCGGGCGCTGGCGCGGTGCAGCTGTCAGCACCGCCCATGAGCAGGATGTTTCCGCCTTCGAGATTGATCCTTCCCGGGCCGGAAACGGCGTCGGTGATCGTTATGGTAGAGGCGTTAAAGATGTCGTTGTTATAGAAGGTTAGCACGCCCTCGGCGATCGTCAGGGAACCGATCGTGCAGTCACCGTAGAACTGCAGCGTCCTGTTACCGCTGAAGGTCAATTGCGCGATGCTCGCCCCTGCGTTGAGATAGATCGGCCCGTCGGTCACGTTCAGAGACGTGACGTCATTGGATCTGTTGCCGTTGACCGTCACCCTGGCGGAATCCGCAAAGGTGCCGTCGCCTGTGACGTCGCCGGTGCTGTCAACGCAGATGACGCCGCCGTTCGCCGTGCCTTCGAGTGTGAACAGGCCCTGGATGGTCAGCAGGGGGTAGCTGTAGAAACCGTTATCGCCCCCGGATTCACTGACCCGATTGAGCACAAAGGAGGCTCCGGCTTCGATGAACATCCCGGCGCCGCCGGAAACGGTCAAGCTGGGGGAAGCTATGATCGGCATGAAAAAATGGTCCTCATCGAAGAAAGGATTTATTCCCGTCAGAGAATAGTGAGGTATCAGCACCTCGTTGCCTTCTTCATCGGTCGTCTGCTCCATGTCGATGCGCATGCTCTGCATGATCAGCTCGCTGCCATAGGGCACGACCAGATTGATGCCGGCCGGGATCGTGTATTCCTCGTCGAGAATGGCGGGGATCAGATTTCCGTCGTCGTCGACGCCATTGCAGAGGATATAGTTCTTCAAGCCCGTCTCCGGATCCACGCGGTCGAAAACGAACAGCGCCACGGTGCCGCCGTCCTTGCCGTAGATCTCCTCGATAGGCTGGAGGATGACGTTCTTGCCCTGGAGCAGATCCACGCTGTCCACCAGCAGGATGCCGGTGCCGACGATGTATACGTCGCCGTCGCTGTAGAGGGAGGTGAGATGCTGCAGCCCGGCAGTCTTGATCGTGATATCCGATTCGGAGGAGACGGTCTGCGCGGGATCGCTGACCAGATTGATCACGTTGGCGGGAGTCTCGCCGGAGCTGCTGCGCGCCTGGGCGCCTGTCCGGGACGCGGCCTCGGCGTCCATGGTAAGGGTGATCGGATCTTCTTCGCCTTCCGCAGACGCGTCCTCCGCATCGGCGGCGTCTTTGGGCACTGCGGCTTCGTCTGCCTCGGCAGCTTCCCCGTCGGCTTCCGCAGGGGCCTCCGTATCGGCCTCGTCGGCCTCGGCGGGTTCGTCAGCCTCGGTGACGGTCACTTCCTCGGCCTCTTCCGCGGCAGCGGGCACTTCCGCCTCGTCAGCCGCGGTGTCGGCTTCGGCTTCGGTTTCTTGCTCCCCGTCCTCCGCGTCGTCGTCCTT
>JAFXYJ010000022.1 GCA_017541825.1 Oscillospiraceae bacterium | reverse complement strand
TGAACCTCGGTCTCAACGACGAGGTCGTCGCCGCGATGATCGCCGGCAACCCCGACCCGGCCTTCGAGCGCTTTGTCTACGATTCCTACCGCCGCTTCATTCAGATGTTCTCCGACGTGGTCATGGAGGTCGGCAAGAGCTATTTTGAGCAGCTCATCGACGAGATGAAGGCCGCCCGCGGCGTCAAGCAGGACGTCGAGCTGACCGCCGCCGACCTGAAGGAGCTGGCCGAGCAGTTCAAGGCCGAGTATAAGAAGCAGATCGGCGCGGACTTCCCCGCCGACCCGAAGGTGCAGCTCTACGAGGCCATCAAGGCCGTGTTCCGCTCCTGGGACAACCCCCGCGCCAACGTCTACCGCCGCCAGAACGACATCCCCTATTCCTGGGGCACCGCCGTCAACGTGATGCCGATGGTGTTCGGCAACCTGAACGACAACTCCGGCACCGGCGTGGCCTTCACGCGCGACCCCGCCACCGGCGAAAAGAAGCTCATGGGCGAGTTTTTGACCAACGCCCAGGGCGAGGACGTGGTGGCCGGCATCCGCACCCCGATGCCCATCGCCCAGATGGCCGAGAAGTTCCCCGAGGCCTATGAGGAGTTCGTCAAGGTCTGCGCCCTGCTCGAGGACCACTACCGCGACATGCAGGACATGGAGTTCACCGTCGAGAACGGCAAACTCTACATGCTGCAGTGCCGCAACGGCAAGCGCACCGCCTTCGCCGCGCTGAAGATCGCCTGCGATCTGGTGGACGAGGGCATGATCGACGAGAAGCAGGCCGTCCTGATGATCGATCCGCGCAACCTGGACACCCTGCTGCACCCCCAGTTCGACGCCGCCGCCCTGGCCGCGGCCACGCCGATCGGCAAGGGCCTGGGCGCCTCTCCCGGCGCCGCCTGCGGCAAGATCGTGTTCAACGCCGATGACGCCGCCGCCTGGAAGGATCGGGGCGAGAAGGTCATCCTGGTCCGTCTGGAGACCTCTCCCGAGGACATCACCGGCATGACCGCCGCCCAGGGCATCCTCACGGTCCGCGGCGGCATGACCTCCCACGCGGCCGTCGTGGCCCGCGGCATGGGCAAGTGCTGCGTCTCCGGCTGCGGCGAGATCGCCATGGACGAGGCCAACAAGCAGTTCACCCTGGCCGGCAAGACCTTCCGCGAGGGCGATTTCATCTCCATCGACGGCTCCACCGGCAACATCTACGACGGCATCATCCCCACCGTCGACGCCTCCATCTCCGGCGACTTCGGGCGCATCATGGGCTGGGCGGACAAGTACCGCCGCCTGGGCGTGCGCACCAACGCCGACACGCCGCGGGACGCCGCCCGTGCCGTGGAGCTGGGCGCCGAGGGCATCGGCCTGACCCGTACCGAGCATATGTTCTTTGAGCCCGACCGTATCGCCGCTTTCCGCGAAATGATCTGCTCCGACACCGTCGAGGAGCGCGTCGCCGCGCTGGCGAAGATCGAGCCCATGCAGCAGGCCGACTTCGAGGGCATCTACGAGGCCATGGGCGACCGGCCGGTCACCATCCGCTTCCTGGATCCCCCGCTGCACGAGTTCGTGCCCAACACCGAGGAGGAGATCGAGCTTCTGGCCAAGACCCAGGGCAAGACCGTTGAGCAGATCAAGAACATTATCGCTTCCCTCCATGAGTTCAACCCGATGATGGGCCACCGCGGCTGCCGTCTGGCCGTCACCTACCCCGAGATCGCCGAGATGCAGACCCGCGCCGTCATCCACGCCGCGCTGGCCGTCCGCGAGCGCCATCCCGAGTGGAACATCGTGCCCGAGATCATGATCCCGCTGGTCGGCGAGGTCAAGGAGCTCAAGTACGTTAAGGACTTCGTCGTGAAGGTCGCCGACGAGCTCATCGCCGAGGCCGGCTCCGACATGAAGTATATGGTCGGCACCATGATCGAGATCCCGCGCGCCGCGCTGACCGCCGACGCCATCGCCAAAGAGGCCGAGTTCTTCTCCTTCGGCACCAACGACCTGACCCAGATGACCTTCGGCTTCAGCCGTGACGACGCCGGCAAGTTCCTGGGCGCCTACTACGACACGAAGATCTACGAGAGCGATCCCTTCGCCCGTCTGGACCAGACCGGCGTGGGCCAGCTGGTGGAAATGGCCGCGAAGAAGGGCCGCGCCACCCGTCCCGACCTGCATCTGGGCATCTGCGGCGAGCACGGCGGCGATCCCTCCAGCGTGGAGTTCTGCCACCGGGTCGGCCTGGACTACGTGTCCTGCAGCCCGTTCCGCGTGCCCATCGCCCGCCTGGCTGCCGCCCAGGCCGCCATCAAGGAGGAGCAGGCCGCCGAGGCCGAGCCCGCCGTGATGGTCGAGATCGAGGCCAAGTTCGCCGCCGCTTCGGCCGCGATCAAGGACGCCGCCGACAAACTGTCCGACCAGGCCGCCAACGCCGGCGAGGAGATCCGCGACACCTTCTCCGCCGGACTCAAGGGGCTGAAGGCCGGCTGGAGCCAGTTCCTCAAGACCTTCGGCGAGAACAGAAAAAAGTAATATCATCAAAAGAGAAGGGCCGTTGAAAAACGGTCCTTCTTTTTTATCTGCGCGCTGCCGGTTGCTCCGATCGGCCGCAGGATGTTTTGATCCCTTGCCGGGGTTTGGCGCTTTTGCTCCGGTGGCGGTGGTTTACCGGGGCTGTTGCTTTTTTATCTTTTACCGGGGCGGGCCGGTTCTGCTCCATTGTCGGTGCGTGTCCGGGGTAATGCGCATTTTCTTTACAAATATCTTTTGCTCCGATCAGCTGCGTTTCCGCCGTTATATCGCATTTTTGCAGGTCTTTTCTGTGCTGCAGAGCGTCCTCGCAAGCTTCGTATCGTTCGCCCCGACCGCAAGCGGCGGGGCTCATTCACTTCGCTGCTCGTCCTTTCAAAAACACAGCCGCGCCAATGCTGCGGGCCTCGTCGACAACTTCGGCCCTCCGCTGCACGGCTGTGTTTTTGTAAACGGGAGATTCATGCATGAGAAAAGACAGCCAGGGCGCGACGCGTTAAGCAAATGCGCCGGGGGCGCATTTGTAGCCAAAGCGGGGAGCGATCTATGATCGCGACCTGGGG
>JAFXYJ010000021.1 GCA_017541825.1 Oscillospiraceae bacterium | reverse complement strand
GGATCTCTTTTTTGCCCACGCGGCCGTCCGCGCAGCCGATGCCGATGTTCTTGTTGGCGCCGCCGAAGCCGCCCATGGTGTGGCCCTTGAAATGGGTCAGCACCAGCAGCGAATCATAGGTCGGCAGGCTTTTTCCCACATGCATCTCGTCGAACCACTTGCCGCCTTTGACCGGCAGCGCGGTCACGCCGAATTCGTCGGTGATGTCCACGGGGCAGAAGGTCCAGCCGTTGACCTCCAGCGTTTTCCGGTGAGCCGGGGTGGTGTAGCGGCTGCCCTCATAGTAGGTGTTGGTCTCCACGATGGCCGCGTCGGGGAGCCGCTGCTCGATCAGCGCTCTCACCCAGGGCCGGGGGATGATGTTGGGGCCCTCCTCCTCGCCGGTGTGGAGCTTGACGGCGATCCTGCCGGTCAGAACCGAGCCGACGCGGTCATAGATCTTCCTGAGTCCTTCTTCCGAGAGGTCACGGGTGAAATACACCGTCGAGCTCTCGCCGGTGCGCTCTTCAAAGGGTACGTACCGGTTGCCGTCCCTGCCGGGGACAGGATTCTTTGCGCTCATTTGGTCCCTCCTTCGTGTCGTGTGTGCTTTCCTTTTCCTTCCTGCAAATCGATCGTATCATATCGTACCGGGAAACGCAAGCGTTTACCTCCGGCCGGGGCGCGGGTCAGTGATGATAGGAAAACCGGTTGCCGGTCAGCTCCCGCCAGAGCTGATCGAGCCGCTCGTCCGGCAGTTCGATCCCCTGTACGGCCTCCACGGCGTCGAGGTTGCTCAGGAGCTGGTCATAGCTGCTGAAGCCCATCAGCGCCGCGTGCAGGCGGCGGTGACTCAGCAGCCAGCCGTAGGCCAGTTGGATCACGCTGATCCCCAGCTCCGCAGCGATGCTCCCCAGCTCCTCCACGGCGCGGCGGTTCGTCTCGGAGTAATAGCGCATTTCATAGCCCTTCTGCAGGGCGAAGCGGCTGCCCTCCACCCCCGGGCCCTGCTGATACTTGCCCGTGAGCATGCCGCCGGCCAGCGGATTGAAGGCCACCACGCCGAAATCATAGGTCTCGGCAAAGGGCAGGATCTCGTCCTCGATGCCCCGGGTCAGCAGGTTGTAGACGCTCTGGGTGACCACCGGCGGGCGCAGTCCCAGCGCCTGCGCGGTCAGCACCGTTTCGCAAAGCCGCCAGGCGGAGAAGTTGCTCAGCCCGTAGCAGCGGATCTTGCCCGCGTCGATGAGCTGGTTCATGGTGCCGATCAGCTCCGCGCAGCCGATCTTCGCGTCGGGGAAATGGGCATAATAGACATCGATGCGGTCCGTGTGCAGCCGACGGAGGCTGTCCTCCGCCTCCTGCACCACATAGTCGCGGCCCAGGCCCATCCTGCCGGCCTTGAAATCCATCGGCCCGCCGACCTTGGTGGCGATCAGCGCCTTGTCCCGTTTGCCGGCGAGCGCCGCGCCGAGGATCTCCTCGCTCCGGCCCGCCAGACCGGGTCCGGGGGGATAGATATCCGCGGTGTCAAAGAAATTGACCCCACGGTCCAGCGCCAGATCACAGCAGCGCGCGGCCTCGGCGGCGTCCACGCGGTCGCCGAAGGTCATCGTCCCGATGCAGATGCGTGATACGGTCAGATCCGAATGCGGCAGAACGTTATACTGCATGGTGTACCCTCCCTGTTTTGTTGATGTAAATCATTATAACAAATCCTGATGAAATTACAACCTGGACTGCCAAAAAGCAGGCGATTTATGATCCGTGACCGGGGGTTGGGGCGTTCATCTCGATTGGCGGTGATTATCCGGGGTAAAGTGCTTTTTCTCTGGGAATTCCTTTTGCTCAGATCGTCTGCGTTTCCGTTGTTATATCGCTTTTTTGCAGGTCTTTTCTGTGCCGTAACCGGGGCAGCTCCATTCAGCTCCATTGTCGGTACTATTCTCAGGTAATGCGCATTTTTCTTTGCGTATCTTTCTTTTGAAAAGCCCAAAAGAAAGATACGCGAGAAAGAAAAGGCTCGGTGCAGAACTGCAGGCTGACGCCTCTTAAGTCTATTACTCAAAAGGCTGCTGCGCCGCCGGCCGCGCCACCCCGCTTACGCTCCGGCGCATGGCGGGCAGTAAATTAAGACGCCAGCGTCTCACCATGCTGCCGCGGGTGCGTACTTGCCGACGTACGGTCTTGCTGTAGAGGCGCTTCTTGAAGCGCCCGTTTTTGCGTTTGGTTATGCTGTCATTCCGAGCGCAGCGAGGAATCTCTTGGTTGGAGGCTGGTGCGTTGGGATTATGAGGTCTCTCGTTTCGTTCGGGACGACACGTATGGAGATGTCGTCGTAAACTCACGCGCCACGCAGCGCCGGAAGCCCCAAAATTCCACCCACGGAGCGCCGGAGCGAAGCGGGGTGGCGCGGATGGGGATGCTGGAACTCATTCAGTTTCGCAGCGAGTTAAGCCGCTGACCCAATAAGTCTTAGAGGGGTCCAGGGGGACAAATTTGGAAGTGCTCCCCAGGTCGCGATCATAGATCGCTCCCCGCTTTGGCTACAAATGCGCCCCCGGCGCATTTGCTTAACGCGTCGCGCCCTGGCTGTCTTTTCTCCTGCGTGGTCTTTTCTGCAGCACAGAAAAGACCTGCAAAAATGCGAATTGCCTGAAAGTCCGTATTACAATGGAGCAGAACCTGCCAACCCCCGGTCACGGAAAAAAGCGTATAACCTTGGACAAGCACCGACAATGGAGCCGGATGGTATTGCCTCGGTAAACGGAAAAGGCGAATTTCGCATAATCCCGTTTTACTGCAATCGGGCAGAACCGTGACAAAAAAGGAGCTGCTTGCGGCAGCTCCTTTTTCCTTTAACGGAACCATATGAAATCGCAGAAGGCGATGAACGCGGCGAACACCGCGCCGAACACGCCCACGATGAACAGCCCGGCTTTCACGGCGGCAAAGGTATACATCCTCTGCTCCCGCGGCGTCATCTGATAATGATCGGAGCCGTCCTCCCCGGGCCGGTCCTCCTGTCCGGGCAGGAACCAGGGCATGCCGTCCACGTTCATGTCGGCGATGGTGCGGCCGTCGTCCTCGGGCTCGAGGCGGTCCTTTCGTCCCGCCATGGTCAAAGGACCTCCTGCTCCTCGGCGGGCGCGTCCTCGCCGGCCTTGATCTCGGCCATGAGCTTTTCGGCGCGCTCGTTGGCCTCGGCGTCGTTATAGAGATGGCAGGCGCAGAAGTGCTCCTCCTCCACCTCGTTCCACTCGGGCGGGGCGTATTTGCAGATCTCCATGCAGTGGTCGCAGCGGGTGTGGAACTTGCAGCCCCGGGGCGGGTTGGCCGGACTGGGGATGCTGCCCTTGAGGATGATGCGGTGGATCTGCGCGTCCGGATCGGGGATCGGGATCGCGGAAAACAGCGCCTTCGTGTAGGGGTTGAGCGGGTTGGCGAAGATCTTTTCCGTGGTGGAATACTCCATCATGCTCCCCAGGTACATCACGCCCACCGTATCGGAGATGTGCTCCACGACGCTCAGGTCATGGGAGATGAACAGATAGGTCAGGCCGAATTCCTTCTGGAGCTGCCGGAGCAGATTGATGATCTGCGCCTGGATCGACACGTCCAGCGCCGAGACGGGCTCGTCACAGACGATGAAGTCCGGGGACAGGGCCAGGGCGCGGGCGATGCAGATCCTCTGGCGCTGGCCGCCGGAGAACTCGTGGGGATAGCGGTCCTTGTAATACTCGGGCAGACCGCAGACCTCCATCACGCGGGTGATGTAGTCGTCGAATTCCTCGGGCGGCACGATCTCATGCTCGCGCACGGCCTCGCCGATGATCTCGCCGATGGGCAGCCGCGGAGACAGGCTGGAATAGGGGTCCTGGAACACGATCTGCATTTTGGGGCGGATCCGGCGCAGCTGTTCGCGGGTGAGGGCAAAAATGTCCTGTCCGTCGAGCCGCACCTCGCCTGAGGTCTTCTCCATCAGGCGCAGGATCGTGCGGCCGCAGGTGGATTTCCCGCAGCCGGACTCGCCCACGAGCCCCATGGTCTCGCCCCGGCGGATTTTGAAGCTGACGCCGTCCACGGCCTTGACGTTGCCGACGGTGCGCTTGAAGAAGCTGGATTTGATGGGAAACCATTTGACCAGGTTTTCGACCTCCAGCAGGTATTCGCTTTTCTGTGCGGCGGGCGACTTGATCTCTTCCATCTTACAGTTCCTCCGCGTTCACAGATTTGGGGTAGCCCAGCTCTTCGCCCTGGCCGAGGAACCGGTAGCAGGACACCACGTGGGTGTCGCTGATGCGGATCTCGGGGGGATAGCGTCCGTCGCACTCGGCGCAGCGCATCTCGCAGCGGTCGCGGAAGTAACAGTAGTTGGGCATTTCCACGGGGTTGGGCACGCTGCCGGGGATGTTGTAGAGCTCCTCCACCTTGCGCCCGACCACGGGCTTGGAGCGCATCAGCCCGATGGTGTACGGATGCGAGGGGTGGTGGAAGATGTCGTCGGCGGTGCCTTTTTCCACGATCCGGCCGGCGTACATGACCACAACGTAGTCCGCCATGCCCGCCACGACGCCCAGGTCGTGGGTGATTAGCATGATGGAAGAGTTGAGCTTGTCCTTCAGGTTCTGCAGCAGGTCCAGGATCTGGGCCTGGATCGTCACGTCCAGCGCCGTAGTGGGCTCGTCGGCAATGATCAGTGTGGGCGAGCAGGCCAGGGCAATGGCGATGCAGATCCGCTGGCGCATGCCGCCGGAGAGCTCGTGGGGGTACATGCTGTATACGCCCTCTTTGTTGGCGATGCCCACCAGCTCCAGCATCTCCAGCGTCCGGGCCTTGATATCCTCGTCGGACATTTCGGGGTTGTGGAGCTTCGTGACCTCGTCCACCTGCTGCCCGATCCGAAAGACGGGGTTCAGGCTGGTCATGGGCTCCTGGAAGATCATGGAGATCTTGTTGCCGCGAAGGGTCTCCATCACGGCGTTGGGCGTGTTGACGATATTGTAGGCGGTGCCGTCACCCATATTGAAGCGGATCTCGCCGCCCACGGTCTGGCCCTGGGGCCGCTGCAGGAGCTGCATCAGCGAGAGGCTGGTCACCGACTTGCCGCAGCCGGATTCGCCCACGACGCCGACGGTGGAGCACCGGGGGATGTCGAAATTCACGCCGTCCACGGCCTTGACCACGCCCACGTCCGTGAAAAAGTACGTGCAGACGTTGTCGAACTCCACCACGTTGTTCGGATCCTTCATGCGCGTGGTGTACAGCGCGGGGTCCTTTCCGGCGTCGGCCCGGTCCTTTTCCAGCTTTTTCGTCACCCGCCGGTTGAAGCGGGTGATCCGCCGGGATTCCTTGCCGGAGATATAGGAGGATCTTTTCTTTTCTTTTTCAGCCATCGTTCTTTCCTCCTTATCGCTTGGCCTTGGGGTCGTAGGCGTCGCGCAGGCCGTCGCCGACGAAGTTGAAGGCGATAACGGTCAGGCAGATCAGCAGGCCCACGGGGATCCAGATGTACGCGTAGTGCGCCATGGCGGAGGCCGAGGACACCGAGTTGATCATCGTGCCCCAGGTGGCCAGGGGGTGCTTGACGCCCAGGCCCAGGAAGCTCAGGGTGGATTCCGTGATGATGACGCTGCCCATGCCCATGGTCGCCGTGACGATCAGCTGCGGCATGACGTTGGGGACCAGATGGTGGAAGATGCGGCCTTTGACCTTGATGCCCGTGGCCTCGGTGGCGACCATGAATTCCTGCTCGCGCAGGGACAGGATCTGGCCGCGGACCAGCCGGGCCACGCCGGCCCAGCCCATGATGCCCAGAGCGGCCATCATGATCAGCAGCCGGACATAGGTGTTCATGCGCAGCGCGTCCATCATCGCGCCCAGGATGATCATGATCGGCAGGCTCGGCAGGCAGTAGAAGATATCCACCAGACGCATGATCAGCATGTCCACCCAGCCGCCGTAATAGCCGGCCAGGCCGCCCATGATGACGCCCAGGAAGATCTCCAGGAACACGACCACGAAGCCGACCATCAGCGAGACGCGGCCGCCGTACATGATGCGGGCCAACACGTCGAAGCCGTCGCCGTCGGTGCCCAGGATGTGCCGGGACGAGGGCGCGGAGAATCTGTCGATGACATAGATCGTCTGTTCGGCGGTGATGACGAACTCGCCGGTTTCCCGCTGGCTGATGACCAGCTCCGCCTCCTGATACTGCAGCACGCCGTTTTCATCGTAGACGTATTCGCCGCTCTCGCCCTGCATGGGAAGCAGGCAGGCCATCGAGCCGCTCTTGGCGCCCGCTTCGATCATCTCCTCCACCTTTTCCGCCACAGCCTTCTTGAGGCTGTACTCCATGGAGTCCTCGCCGGTATAGCGGCGCACGGAGAAGGGGGTGAGCTCCATGTATTCCGCGCCGTCCGCGCCGCGGACGATCAAAAAGCCGTCCTCTTCGGCCACGGTCCACTGCTGACCGTCCGCCGTGAAGCGCCCGCTCCCGCCGGCGGCCAGCAGCGCGTTGACGCGCAGCTCGTTGGATACCGGCGCCCCGGACTCGAACGTGTCCACGGTCAGGCGGGAAAACACTCTGGCGGGACGGGCCGCGTTCCTGCGGTAGACGTCCCAGGCCGCGCCGTTGGCAACGAGGATGTACTCCGCGCCGTCACAGACAAAGCTCTCGCCCTTTTCGGCGGCCGCTTCCAGCGCGGCCTCGAAGCTCTCGTCCATGGGCTCGCCGATATAGCGCAGGCCGTCGAAGGAGGCGCTCACGGCGTAGGTCTTGGCCTGTCCCTTCTTGTAGCTGTAGGTGACGCCGCCATAGGTGAAGCTGCCGCCGCCGGCGTTTTTCTTCACCGCGGCGGTCATCGCGTCGGCCAGGCCCTCCACTTCCTCGCCGCGGAATTCGATGGTCTTGCGGACCTGGCTGTAGGTGCCTATGTTCACGGTGCTGCTGCCGTAGGTGCAGATCGGCGTGAGATCGGCGATGGAGACCCGGTAGATGTCGTCCCGTAGCTTTTCGATCTCATAGGCGTTGTCCTTGCCCATCTCGAAGCGGAGCGTATCGCCGTCGGCGATCATGGACTTGATCCGGGAGTTCATGGCGTTGTTGACCGTCCGTTCCACCGCCGCGTCGGGATCGATGTCGTAGCCGTTGTATGCCGTGTTGTCCTTGGCCATGGCGTAGTTGACGGTCTGCCGGTCGAATTTGTAGAAGATCTGCTTCTGACCGTAGCTGTAAAACAGCGGGCCGATGAAGGAGAACACGAACATGAAGATCAGCAGCATCGAGCCGAAAACGGCCAGCCGGTTGCGGATGAACCGCTTGAACACTTGCCGTCCGGGAGACAGCACCTTGACGCGGGAGATATCGTCGAGCGCGATCTCCCCGTCGGTCTTCCTGTCCACGGCTTTGGCGGCGCGGGCCTTCAGCGCTGCGTTCAGATAATACTTGTCAGCCATCCGTGCACCTCCTCAGCTCAAACGCACGCGGGGATCCACCAGACCGTAAAGCAGGTCCGAGATCAGATTGCCCAGCAGCGTCAGGATCGAGATGAACGCCAGATAGAACATGATGAAGGGGATGTCCGCCTGGGTCATGGAGGCATAGGAGGCAAAGCCGATGCCCCGGATGGCGAAGAGCGACTCGGTGATCAGCGCGCCGGAGAACAGTCCCGGCAGGCTGCCGCCCAGCGTGGTGACCAGGGGGATCAGCGTGTTGCGGAAGGCATGGTAGTTGATGACCTTCTTCTCCGGGACGCCCTTGGCCCGGGCCGTGCGGATATAATCCGCGTTGAGAACTTCCAGCATATTGGTACGGGTGTAGCGCATCAGCCCGCCGATGGATATGATGATGATCGTGATCGACGGGAGCACAAAATGCTTGGCCACATCCAGGAATTTACCGAAATCAGAGAGGTTCATGTAGTTTCTGCCCTGCATGCCGGACAGATCGAACCAGCCGAGCTTCACCGAGAAGACGTATTTGAGCAGCGTCGCCAGGAAGAAGGTCGGCATGGAGATGCACACCATGGAGATGACCGTGGTGAAGTAGTCCGTGAAGCTGTACTGCTTTTTCGCGGCGGTGATGCCGAGGGGGATCGCGATGAGGATCTCGAAGATAAACGAGACCAGGCTCAGGATAAAGCTGTACCAGACGGTATTGTGGAACTCCTGCGTGACGGGCAGCGTCCAGGCCCAGCTGTCGCCCCATTCGCCGCGCACGGCATGGCTCAGCCAGACAAAATACCCCTGTACTACGCCTTTGTCCATACCATACTGCGCATTCAGGTCCGCCAGCCATTCCGCGTAGCTCTTGGTGGCGCCGGGGCGGGAGGCCAGCTCCCTTGCCTTTGTCTCCACATACCCCATGGGCATGTTGTACATCAGTATGTAGATGATGAACATCACGAAGAACAGGATCAAAACGCTGTAGAGCAGCCGCTTGAGCGTGTATTTCAGCATTTTTCATCCCAACTTTCTGTTTGAAAATAAGCCAACACACGGATGGGGGAAAATCCCCCATCCGTGCCGGGAATCAATGGATATTGGCCGTCGTCAGCTGATCACTGGACCTCCATGGTCTCGATCTGGGCGTACCAGTTCCAGTAGGGGGTCATGTCGCTGGGGACGGTGTCGGTGTTCACGCGCAGGGTGGAGAACACGGTGCAGTCCTTGCGCTGATAGGTGGGCAGCTCGCAGCCCCAATCCATGATGATCTCCATGGCGTTCTTGTAGATGAACTTGCGCTCCTCGGTGTCGGCGCTGCGGCGGCCGGCCAGGATCAGATCGTCCAGATCGGAATCGTCAACGGAGTAGTGGTTGGAGTTGGTGCCGTTGCCGTGGGCGTTGGAGCTGTGGTAGACCTGGGTCATATCCGGGTCGACGCTGGCCTGCCAGGCGGCGGCCCACATCATGGCGGTGTTGGACTCCAGGGCGTTGTTCCAGGTGGAGGTGCCCACGTCGTTGACCTGCAGGGTGATGCCCATGTCGGCCAGCACGTTGGAGGCGGCCACGGCGATGCCGTAGGCGGGGTGATCCTGCTGGCCGGAGCCGGGGATCATGATCTCATAGGTCTGGGCCACGTCGGTGAACTTGCCGGTCTCCTCGTCGTAGGTGAAGCCGGCGGCCTTGAAGTAGCCGACGGCGGCCTCGCGGGCGGCCTCATAGCGCTGCTCCTCGCTCATGGAGGCGTCGTAGATCGGGTTGCCGTCCACATCGACGGAGTAAGCCAGACGATAGCCCTCGTCGGCCGGCTTGGGGGCGGCCCAGGAGGTGTTGGAGATCGGGTACTGGATGACAGCGGCCCGGTCGCCGTAGTAGGAGTTGATCACGGTGTCGCGGTAGACGGCAAACAGGGTCATGAAGCCCTTGCGCAGCGCCTTGGAGGCGTCGGAGCCGGGATCCCGGTCCACATTGACCAGATCGGCGTTGATGCCGATATAGCCGTAGCCGCGGTAGTCCACCAGAACGGTGGTCAGGGTGTCGCCGACCAGCTCATTGTTGGAGTTGGCGTCCTTGATGGCCAGGACGGTCTCATCGTTGATGGAGGGCAGCGCCAGGTCGAAGGTGCCGGTCACGATGCCGGGGACGTAGTCGGAGTCCACGGCCTCCTGCATGAGCAGGACCTTGATCTTGGGCTCGCCCTTGAAGTAGGTCGCGTTGGCCTTCAGGGTGACGACGCCGTTGCTGTAGCCCTCGTAGGTGAAGGGGCCGGCGCCCAGAGGCGTGGTGTTCTTGGCCTTGACGCCGCTCAGGTCGCCCTTGTTGAAGCCGAACATGTTGTTCTCGTAGTCGTACAGGGAAGCGTCGCCGTAGTAGTGCAGGGGGGCCACCGGGAACGACATGTTGTAAATGGCGGTGGCGTCGTACTCGGTCATATGCACGGTCATGGTGTAGTCGCCGGTACGCTCGATGCCGGCGATGTTGGGCGCGCCCTCACCGGTCTGCACGCCGTTTTCAAACTCGGCGCCCAGAGCGGCGATGGTCAGGCTCAGACGGGTGCTGCCGGCGGACTCGGTGCCCTCGGCGGCGGCGGTGTCGTTGTCATAGGCCGCGAGGATGGCGTCCCAGTAGTCGGCCGCGGTGGCGCCCTCGAACCAGCTGTCGCCGAAGCCCCACTCGGTCATGCCGAACTTGACGGCCAGGCCCTCGTCGGCGCGGATCTCGTCGCCGGTGGCCTCGATGTCGGAGCCGTAGGCGTCGGCGTAGTTGGACACGCAGTAATCAACGATCTCCTGGGCGAAGGCGGGACCGGATTCCTCGTTGTAGTACTTCCAGAACGTGTTCTGCTGCTCCTCGGTCCACAGAGTGAAGTCGGCATTGTCCTCGCCGGCGGCGAAGATCGCGTTGCCGCGGGAATCCATGCCGGAGCGGTACTCCGTCATGCCCTCGATGGGCAGGGCGTAGATCGTGGAGGATCCGTCGTAGGTGGGATCGGACATGACGTAGATGCCGAAGATCACATCGTCGATGGTGGCGGGCTCGCCGTCGGAGAATACGAGGTCGTCGCGCATGGTCAGGTTGTAATCCACGGAGCCGTCGTCGTTCATGACGATTTCGACGTTGCCCGCGCCCTTGTACTCGTACTCGTTGCCGTTGTAGTCGACCTTCGTGCCGTCGATGCCGTCGTTGATGACGGCGCCGCCGCGGTCAGCGGCCAGCAGATAGGCGGTGACCAGCTCGACCACCTCGACGTCATAGGCGGTGGTGGAGAAGAACGGGCTGAACTTCTGACCGAAGGTGGAAGTGGCGTAGACCAGCGTCTCGTTCTTCGCGGGCTCCTGCGCGGCAGGCTCGCTGCCGGCGGGAGTTTCGGTCGCGGGCTTGGCGGCCGGCTCATCGGTGGACGCGGGGGCGCTGCTGCCGCCGCAGGCGGCCAGACCCATCAGCATCACCAGAGCCAGGACCAGAGCCAGGACCTTGTTCAGGGACTTGCTCATTTGATTTTTTCCTCCTTAGAAAAAATGTTTTCTGTTTTTTATTAAACGCTCTTCGCGTCAATAAACACATTTACGGCCGGGCGTCCGTGGCCCGGACAGCCAGCTTCTTCCGCCGGGAAAAGGCCGCCGCGCCGAGGGCGGAAACGGCCGCCGCGCCGAGACAGAACACCGCGTCGCCCGGCCAGAGCCCCGTCCGGGTGACAAGCAGCCGCGCAAGCTGCGCCAGCAGCGCCGCGCCGGGGAGCAGCGCCGTGAACAGCGCCCGGGGCGGCAGGCTGTTTTCGATTCTGTCCGCCGTCCGGTGCTCCATGAGCCGGCCGTCGGCCGGGATCGCCAGCGCCAGGGCCGTCAGCATCCCCAGCGGCAGCGCCGAAAAAACATAGGGCAGCGAGACATAGAATGTCCGCATGGCGCCCGAGATCGGGAGCATCGCCCCGACGAAGGCGGCCCAGGCGGCGGCGCACAGCGCCAGCAGTCTCTTTTTCTCCGCGGCCACCGTTCCGGCGTCCGCTGCGAACTCGTAATACCGGCCGATATACTCGGACGCGACCTGTATGCGTCCGCGCTCGTCGATGCTCTCGAGCAGCCGGTAATCTCTGACATATTTGTTCCTTGCCATTGGTCTGCCCGCCATTCGCCGCCGTAAAACATATCATCTGCTGTATTCAGCAGATGCAAAGGGGCGCGCCCCTTTGCGCCGGATCGCCGTCCTTTAAAAATGCCAAATGATTATATCACGACATGCCTGCATTTTCAAGGAAAATCTGATCATTTCGCACCCGCGGCGCGATCTTCGTCTCAGGCCGCGTCCGGCGTCTCCTCCGGCGCGTCTGTTTGAGCTGCCTCCTCCGGGGCGGGCGTCTCCTCCGCGGGGGCTTCCTCAAGGGAAAGCTCCGCCGCCGCTTCCGCCCGGGCGGCCTCTTCCGCGGCTGCGGCCTCCGCCTCCTCCCGCGCGGCCGCCGCCGCGGCGGCGTGGGCTTCCTCCAGCGTCTGTCCGGAGATGTAGTCCCCCAGCAGCACGCAGATGGCGGCGATGTGCTCCTCGGCGTGGGGCAGGTTGTGGGTCAGCACCACCAGCTCGAAGGGCTCCGGGGCATAGACGATGCCCGCGGTGCTCACGTCCCGGCCGAACTGGCCCAGGTAGCCGTACTTCTGGGCGATCTCCCAGCGGTCTTCCTTCAGGCGGAAATACCGCCCCGGCTGGGCCAGGAGCAGATGGTCGATCACGGTGGGAAAGCGCTCGGGCTCGGTGTAGAGCGTGTTCAGGCAGGTGATCATCCGCCAGGGAGTGATGTAGCTGTCGGTCCAGAACTGCCGGTCGGCTCTGGCCTCCTCCTCGGTCAGCCCGTAGAGATAGGCGCATTTGAGCTTGGAGGCCCGGTAGGCGCCGAGCGCCTGGTAGAGCTTATAGGAATAGTTGTTGTTGGACTGCTCGAGGCTGCCGGCCATCAGGATCTCCAGCGCCGTGCCGCGGACCTTGGTGGTCCACTCCATCTCGCCGCCGGCGACCCGCTCGGCGTAATACATGTTCAGCGCGACCTTGTACAGGCTGGCCCCGTAAAAGTTCGTGTCCCTGTTGACGTAGTACTCCTCGCCGGTCACGGTGTTGAGATAGCCCAGGGCGAGCTGCGTGGGCTTGATCTTGTTCTCTGTGATGTAGTTTTCGATCAGCGCTCCGGCGCCGGAGGGCTCCGGGGCGGGGGCAACGCCGACGGCGGAAAGCGCCAGCACGGCGCCGGCGACCAGCGCGGCCGCCGAAGTCAGAATGCTCATAGATACTCCTTATTCGCCGCCCGAGGGGGTAACGTTGTTTTCGATGCCGTCGGAGAGCAGCCGGGCGTAGATCTCCGCGGCTCCGGGCACGGCAGCCAGGGCCTCCTCATCCACGGCCAGGGCATAGGCGGCGGTGCCGTCGCTGCAGGTGAACACGTAAAACGGGATGCCCCGCACGTGGCGCAGCTCCACCGCCGTCAGGCGGATCTCCCCGCCGGAGCCGGCGGTCCAGGTCACGGCGCTGCGGATGGCCCGGGCGAGGGGCGTGACCCGGTCGGTGGTCACCGCGTCGGCCAGGGTGACCGCCCGGATCACCGCCTGGTCGAAGGCGCCGCTGTAGAGGAACGTGAAGCGCGCCGTGCACTCGGTCCCGGGGGCTGTGCCGACGCCGCGAAAGACGATCTCGCCGTCGTTGTTCTCCACCTGGGTGGACAGCGTGAGGCCGTAATCGCGCAGCATGCCGATCAGGCCGATGTTTTCAAGGAAGGTGCGCGAGAGCGCCTCGGGCCGTCCCGAGGCGAGGAACGCCTTCTGGGACTCGAACTCCGCGCCGGTGAGCGTGCGCATCTCGGCGGAGCGCAGCAGCAGGGAGCCGTTGTCGGTCACGGACCATTTGACCTCGCCCCAGCCGCTGTTGGCGGCGTTGGCGCAGGCCCGCTCCCCCACGCCGGAGAGATCCACGGTCTCCAGACGGCCGAAGGTGATCTCCGCGGGAGGCGTATAGTCGCAGTCCACGCCGCGGATATCCACGGTGCGTCCGCCCTGGCCCTCCTGGGTGGTGAGCTCCTGGGTCCCCTGGGCGGTAAAGGCGCTGCCCGCGGGTCCGGGAGCCACCGTGGGCACGCTCACCGAAGGTTCGGCCGGGGGGGCCTTGACCAGCGGGATCAGCACCGCCACGGCCAGCGCGATCATCAGGCCCAGGAACACCCAGCCGCCGATCAGCAGCGGACGGTGCGCGGCGCTCCCCCCGCGGGGCGCCGCATTCTTTTTCCGGCCGTCCCGTCTCTGCTGCGGCGCGGAATGGTTGCCACTCATCTTATACTCGATTCTCCTTACTCGATCAGTCCGGCCCAGGCGCTGCCCTTGAGCGTGGCGTCCTCGGTGAAGAGGAACTCCATCTCCACGCCGAGCCTGTCGGTGACGTGCTCCCGGAGGCAGCGCTCCATGGCGGGACGCAGCAGCGGGTTTTTGGACAGCATCGTGCCGTCGGCGCTGACGCACACCCGGCTCCCGGGGCTGGGCGCGCGCGTCTCCACGACGGCGGCCAGTCCCGCGGCCGCCACCCTGGCGGCGCGTTCGAGCAGCGCGGTGTTCACGCCGGAGGCAAAACGCCGGTTTTCATCGTTCTCCAGCGCGCGGGAGAGCGCATTGTCCCCCAGGGGATCGAGGCAGAACGCGTCCACCAGCGGGCTGGTGATGTGCACCCGGGAAAGGTTTTCCCGGACCCGCGCGCCGAAGATCTCCTCCCGGCCGGCCAGCGAGAGCGTTTTTTCCAGCAGCTGCCGATAGTAGCTGCCCGAGATCATCTTTTCGGCCAGATGGTCCCCCGGCAGCTCCGAGGCGGCGTCCAGCTCCCGGTCCGCCGTGCCCCGCAGCAGTTTGTCGAAGCAGCCGGTCTCCATGTTCACGATCATCTCTCCGCCCATGGCCGCGGCCTCCGGGGATTTGGTGATCGAGGCCGAGGGCAGGATGCAGCACATGTTCGTGCCGGTCCCGAGGATGAAGCCGATGAAATCGGCATAGCGCCGCCGGTCCGCCGCGGCCATACCGCCCAGCAGCGAGCCCACGGAATCGTTGGTCAGCCGCCAACGGCGGCTGCCGCGGGCTCCGAGCTCCCGCAGCGCCGCCTCCAGGGAGGCGCAGACCAGCCGCCCCTCCGCGCCGGTGACCGACAGCTCCTTGCAGAGCTCGAGGATGACGCCGTCGCCGTCCGGACGGTTCCGGCAGGGATAGGAGAAGCTGATGCAGGCCCGTTCGCAGCCCTCGGCGGCCTCCAGCGCGAAGGCCGCGATCCGGCGGAACATCTCGTCGGCGGTGACCTCTTCGCCGCCGGTGCCGGGCATGCGGCACTTTTTCAGCGTTTCCACCACCGGCCGGCCGTCGGCATCCAGACGGACACGCCCGGCCCGCAGATTGGTGCCGCCCGCGTCCAGCACGAGCACGCTGACCCCCCGCAGGGGCTCAGCGTCGGCGCGGATGTAAGACGGAAGCATGAACAGCGACGAGGGCTCTCCCGCCAGTCCGGCGGCCATTTCCCGGCGGTAACGGGCCGTCAGCTCCTCGAAGGACATCTGTTCATAGTACATATCGTGTCGGCGAAGGAATTCCTCGGGTGAAACGGTCATTGCGGACGCCTCCCGTCATATCGGGCCGCCGATGGTTTTTCTGCGCAGCAGCGCGGCCGCAGCGGCGGCAAAGCAGGCCCATGCGCACCAGCGGTAGCAAGTCATATCCTTGTAGATCACATCGTCGTCGGGGAGCTCCACCGCGTGGCCCAGGGAGCTGCCCTGCCATTCGATGATCCGCGCGAGCACGCCGGCGTCGGAAAACCTCGGTCCGCCGCCCACCGCCTCGGCGGCGCGGGCCGTGCCCTCGCTGAAATATCCCTCGAAGCCCCGGGCCGCCGCGGACGCGGACCCGAAAAACGCCAGATACGCCTCATCGGAGGCCGGCCGGGACGTGAGGACCAGCAGGTTGCGGCAGCGGGCGGCCGCCCCGGCGCGCACCGTGTCCTCGTCCCCGAGGACCATCACCGCCGCGCACTCCCGGCCGCCGCCGACGAGCGAATCGGCCAGCGAGAGCGCCTCCCGCGCCCGGTCCGTGCCGGCCATGAGCGCCGCGGCGGACAGCCGCGTGAAGCGCTGGGAGAGCATATAGTCCCAGGCCTCCGCCGCGGAGACGTCCCGGTCCGCCAGCAGCACGGCCACCCCCCGCCGGGAAAGCTCGGCCGCGGCCGCCCCGGCGCCGTCAAAGCGGCCGCGCAGGAGCACCGCCGCGTTGAACCGGCCGCCGTCCACCGCAGCGTCCGCGTGGACATGGCCGCCCTCGCCGTCGGCATGGGCGGTGAGCGTCACCGATTCCCCGGCCGCGGGCAGATACAGCCGTCCCGGTCCCACGGAGCGGATCTCGACGCCCTCGGCGCCGAGCAGTCCCGAGGCGGCGGCGAGCAGGCAGCCGCCCAGCAGCAGGAACGCCGCCGCCAGCGCCGCGGGACGCAGCAGCCCTCTCACGGCTTTACGGGCTTGCAGCTCTTGCCGGAGATCTTCCAGCGGGAACAGCCGGCGGCAAAGGCGAAGTCCGCCTCATAGATATCTGTGGGCCCGCAGCTCACCGTGCCGTCGGGCTCGGTTAGCCAGCCCTCGCCGGAGTGCTGGTTGCCGTCGGGGTCGGTCAGGACGAAAAGCCCGTCGTCCCGGAGCTGCAGCTTCCAGGTGCCCTTGGTGACGTTGTATGTATAGGTCCCGGCGCGCACCGGCGTAGCCGTGGGCCCCGCGGGGGTCGGCGTGGCCGTCGGCGC
>JAFXYJ010000020.1 GCA_017541825.1 Oscillospiraceae bacterium | reverse complement strand
CGGGCGTGACCGTTGTGGAATTGAAATAAACCCCGTATTTGCGCCAAAAACCCTGCTGTGCAAAGTTCCAAATCCGGAAAAAACGGTTGACGCTGACAAGTTGCTTTGTTAAAATGTGAAACAGAAACAACATTGTAATTTCCCTTTGCGGACCATTACTCGGAGTAGGAGCGACGATTATGATCAGTAAGGAAGTTGTAATCAGCAATCAGGTCGGCCTGCATGCCAGACCCGCCACCTTCTTCATCCAGAAAGCCAACGAATACAAGGCCAGCATCTGGGTCGAGAAGGACGACCGGCGCGTCAACGCCAAGTCTCTGCTGGGCGTGCTTTCCCTGGGCATCGTGAAGGGCACGGCCATCACCATTATTGCTGACGGCTCTGACGAAGAAGAAGCGGTCACGGCGCTCAGCGCGCTGATCGCCTCCGATTTTGCGGAGTAAAAGAATCCAGAAGGAAAAGAGGGCGTGTTCATCTGCAGAACACGCCCTTTATCTATCATCACCGGGAGAGAGGGAGCCATGAGCGGGGAAAAGACCGGCGCCGCGGAAATGCTTGCCTGCGCCGTACTGTGGAGTATGGCGGGGATTCTGTTCAAATATATCCCCTGGAACCCGATGGTCATCGCCTCCGTGCGGGCGCTGATCGCCGGGTGCGTGGTATGGCTTTTCATACGTTTTCGGGGGATGCCCCTGTCCGTGAGCCGCCGTACGCTGAGCACGGGCCTTGCCAAGGGCATGACCTGCCTGCTGTTCGTGGTGGCCAACAAGCTCACCACCGCGGCCAACGCCATCGTGCTGCAGTACACGGCCCCGGTGTTCCTCATGCTGTTTTCCGCCGCCTTTTATCACCGGCGCTTTTCCCGCGCGGACGTGACGGCGGTGACGCTCACGCTGCTGGGGATCTCCCTGTTTTTCCTGGGACAGTTCGACGCGGGAAAGATGCTCGGCAATCTGGTTGCCGTGGGCGCGGGCGTCTCCATGGGCGCGATGTATATGTTCATGGGGGAGGTCACGGAGACGGAGCGGCTCAGCTCGGTCCTGATCGGCGAGATCTTCTGTGTGCTGGCGGGGATGCCCTTCTGGTTCCTCACGCCGCCGGCGCTGTCCGCCCGGCCCGTGTTCATCATCCTGATCCTGGGGATCTTCCAGCTCGGGATCCCCTACATCCTCTACTCGCTGGCCGCGGGAAAATGCACGCCGCTGGCCTGCTGCCTGCTGGGCGCGCTGGAACCGCTGCTCAATCCGCTGTGGGTGCTGCTCTTCTACGGAGAGAAGCCCGGTCTCTTCGCGCTGCTGGGCGGCGCCGTGGTCATCGCCACGGTGACGCTCTGGAGCGTGCTGCCCGCCCGACGCGCCGCAAAGCCGGAAACGGAGGCTGAAAGAACTTGACGAAGCTCGAAGAACTGCGGGAAAAAGCCAACCGGCTGCCGCTGCTGCCGGGGGTGTATATCATGCTCGACGCCTCCGGCGAGGTGATCTACGTCGGCAAGGCCAAGGCGCTCAAGAACCGTGTCACCAGCTATTTCCGCGGCGACCATCTGCCGAAGGTCGCGGCGATGGCCGCGAAGGTCGACGATTTCAACGTCATCATCGCCGAATCCGAATTCGAGGCGCTGGTGCTGGAAAACTCGCTGATCAAGCGCCACCGCCCCCGTTACAATATCCTGCTCAAGGACGACAAGGGATACCCGTTCCTGCGTCTGGACTCCGCGGAGGAGTATCCGCGCTTCACGCTCTCCAACCGCGTGGCCCGCGACGGCGCGCGGTATTTCGGCCCCTACGGGGGACGCGCGGCCTCCAAGGCGATCATCGACACGGTCTGCAAGGCACTCGGGCTGCCTACCTGCAGCCGCCGCTTCCCGCGGGATATCGGCAGGGAACGGCCGTGTCTGCAGTTCCAGATGGGCGCGTGCCGGGGCTGGTGCCGCGGCGAGCCGGACGGGGAGGAATATCGCCGCACCGTGGACAGCGCGGTGATGGTGCTCGAGGGGAAGACCACCCAGCTTGCCCAGAAGCTGACGGAGGAGATGGAGCAGGCCGCCGAGGAGCTGCGCTTTGAGGAGGCCGCACGCCTGCGGGACCGGATCCGGGCCCTTTCCGGGCTGGAAAACCGGCAAAGGGTCCTCGCCGCCGCCCGGGCGGATACCGATGCGATCGGCTTCCAGCGCGGCGCCAAAAGCTGCTTTTCCGTGCTCCATTACACCGACGGGGACCTGTCCGGAAAGGATTTCTCACTTTTCGAGGACCCCACCGAGACGGACAGCGAGGCGCTTTCCGCGCTGCTGCGGCAGTTCTATGCCAACCGCTCCGCCTGGCCGAAGTCGATCCTCCTGCCCTTTGAGCTGGAGGACAGAGAGGACATGGAGCGCTGGCTCACGGAGCTGGCGGGACACCGTGTCTCGCTTGAGGTCCCCCGGCGGGGAGACCGGGCGCGGTTCGCGGAAAAAGCCGCCGTCAACGCGCGGGAGGAGATCCTGCGCGCGACCACCTATGAGCAGAGACAGAGCAAGACGCTCCTGTGGCTGCAGGAGGCGCTGGGCATGGCCGCTTTTCCCCGGCGCATCGAAGCCTTCGATATCTCCAACACCGGCGACACGGGCATCGTGGCGTCCATGACCGTCCACATCAACGGAAAGCCGCTCAAGCGGGACTACCGCAAATTCCGCATGAAGGAAACCGAGGGACAGAACGACTTCGGCTCCATGCGCGAGGTCATTTCCCGCCGGTTCCGGCGTCTGCAGGAGGGCGACGAGAAATTCACCGAAATGCCGGACGTGCTTTTCATCGACGGCGGCGCCGGACAGGCGTCGGCGGCATGCGCCGCCCTGGAGGAGCTGGGACTGACGGTGCCGGTCTACGGCATGGTCAAGGATGACCGCCACCGGACCCGCGCCCTGATCACGCCCGAGGGACAGGAGATCGGCATACAGTCCAATCCCGCCGCCTTCGCCCTGGTGGGACGCATCCAGGAGGAGACCCACCGCTTTGCCATCGAGTACCACCGCTCGCTGCGCGACAGCGTGTCCGGCTCTTCGCTGGACAGGATCCCGGGGGTGGGGGAGAAGCGACGCAATGATCTGCTGAAGCATTTCGGCACCGTCAGGGCCGTCAGGGCCGCGTCCCTGGAGGAACTTTGTCTTGCCGTGCCGAAGAACACCGCCGCGGCGGTGTACGGGCACTTCCACCCGGAGGAGGAGCAAACATGAGAGTGATATCGGGGAGCTGCCGCGGGCGGCGTCTGCTGGAGCCCGCCGGGAACGACGTCCGGCCCACCACAGATCAGGTCAAGGAGGCGCTGTTCAACATCGTCCAGTTCGATATCGAGGGGCGAAAGGTCCTCGACCTTTTCGCCGGCACCGGTCAGCTGGGCATCGAGGCCCTGTCCCGGGGAGCGCGGGAGTGCGTGTTCGTGGACAGCTCCCGGGAGTCCCTGCGTCTGGTGCGGGAGAACCTCCGCCGCTGCGGCTTGACCGGCCGGACGGAGCAGAGCGATGCGCTCTCCTTCCTCCGCCGCCGTGAGGGCTTTGACCTCATTTTCATCGACCCGCCCTATGATTCCGGCCTGGCGGCGGAAGCCGTGGAGGCGGTCAAAGCGTTTGACATCCTTTCAAAGGGTGGTATAATGGTCGTTGAATCCCGACGGGAATCGGTACTGCCGGAAATCGGCCCGGAGTACGGCGCCGCGCGGGTCTACCGCTACGGAAAAATAAAACTCACAGTCATCACAAGGGGGACGTGAACATGCAGACAGCGATATGTCCGGGCAGCTTTGATCCCATCACGCTGGGACATGTGGACGTGATCACCCGCGCTTCAAAGCTCTTTGAGCGCGTCGTGGTATGCGTGGTGGCCAACGCCAACAAGAAAACGCTCCTCACGCTGGAGGAGCGGATCGATTACGTGCGCCGGGTGACGGCCCATCTGCCGAATGTGGAGGTCGACTCCTGGAACGGGCTGCTGGTGGAGTATGCCGCCAGATATGAAAACCCCGTCGTGGTCCGGGGACTGCGGGCGGTGTCCGACTTCGAGTACGAGTTCATGATGGCGCTGACCAACAAAAAGCTCGATCCCCGGGTGGAGACCGTTTTCCTTGCCTCCGATGAGAAGTATACATACCTCAGCTCCAGCGGCGTGAAGGAGATCGCCTACTTCGGCGGCGACATCTCCCAGTTCATGCCCGCGGAGATACTGGCGGATTTGCAGGAGAAGATCGACAGGAGGATAAAGTGATGGAAAATCAGGTGCTGCAGATCATTGACATGCTCTACGCCATGATCGCCGAAGCCTGGGGCGTGCCTCTGGGCAACGACAAATGCATCGTGGAGCGCGACAAGGCCCTGGGGCTTCTCGACGACCTCAAGGCGGTGCTCCCGCTGGAGCTGAGCGAAGCCCGGCGGCTGGTGAACGCCCGGGATGAATTCGTCGGCAGCGCCAAGCAGGAGGCGGACACGATCCGCCGCACCGCGGAGGAAGAGGCCCGGCAGCTCATCGACCAGCAGAGCGTCCTGCGCGCGGCGCAGCAGCGGGCGGAGGAGACCGTCCGAAACGCGGAGGAGAAATCCCGCGAGCTGCGGCGCGTTGCCAGCAATTACCTCGACGACGCCCTGCGCCAGACCGAGGAGACCGTGGCGGCCGCGCTCGAGAGCGTGCGCACGGCCCGCAGCCAGTTCAAGGCCGTCTCCGCTCCTGAGCCCGTGGGCCGCTCCGATGTGACGCTCAACGATGTGGAGGATATCGACCTCCTCGGACAGTGACATGACGGTCGATCTTCTGCTGTTTGACCGCTTTGAAACGCTGGACGCCTTCGGTCCGGCGGAGATGCTCTCCGACATGGGAAAAAACGCCATCGTCTGCTGCTCCGCGGAGGGCGGGCCGGTGCGCAGCGCCCACGGCTTCACCGTGGACACCGTCCCGCTGGCGGAGACGGATCCCGAGGCGGTCCTGCTGATCCCCGGCGGCATGGGGACGCGTCCCCTGGTAAAGGATGAGGCGTTCCTCTCCCGCCTGAAATCGCAGGCGGAGAGGGCGGAATATGTGCTCACCGTCTGCACGGGCTCGGCCCTGCTGGCCAGGACCGGACTGCTGGACGGGAGACGCGCCACGTCGAACAAAATGGCTTTCGATTGGGTGAGGAGCTGCTCGGACAGGGTGCTCTGGCAGAGCGCCGCCCGCTGGGTCGCCGACGGGAAATACTATACGGCCTCGGGCGTGTCTGCCGGGATCGACATGGCCCTGGGGTTCCTCCGGGACCGTTTCGGCGAGGAAAAGGCCCGGTATATCGAACGTGTCACCGAATACTGCTGGAACAGCGACCCAGACGCCGATCCCTACGCAAGGACCTGAATCGAACAAATATAAAGAGGACGCGGTCAGTTATGACCGCGTCCTCTTTGTGTAAAAACGTTATCCGGCTTCATCCGCGCCTGTTCTGTTTCGCCTTGAAATCCGGTTCCGTGCCGTTGAGCAGCCGCCGGATGTTCTGGCGGTGCTGGAAGATCACGAGCAGGGCGGTGACCACCGACATGAACCGCAGCGGGGCGGTGACGTCAAGGAGAAATACAACGACGATCAGCGAGACCGCGGCGCAGACGGATCCGGCAGAGACCTTTTTTGTGAGCAGCGCCACAATGAAAAACACCGCGGCGATCACCAGCAGGACTTTCCAGTGCACCGCCAGGGCAATGGCGGCGCCCACCGAGACGCCCTTGCCGCCTTTGAATCTGTAAAAGATCGGGAAGCAGTGCCCGAGCAGACTGGCCAGGCCGCCGATGACGATGCCCGTCTCTCCCAGCAGCCAGGACCCCGCCTGGGTGGCGATCAGCGCCTTGAGGAAATCGGCGATCAGCGTGATGACGCCCTCGCCCAGACCGTAGGTCCGCGCCATGTTGGTGGCCCCGGCGTTGCCGCTGCCGTATTTTCTGATATCACTGCCGAAGCGTGTGTTGGATATCACGATCGATGCGCTGACAGATCCGAGCAGATAAGAGCCCAGCGCCAGAAGAACAGCGTAAACAGACAGCTTCATCGTAAAAAACACATCCTGTCGATAAGTGCCGCCGCCCCGATCCCGGGGCAGAGCGGTGCTTTGCGGATCACATTATACAATGGATACGGAAAAATGTCCATATGATCCCCATGCGGCGGTCCGGTCGTTGTGTACGGCGCGGCATCCCCGAACAGATAATATCAGATTTTGGATCATAATTACAACCGGATTTTTAAACGATAACACAAATCACCGGACAGACCGGAACTGCATGCGTCCTCAAAACGAAAAAGCGCGAAAAAACGACAGTTGTAATAAAAAGTAACCATTTTGACCGCAGATCCGCGCTTTACCATATATCGCGCATGATCCGGCAGGATTCGATGACCGACCACAAGATATTGCTTTTTTGTCCCCGGAGCCCTTTGAAAAGCCGTGGATCGGGACGCAAATTTCCTCTTGCTTTTTTTATGTCGACCTCATATAATGTGGGTACATGGTGGGGTGAAGTGGGGTAAAGTGTCATATTTGCCTTGCAAATCCCATGAAAGGGGGCCGGAGCCCGTGACAGGTGAATTTGAGCACACGCTTGACGCCAAGGGGCGGCTGGCCATCCCATCCCGTCTGCGGGACGAGCTGGGGAGCGTCTTTTACGTCACGCTGTCGATGGACCGCTGCCTGAGCGCCTATTCCGCAGAGAACTGGCAGAAGTTCTCCGACAAGGTGGACGCGATGCCCTTTGTCAAGCAGCGCAAGATGCGCCCGCTGTTCGCTTTCGCGGCCCGCTGCGAGGTGGACGGGCAGGGGAGGATCCTTCTGCCGCAGAATCTGCGCGAGTACGCCGGACTGGAAAAGAGCGTTACCGTGGTCGGCTGCAACAACCACGCGGAGCTCTGGGACAGCGCGAAGTGGGCCGAGCAGCACGCCATCGAAATGACGCCCGAGAACATCGCCGCCGTCATGGAAGAGCTGGAATTCTGAGATGGCCGGGCATAAAAGCGTCCTGCTGGAGGAGTGCATCGAAAACCTGAACATCCGGCCGGACGGCATCTACGTGGACGGCACGCTGGGGCTGGGAGGCCACTCACAGGAGATCGTCAAACGGCTGTCCACCGGCAGGCTCATCGCCATCGACCGGGACGAGACGGCCATCGAGCGCTCGAAGGAGCGGCTGGCCGCCTGGAGCGACCGGATCACCTTCGTCCACGACAATTTCCGTCACCTGGGCGACATCCTTGACGGCCTCGGCATCGACGCGGTGGACGGGATCCTGCTGGACCTGGGTGTGTCCTCGCCGCAGCTCGACGAGGGAGAGCGGGGCTTTTCCTACATGGCGGACGCGCCGCTGGACATGCGCATGGACCGCAGCGAGTCCCTGACGGCAGGCGAGGTCGTCAACCGTTGGAGCGAAGGCGAGCTGACGCGGATCCTGCGGGATTACGGCGAGGAACGCTACGCCGGACGCATCGCCAGACGGATCGTCTCGGAGAGGGAATGCAGACCGATCGCCACCACGCTGGAGCTGGTGGACGTCATCAAAAGCGCGATGCCCGCCGCGGCGCTGCGGGAGAAGCAGCATCCGGCCAAGCGGAGCTTCCAGGCCATACGCATCGCGGTCAACGACGAGCTGGAGGCCGAACGGGAGGCCCTGCTCACGGCCATGGACCGGCTCCGGCCGGGGGGACGGCTGTGCGTTATCAGCTTCCACTCGCTGGAGGACAGGATCGTCAAAACGTCGATCCGGGAGAGAGAAAACGGCTGCACGTGTCCGAAGGATTTTCCGGTATGCGTCTGCGGCTTTGAAAAAACGATGGAGACCGTGTGCCGGCCCATCACGGCCGGAGAAGAGGAACTGAGAGCGAATCCGCGCTCGCGCAGCGCGAGACTGCGGGTCGCACAGCGGATCTGAGAAGGGAAAGATCACGATGTCTGCCGATACTATGCTGGAAAAAACGGCCGTATTCAGCTTCGGGGACCTGACCGGAGCGGAAGAGCCGCGTTTGTATGATATCGACGAGCCCACCCGGGAGCTGCCGCTGATCGCCGGCCGCTTCGCCGGCAGGGAATGGGACCCTGAGGAGCTCCGCCGGGACTTCGCGGAGGAGAACCGCCGGGATCCCGCCGTCCGCCGCCGCCGGATCCGTACGCTGTCCCTGGGGGCGCTGGCCGCGATGCTGCTGCTGGTGGCCTCGCTGCTGGGACAGGCCAGGCTCGTGGACTGCAACGAGCAGACCGTAGCCGCAGCGGAGACCGCCGCCGAGCTGCGCGAGGAACAGAATCTGCTCCTGGCAGAGCTGCAGCAGACCCGCGTTTACGAGGCGAACGCCTCCTTTGAAACGGCCGCCCTTCGGCGCGGCGCAAAGACCGTCCGTCCCGACGGGAACGCCGAGGACGTCGCCACGGTGCTCAGCGTCCGGCGCGGCCGCGAGATGCGCCACTACTGGCTTTCGTTTATCGACGGACTTGGGGTATCTTTTCATTGACTCCGTAGTATGATGCACTAAACGCATCAAAGCACGGAGGATCCCCCATGGCGCAGACCGACAGCACACCCAATCGTTCGATGATCCGCCGCGCACTGTTTCTATCGGCAGTGTGCGGCATCCTTGCCTTTACCGTCCTGATCGCCCAGCTGTTCCGGCTGCAGATCCTCCGCCACGACGAGCTCGAGGGCGCCGCCCTGCGCCAGCAGCTCCGGCGCACGGCGATCACGGCGGGCCGCGGCACGATCTATGACGTCAACGGCAGGGTGCTGGCCATCAGCGCCACCACCTTCACGGTGTATCTCTCCCCGGCGGAGATCGCCATGAACGGGGAGGACCCGGAGCTGATCGCCTCGGGGCTCTCCGGCATCCTCGGCAAGGACCGGGAACGGATCCTCGGTATGGCCGGCGACAGGCGCTCCTGGTACAAGACCGTGGCGCGGCAGATCGACCGGGACAGGGCCGCCGAGGTCCGCGCCTTCAAGGCCCGGTACGATCTGCAGGGCGTGAAGCTCGAACCGGACACCAAGAGGTACTATCCCTATTCCAACCTTGCCGCCCACCTGATCGGCTTCGTGGGCGTGGACAACACGGGCCTCGCCGGGGTGGAATATACATACAACGACGAGCTCACCGGCACCGACGGGAGCATCCTGCGTCTGAAAAACTCCATCGGGACGGATCTGCTGCTGTCGAGCTACGAGGACTATGTGGACGCCGAGAACGGGAACAGCGTCTACCTCACCATCGACGCCGACCTGCAGTACTTTCTGGAAAAGCAGCTCCGGCAGGCCGTCAGGGACTACGACGTGCAAAACGGCGCGGCGGGGATCCTGATGGACCCGCGGACCGGCGCGATCCTGGCCATGGCCTCTCTCGGAGACTTCGATCTCAACCGCTACCAGGAGGTCTCCGAGGACGTCCGCGCCGAGATCGGCGCCATGACCGACGAGGACGAGGCGGCGCAGCGTCTCGCGGCGGCCCAGCAGGCCCAGTGGCGCAACAAGGCCATCTCCGATACCTACGAGCCCGGCTCGACCTTCAAGATCATCACGCTCGCCATGGCGCTGGAGGAAGGACTCGTCAATCCGGGCAGCTCCTTCTTCTGCGGCGGCAGCATGAGCGTGCAGGGCCGCGGAAAACCGCTCAACTGCTGGAAGCACGCCGGTCACGGTCCGCAGACGCTGACCCAGGCCGTGCAGCATTCCTGCAACGTGGCCTTCGCTTCCATCGGCCTTCGCGTGGGCGAGGAGACCTTTTACCGATACTGCGAGGATTTCGGGTTCTTCCGCGCCTCCGAGGATCCCGACGCGTCGCTGACCGGCCGCACGGGGATCCCCCTGCCGGGCGAGAGCGGCAGCATCTGGTGGAGCCGGAACGTTTTCTGCAACCCGGAAAACTTCTCCCAGCTGGCCGCGGCCTCCTTCGGCCAGACCTTCAACATCACGCCTTTGCAGATGATCACGGCGGTCAGCGCCTGCTGCAACGGCGGATACCTGATGCAGCCTTATGTGGTGGACCGGATCACGGACGCCGACGGGGCACTCCTCTCGCGCACGGAGCCGCAGGTGCTGCGCCAGGTCATCAGCGAGGCTACGAGCCGACAGGTGAACGCCATCCTCGAGCAGGTAGTCTGCGACACCACCCAGGGCACCGGCAAAAACGCCTACGTGGCCGGATACCGGGTGGCCGGGAAAACAGGCACGTCGGAAAAGGTCGCCCGGGACGCCGCCGGGGGCAGCAAGGAATACATCGTCTCCTTTATCGGCTACGCGCCGGCGGACGACCCGCGGGTCATCTGTCTGGTGCTGATGGATACACCCTCCGCCTCCACAGGCATATACATTTCCGGCGGGCAGATGGCCGCGCCGGTGGTGGGGAAGATCATGGCGGACGTGCTGCCCTGCCTGGGCGTGGAGCCGCGCTACACCGCCGCGGAGAGCCGGTATCTCGACCGGCCGGTGCCGGAAGTGACGGGAATGACCCTGACCGGGGCGAAAAAGACGCTCAAGGATGCGGGGCTGAACGTCCGCATCGTCGGTGAAGGCGACACGGTCACCGACCAGCTCCCCGGCGCCGGGACGGCGGTGGCGGCGGGATCGGCGGTGATCCTCTACGCCGGGACGGCGCCGGGCGAGGACACCGTGACCATGCCGGAGCTGACGGGCCTGACCTATGCGCAGGCACGGGACCGCATGGGCGAGCGCGCCCTGTTCGTGTGTTCCGACGGGACCATCCTGGCCGATTCCGACACGGTGCGCGTGGCCTTTCAGAGCATCCCCGCCGGCACGGCCCTCGGGCGCGGTGATACGGCCGTCGTGACGCTTGTGAACGATGACAATGAATCCTACGGGATATACTGACGGAGAAACGGTATGAAACTCAGAGAAATCACAGCCCAGATCGAGGTCAAGGCCCTTTGCGCCGATCCGGATACCGAGATCGGCGGCGTGGAGTGCGATTCCCGGCGCGTCAGGCCGGGGGATCTGTTCGTGGCCGTGCCGGGATTTCAGGCCGACGGACACCGTTTCATCCCCGCCGCCGCGGAAAAGGGCTGCGCCGCCGTCCTCTGCCAGACGCCCCCGGAGATCGACGTGCCGTATATTCTCACGGACGACAGCCGGCTCGCTCTGGCGCTGGCCTCCTGCGCCTTCTACCGCCATCCCAGCCGGGAGATGAAGGTCATCGGCGTTACCGGCACCAACGGCAAAACGACGACGACGATCCTGGTCAAGCAGCTGCTGGAAAAATGCCTCGGCGCCAAAGTCGGACTGGTGGGCAGCATCCAGAACATGATCGGGAACGCGGTTTTCCACACCGAGTACACCACGCCGGAATCCAACGACCTGCAGGCGCTGTTCCGCGCCATGGCTGACGCGGGCTGCGGCTACTGCGTCATGGAGGTGTCCAGTCACTCCCTGGCGCTCCACCGGGTGGCGGGCACGCGGTTCTTCGCCGGGCTTTTCACCAATCTCACCCAGGACCATCTGGATTTTCACGGGACCATGGAGGAGTACGCCAGGGCCAAATCCCTGCTGTTTGCCATGTGTGAACACGCCGCCGGTAACCTTGACGACGGCTGGTTTCAGATTGTCATGGACAAAGCGCCGGCGCCGGTGTATACTTTCTCAGCGTGCAGCGACGCGGCCGATCTGACGGCCCGCGATATCCGCCTTACGGAGAGCGAGGTGCGCTTCTGCGCTCTGGAGGGCAGCGAGCTCGTGCGCACGCATCTGAACGCGCCGGGACAGTTCTCCGTGTACAACGCCCTGGCGGCTCTCGCCTGCGCGCGCATGGCCGGCATACCGCTGCGGGACGCCGCCGGGGCGCTGCCGGAATGCAGCGGCGCCAAGGGCCGTGTCGAGCCCGTCCCCACCGACGGGGACTACAGCATCTATATCGATTACGCCGTCACGCCGGACGCCGTCGAGAACGTGCTGCGGACGCTGCGTCCCGTCGCCTCGGGGCGGCTGGTGATGCTCTTCGGCTGCGGCGGCGACCGGGACCGGACCAAGCGCCCGATCATGGGCCGCATCTCCGCGGAGCTGGCCGACTACGTCATCGTCACCAGCGACAACCCGCGCACCGAGGATCCCATGGCCATCATCGAAGACATCCTCCCCGGTGTACAGGGCGTCGGGACGCCCTATACGGTGATCTGCGACCGGAGAGAGGCGATCCGCCATGCCATCGAGGACCACCGCCCCGGCGATCTCATCCTTCTGTGCGGCCAAGGCCATGAGGACTATCAGATCATCGGGCATCAGAAGATCCATATGGACGAACGGGAGATCGTAGCCGAGATCCTGCGGGAAAGGGAAGAGAGAAAATGACATCCAGACTAATCCTCGCGCTGATCGTGGGATTCGGCGTGTCCGCGCTCGTCGGCGCGTTCCTGGTCCCATGGCTGCGCAAGATCAAGGCGGGACAGTCGATCAAGCAATATGTGGACTGGCACAGCAGCAAGGCCGGGACGCCCACGATGGGCGGGATCATGTTCATCGTCGCCGAGACGACGGTGTGCTTTTCCGTCGGGCTGTCCTGTCTGCGGCAGGGCGAGTGGGCGCATGTGTTCATCCTGATCTTCGGGACGGTGTTCGGCGGCATCGGGTTCCTCGACGACTATGAAAAGCTGCGGCACCACGAAAACACCGGCCTGAGCGCCAAAATGAAATTCCTGCTCCAGCTCCTGGCCGCGACGGCGTTTTTGCTGCTGCTGCGGCTCAACGGCTATCTGAGCCCGAACCTGTACCTGCCCTTCTGGAACACCTACGTGCCGATCTCCGAGCCGCTCTACTTCATCTTTGCGGCCTTTGTGATCGTCGGCACGGTCAACGCGGTGAACATCACCGACGGCGTGGACGGGCTGGCCTCCGGGACCTGCATCCCGATCTTCCTGTGCTTCACGGCCATCGTCTTCTGCTGGGGCGAGGAGTTCTTCGCCCAGGGGATTTTTGCCGCCGGACTCACCGGCGCGCTGCTGGGCTTCCTCGTTTACAACTTCCACCCGGCGCGGGTGTTCATGGGCGACACGGGCTCGCTGTTCCTGGGCGGCTGCATCGCCGGGCTGGCCTTCGCGCTGGACGTGCCGCTGCTGCTGGTGCCGCTGTGCATCATGCCCATCATAGAGACGCTTTCGGATATCATCCAGGTAGTTTACTTCAAGCTGACCCACGGCAGACGGGTATTCAAAATGGCCCCCTTCCATCACCATCTGGAGATGGGCGGCTGGCTGGGCCACAAATGGAAAGAGACACAGATCTTCGTCCTGTTCACCGGCATCACGCTGGTAATGGCCGTGGTATCGCTCCTCGGCGTCACGGGACGCTATTCCTTCTGAGCTTTTGAGAGGATCCTTCGGAGGAAGATCTTGAAGAACAAATATGACCGCCCCAGTACGGGGCAGATGCAAACGGCGGAGAAGCGGCATGCTGCGGATCTGCCGTTTGCGCTGCTTACGCTGCTTCTGCTGGCTATCGGGGTGGTGACGGTGCTCTCGGCCAGCTTTGCCAGCGCCTATTACGACATACAGGGTGAGACGGGGCACGATCCCGTCTACTATTTCTCGCGGCAGGCGGTGTTCGCGCTGGCGGGAGTCGGCGTGATGGCGCTGTGCTCCCGTGTGCCGATGAGGGTCTGGCGGCGTCTGGCCGGGCCGGTGATGGCGCTGTCCCTGGGGAGCCTCGCGGCAGTGCTCGCCGTGGGCAGCGTGGTCAACGGCGCCCGGCGCTGGATCAATCTCGGCTTCACCACATTCCAGCCGTCAGAAATAACAAAAATCGCAATTATCCTTTACTTTTCGGCGCTGATATGTAAATATAAAGACCGGATGCGGACCTTCCGATACGGGATCGCGCCCTTCGCGCTGGTGCTCTCGGCGGTCGCCGCGCTGCTGGTGATGGAGCCGCATTTCTCCGCGACGATCATCATTCTCATGATCGGCGCGTCGATGCTTTTCCTGGGCGGCGCCGCTCTGGGCTGGTTCATCGGAGGCGCCGGGCTCCTTGGCGTCGGCGGCGTGCTGGCCGTGGCGCTGGTGCCCTATGTGGCCGAGAGGGTCAATTCCTTTCGGGACCCCTTCTCCGACCTGACCGGCGACGGCTGGCAGATCGTCCAGTCGCTTTACGCCATCGGCTCCGGCGGACTGACCGGACTCGGTCTGGGTCAGAGCCGCCAGAAATATCTCTATCTGCCCGAGGAGCACAACGATTTCATCTTTTCCGTGGTCTGCGAGGAGCTTGGTTTTATCGGCGCGTCGCTGATCCTGGTGCTGTTCGCGCTGCTGATCCTGCGCGGATACTGGCTGTGCATGCACGCGCCGGACCGGTTTTCCTTTCTGGTCGGCGGCGGCATCACCACCATGCTGGCTCTGCAGGTGGTGCTCAACGCGGCCGTCTGCACGAACCTGGTGCCATGCACCGGGATATCCCTTCCGTTTTTCAGCTACGGCGGCACGGCGCTGCTGATCCAGATGGCCGAGGCGGGCATCGTGCTCAGCCTTTCCCGGGAGATCCCGTTCGCGGAGACGGAGGGGCCGTCTCCGATCCGAAAAAAGTGACGATGAGGTCTGAGAAATGAACTTTCTCTTTGCCTGCGGCGGGACCGCGGGCCACATAAATCCGGCCATCGGCGTGGCCGGACGGATCCGGGAGCTCATGCCCGACAGCCGGATATTGTTCATCGGCGCCGAGGATAAAATGGAGACGGAGCTCGTTCCCCGCGAGGGCTACGACATCGTTACGATCCCCATGTCCAATCTGAGCCGCAGTCTGACGCCCGAGGGCGTGGGCCACAATCTGGGCGCCCTGCGCGGGCTGGCGGTGTCGCTGCTCGCCTGCCGGAGGATCATCCGCGATTTCAGACCGGACGTGGTCGTCGGCACCGGCGGATATGTCTGCTTCCCGGTGCTGCACACGGCCTCGCGCATGGGCATCCCCACCGCGGTCCACGAGAGCAACGCCCAGCCCGGACTGACCACGAAGCTCCTCGAGCGCGGAACGGACCGCATCATGGTCGGCTTCGAGGAGGCGCGGAACAATTACAGGGATCCCTCCAAGGTCCGGGTGACCGGCACCCCGGTACGCCTGGATTTCATGCGCGGCGACAGGCTGCGCGCCCGGCAGGAGCTGGGGATCCCCGAAAACGTGCCGCTTGTGCTGTCCGTGTGGGGCAGTCTCGGCGCCACGGAGATGAACCTGAAGGTCGCGGATATGATCGCGCTGGCCATGAAGGACCGGCCCTTCCGGCTGATCCACTCCGCCGGAAAGCGCGGTATCCGCAGCATGAGCGCCTATATGAGCGACTCCCTGGGCCTCGAGAACTGGGACGAGGCCGGCTTTGAAGTGAGAGACTATATATACGACATGCCCCGTCTGATGGCGGCGGCGGATCTGGTGCTGTGCCGCAGCGGCGCCTCCACGCTGGCGGAGCTGACCGCCCTGGGCACCCCGGCGGTGCTGGTGCCGTCGCCCAACGTGGTGCACAACCATCAGGAGGCCAACGCCCGCGTGCTCGAGCACGCCGGCGGCGCCGAGGTGCTCCTCGAGAGCGAGGCCACGCCCGAGAACATGCTGCGTACGATCACGGCGCTGCTCAACGACCGCCCGAGGCTGGACGTCATGGCCGACAGCCTGCGCGCCCTGTCGGCGGCGGACGCCGTGGATGAGATCACCTCGATCGTGCTCTCTCTGGCGGAGAAGTAACCGATGCCATCCTTCTGCCATAGTATGGTTCGAATCCATACAGGGCGGAGGAAGGACAATGAGTATTTGGCACGTGACCGGCGGAAGGCCTCTGCGCGGCAGCGTCCGCGTCCAGGGCTCCAAGAACGCCGTGCTGCCTGTGATCGCAGCCTCGCTGCTGTGTCCGAACGAGACCGAACTGATCAACTGCCCGCATCTGAGCGACGTGGAGGCCGCCGCGGATATCCTGCGCCATCTGGGCTGCCGCGCCGCCCGCCGGGACGACACGCTCACCATCGACACGACCGCGCCGGACCGCTGCGATATCCCGCGGGAGCTCATGCACAAAATGCGCTCCTCGGTGATCTTTCTCGGACCCATGCTGGCCAGGTTCGGACAGGCGCAGGTCTCCGTTCCCGGCGGCTGTGAGCTGGGAAAACGGCCCATCGACCTGCATCTGCACGCCCTGCGGCTGCTGGGCGCCGAGATCCGGGAAGAGGAGGACGCCATCGTATGCCGGGCGGCGCATCTGCGCGGCGCGGAGATCCCGCTTGCCCTGCCCAGCGTCGGTGCCACGGAGAACGCCATGATCGCCGCCTGTGCGGCCGAGGGCACGACCGTCATCTACAACGCGGCCCGGGAGCCGGAGATCGGGACGCTGCAGGAATACCTGTGCGCGCTGGGCGCGCAGGTGTCCGGCGCGGGCTCGCCGGTGATATGCATCACGGGCTTTTCTCCTCGGCGGCAGGCGGGCCTGCGCGTCCCGCCGGACAGGATCGCCGCGGCGACCTGGCTGTGCTGCGCGGTGTGCGCCGGCGGCGAGATCGAGCTCACCGGCGCGGCGCCGGAGCACCTCTCTCCCGTGCTCGCCGCCCTGGGGAAAATGGGCTGCGCCGTCGCCGCCGGACACGACGTCATACATATCGCCTCTTACGGCAGGCCGGGCAGTCCCGGCGCCGTAGTCACAAGACCGTATCCCGGTTTTCCGACGGACGCGGCGCCGCTGCTGATGGCGGCCGGTCTGCGCAGCCGCGGGAGCGCCGTCTTCATCGAAAACATCTTTGAAAGCCGGTTCCGTCACGCGGAGGAGATGACGAAGCTCGGCGCGGATATCTCCCTGCGCGGACCGCTGGCCATGGTCAACGGCGTGGAGCGCCTGACCGGCGCCGGACTCACGAGTCCGGATCTGCGCGGCGGCGCGGCGCTGGTGGCGGCGGCGCTGGGCGCGGAAGGGGAGACACGCATCAACGATCCCGGACACATCCTGCGCGGCTACGAGGACCTGGATGTACGCCTGCGTTCGCTGGGAGCCGACGTCTGGTTCGAGTGAACCGTTCAACATAGGAGATACAATGGACGAGAGCATTTACAATCCGCAAAGCAAGCTCAAGAGGAGCAGCGCGGCCTACGGCCCGCTGATCCTCGTGATGCTGTTTTTTGTCGCGGTCATCGTGATCAGCCTGTTTTTCCGCGTCTCGGAGATCGAGGTCATCAACGCCTCGGATTATTCCGACCAGGAGATCATCGTCTCCTCGGGCATCGAGAAGGGCGTGAACCTGTTTTTCGTCGACCGGTTCTCCGCTGCCAGCATGATCTTTGCGGACCTGCCGTATATGGAGACGGTCAGCATCAGCCGCGAGCTGCCCAACAAGATCGTGATCCAGGCCGAGGGCAGCGCGCCCGCTGCCTGGATGCTGCTCGACGAGGAATACTGGTTCATCGACCGCTTCGGCAAGACCCTCGGCGTGACCACGGATCTCAAGGTCCAGGGATATCCGGAGATCCGTTCTATCGAGCCGATCATGACTATGGAAGGCGAGGAGATGATCGTCGAGGGGCAGAACGTCGAACGCGTGGCCTATCTCACGGAGCTGCTCAACGCCCTCACCGGCGAAGGGCTGATCGACAGGGTCGCCTGGATCGACCTCAAGGACCCCGCGGATCCCTGCCTGTACTATGACGGCCGCCTCACGGTCTATTTCGGCGAGAGGGAAAACACCGCCTACAAGACAGCGCTGCTCGTGGACGTTCTGCGCCAGCTCGCGCCCGACGATTCCGGCACGCTGCATTACGCCGGCGGCAGCGCGTGGAACTTCTCTCCGGACTGAAAAACGCGCAGTCGGCGCATGAAATGTGATCAAAAAACTGCATTCAGCCATTGTGTTTGACATAAAGATGTTGACCAATGGAAAAAATCGTTATAAAATGACTGATATGGATAGAATCCCCTATATATAGAAGGAGGGTACCTCAATGGCTATCATCAAGGACGGAACGGAAAATGTTGTCACCATCAAGGTCATCGGTATCGGAGGCGCGGGCAACAACGTGGTCAACCGCATGGTCGCTTCGGGCACCGACGGGGTGGACTTTGTTTCCGTCAATACAGATAAACAGGCGCTCAACGTCTCCGGCGCCGGCCAGAAGATCCAGATCGGCGAAAAGCTGACCCACGGCCAGGGCGCCGGGTCGGATCCCGATGTGGGCAAGCGTGCCGCCGAGGAGAGCCGCGCCGCCATTGCGGAAGCGCTGGAGAACACGGACATGGTGTTCCTGACCGCCGGTATGGGCGGCGGTACCGGCACGGGCGCCGCACCGATCGTGGCCGAGGCCGCCCGGGACGCGGGCATCCTGACCGTCGGCGTCGTGACCAAGCCCTTCTCCTGGGAGGGCAAGCGCCGCGCCACCCAGGCGCAGACCGGCATCAACGAGCTGATGCAGAAGGTCGACAGCCTTCTCATCATCCCCAACGACCGGCTGAAATTCGCCAGCCCCGAGAAGGTAACGCTGGCCAACGCCTTTGAGATTGCCGACGACGTGCTGATCAAGGCCGTCAGCAGCATCTCCGAGCTCATCAGGAGCACCGGCTTCATCAACCTCGACTTTGCCGACGTGACGGCGGTGATGAAGGACGCGGGACTTGCCCACATGGGCGTGGGCCGGGCCGACGGCAAGAACAAGGCCGAGGAGGCCGCCCGCGCGGCGGTTTCCAGCCCCCTGATGGAGACCTCCATCGACGGCGCCCGCGGCGTGCTCATCAATATCACCGGCTCGAAGGACATGGGCCTGGAGGATGTGGAGGCCGCCGCCATGCTGGTGCAGAGCGCCGCGCACCCCGACGCCAACATCATCTTCGGCGCGAGCTTTGACGATTCTCTCGACGACGAGATCGTGGTCACCGTCATCGCCACCGGCTTTGACGAGAAGAAGACGGCCTACGCGGTGCCGTCCTCCGTCGACGAGCCCAGAGACACCAACCTGTTCACCGACGCCCGGGAGCGGGCCGAGACCCAGCAGCCCGCGGCCACGGCGGCGCCGGACGACGGCGAGGATCCCTTCGATACCATTTTCAAGATCTTCAACAGCAAATGATCGCATAAAACAAAAAAACCCGTATGGCAGGCCATACGGGTTTTTTGTTTTCGATCGAAGCAAAAAAGGCTTGAAAGCGGTCGCGCGAGGGAGTATAATCATTTGGCATATTGATCCGGAAAGGAACAGGATTATGAACGAAAAACGTCTCAATCCCCGGGAATTGGCCCAGCTGGAGGAAGAAAAGAAGAGAAAAAAGACTCGCGCAAAGTATATCACGGTGGGGATCGTCCTGCTGTTGATGATCGCGATGGTCCTATTCGTCAACTCCAGCATGTTCAGGAACGGGCTCGCCGCCCTGAAGGTCGGGGACACCAAATACACGGTGGCCGACGTGAACTACCAGTATCAGCGCGCCTACATGCAGTTCACGCAGATGTACGGCAACTATCTGTCCATGTTCATCGACACCTCAAAGCCCCTGAGCGAGCAGGACTGCATGTTCACCGACGGCGGCTCCTGGGACGACTATTTCAAAGAAGTGGCGCAGAACACGCTGGTGGAGAACACCGCCTATTACAAAGCCGCCATGGATGCGGGCTACACGCTCACCGAAGAGGAGCAGGCGGATATCGACAGCCTGATCGAGAACTACGCCTATTATGCCTCTGTCTACGGCTATGATACCGACGGATATCTCGCCGCCAGCTTCGGCGCGGGCAACAATGAGAAGACGGTCCGCGCGAATATGGCGCGGGAGCAGATCATCGCCCGTTATCTGGAGGACCTGAAAGCCGGCTACACCTTCACCGACGAGGAGAAGGACGCATACTATGAGGAAAACGCCGATACGCTCGACCAGGTGAAATATATCTACAAGTATATCGCGCTCACTGACGACGAGAACGCCGAGAGCAAGGTCAAGTCCATCGCCGACGCGGCTGCCGGCGGCGATGAGGAGGCTTTCCGCGCCGCGGTGCTCGACGTCACGGACACCGAGGCCTCGGAGGCGACGAATTCCCCCGCCGGCATCGTCAGCCAGTACTCCGGCTCCGTGACGAAGGAGGAGCTCAAGCCCGGCAAGGTGTTCACCTACGGCAACGACAGCGGCTGGTACGCCGTGTATATCGTCAGCTGTGAGAACAACCGGTACAACACGGTCAGCGTGAGACACATCCTGATCAAGGCCGTTGACGAAGACGGCGACGGCGTGTACTCCGATGAGGAAAAGGCGGCCGCCTTAAAGAAGATCGAAGAGATCCGCGATGAATGGAACGGCACCGCGGGCACGGAGGAGGACTTTGCCAGACTGGCGGAGACCTACAGCGAGGACGAGGGCTCCGTCAGCAACGGCGGCCTTTATGAGAATATCTACAAGGGACAGATGGTGGAAGAATTCGACGCCTTCTGCTTTGCCGACCATCAGCCCGGCGACTGCGACATCGTCTACGGTGAGAGCAGCGCCTATGCCGGATATCATCTGGTTTATTTCGTTGGGGCGGACGGCGAGCTCTACAGCCGGGTCCTGGCGGACGACGAGCTGCGCGGCAACGCCTACAACGAACAGATCGCGGCGATGACCGAGGGCCTGACCGGCACCCGCACCTTCATGTGGCGCTACGTCGTGAAGAACTGAACTGCGGCACAGACAATACAAGCATCCCCTGCGTTCCGCCTGTCCGGGCGAAACGCAGGGGATCTTGATTTATGGCGGTATCATCGCTTTCTCGCGGAGGCGCCGGGGATGTTCAGCTCGCCGCGGTATTTGGCCACGGTGCGGCGGGAGATCGGACAGCCATGGGAGGCCAGGGCCTCGCAGAGCTTCTGATCCGAGAGCGGGTGGGCGCTGTCCTCGGAATCGATCAGCTTTTTGAGCATGGATTTTGCCGCCGCGCTTCCCAGATCGATCCGGGAATTCTTCACAGCAGAGGCGGAGAAGAAGTAGCTCAGCGGATACAGCCCGCGGCTGCACTGCAGATACTTGCCGCGGACCGTGCGGCTGACGGTGGATTCGTGGACGGAAAGCTCCTCGGCGACGTCCAGCATCCGCAGCGTGCGCAGCTCAGCGCCGTCCAGGAAGAATCCGCTCTGCCGCCGGACGATGACCTCCGTACATTTGAGGAGGGTGGAGGTGCGGGAATGGATCGCGTAGAGGACGTTCTCCGCCTGCCGCAGACGCGCGGTCAGATATTCCTTCACGGCCGGGTCCGCGGTGTCCCGCAGCAGATCCAGATAGAACGTGTTGATATGGAAGGGAGCCTGTTCTCCGCTGGACAGACGGACCGACAGCGCCCCGTCCTTCTCCTCAACGTAGACGTCCGGCAGGACATACACCACCGCCTCCTGCGTCTGGAAAACCGAGCCGGGACGCGGATCCAGCTGCCGGATCGCATCCGCCGCGGTGATCACCTCGCTCTCGGCGACATGCAGCTTCTGGGCGATGGAACGGTAATTGTGCCGGGCCAGCGCGTCCATATGGCTGCGGCAGATCTCAAAGGCGATGCCCGTAACGGCTGAGCGTTCCAGCTGCAGAAGGAGACAGTCGGAGAGCGTGGAGGCGCCGATCCCTGCCGGCTCCAGCGCCCGCAGGGTCTTCCAGGCCCGAACCATCTGCCGGGGGTCCGCGCCGATATCCAGCGCGAGCTCCTCGGGCGTGTCGCGCAGATAGCCGTCCGGATCCAGGCACTCGGCCAGGAACAGAACCAGACTCTTTTCGGTTTCGTCGATACTGCGCCGGTCCAGCTGGCGCTCGATGAATTTTGTCAGCGTCTCCTCCAGACCGCCGGCGTTTCCGGCCAGAGCGAGAGGGTCCGCGTTTTCGGAGGTCCCCTTCCACAAGTATTGGTTCTGGTGGTCGTTCTCCCGCAGCCAGCGCAGCCTGTCCAGGGCGCTGTCCTTTTCCGAGGGCTGCGGCGCCGGCGGAAGATCGTCCGGCTCGACGAGAGGATTGGAGGTGGACAGCTCCTGGATATACTCGCGCAGCTCCAGCGTGCTCATCCGCAGGAGGGTCAGGTTTTGAAGCTGCTGCTGCGAGAGCTGCTGCCGCTGTTCCTGTTTGAGCTTCAATCCGATCCCTCCCTTCAAACGCCTATCTTAGCGCAGAGGGGGAGAAAAGTCAAATATACGCAGAACATGCGGCCCGGGTCGGGCCGCATGTTCTGCGTATCGGCGATCCTCCGCGAGTCCGCCGCCTCCTTTGCGGATGACGGATCGGCGCGGCGGATCTTCGTTGAAATACGTTATCTGCTGACCATCAGCTTTTTCATGCCCTGGACCAGACCGTCAGCGGTGAGATCGTACATGAAGAAGATCTTCGCAAGCTGGATGTGCGTCTGTGACCAGAAATCGGACCGGGAGGGGAGAGGCTCCGGGTTCAGCCAGATCATATGCGGATAGCGGCGCAGGAACAGACGCAGCCAGTCCATTCCGGAGGGACCGTAGCTCCCGTCGACCCAGTTGAACTGCTTTTCCCGCAGCTCGTACGGATTCATCGCCGCGTCGCCGACGATGATCACCTTGTAGCTTTCGTCATAGTTCTGCAGCAGCCATTCGGTCGACACGGACTGTTCGGGCCTTTGCTGCGGAGAGGTATACACGCGGGAATAGATGCAGTTGTGAAAATAGTAGGTGTGCAGTTCCTTGAAATGGTTCGACTTCACGGCCGCCTGGAACAGCAGGCTGCACAGATCGGCGTAATACTCCATCGAACCGCCGGAATCCATGAGCAGCAGGACCTTGACGGCGTTCTTCCGGTCCTTTTTGTAACGGAGCTTCAGCGTGCCCGCGTTGTCACAGGTGTCCCGGATCGTGCCGTCCACGTCCAGCACCCGGTCCGCCGTATCGGAGATCTCGGACATCTGGCGCAGCAGCCGGAAAGCCATCTGGAACTGCCTGGTATCCAGGGTGTTGTCACGCCGGAAGTCCCGGAAATGCCGCTCGCCAGCCACCATCATGGCGGTCCGGTTGTGACTCTCTCCGCCGATCCGGATGCCGTTGGGATGCCATCCGCTGTTGCCGAAGGGGGATCGGCCCTGGGTGCCGACCCAGTAGTTGCCGCCGTTGTGCTCCTCGGTCTGCTCCCGAAGGCGCTCCTCCAGCATCTTGAGCAGCTCCTCGAGCGTCTCGTCCGGGAAGCCGATGTCCCGCAGCTCCTCCATCGTGCGCTTGAGATCCTCGGCGGGATGGTTGAGCCAGTTGAGCAGCTCCTCCGGCAGCTCCCCCTCATAGGGGACTCCTTTGAAGAACTCCAGAAAGACCTGGTCGAACCGGTCGAAATCCGCCTCGCTCTTGATCAGGACCGTCCGGCACAGGTGATAGAAGCCGGTCAGACTGGACTGATGCAGGCCCTTTTCCATGGCCTCCATCAGCACCATCCACTCGTTGAGGGAGATCTTCAGGCCCCGCGAGCGCAGCAGATAGAAAAAGGAAGCGAACATGTCCTACCTCTTGTTACGCTGCAGCGTGCGCAGATCCTTGTCCTTTTTGAGCAGGACGCCTGCAAAGGGGATCTGCTGCGTGATGACCGCCGGGTCCACGCCGCCGGCGATCAGCGCCCGCAGCCAGTCCACCAGCTCGCTGGTGCTCGGCTTCTTTTCGATGCCGCGCAGCTCGCGCAGCCAGTAGAAGGCGGCCAGCGCCTGCGTCACGAGCCGACGATCCAGATCGCCGAAATGGACGCGGACGATCTCCTCCATCTGCTTCTGATCGGGGAACTCGATATAGTGGAACACACACCGGCGCAGAAAAGCGTCCGGCAGCTCCTTTTCCGCGTTGGAGGTGATGATCACGATCGGTCTTTGTCTGGCCTTGACGGTCTGCCGTATCTCGGGGATATAAAACTCCATCCGATCCAGCTCCCAGAGCAGATCGTTGGGGAATTCCAGATCCGCCTTGTCGATCTCGTCGATCAGCAGCACGACCTGCTCCTCGGCGAGAAAGGCCTCCCCGAGCTTGCCGTATTTGATGTACCCGGCGATATCGCCGACGTTGTGCTCGCCGAACTGGCTGTCGTAAAGGCGCTGCACCACGTCGTAGACATACAGCCCGTCCTGGGCCTTGGTGGTGGATTTAACATTCCATACGATGAGCTCCTTGCCCAGCGCCTCCGCCACGGCCTGCGCGAGCAGCGTTTTGCCCGTGCCGGGCTCGCCCTTGATCAATAGAGGCTTCTGCAGCACGACGGCGATGTTCACCGCGCTCATCAGCTCCGGAGATGCCACATACTGGCTGCTGCCGCGAAAAGTCTGTTCCATAGGATACTCCTTGTCAATTATCAAAACACAGGGGCATACGGATCGGTATGCCCCTGTGTCGTCTGGTCCGGATCAGATCACTTGTCTGCCTTGGCCGCCTTGAAAGCCTCGATCAGCATGGGGGTCACCTTGAACAGGTCGCCGCAGATGCCGTAATCGGCGATCTCAAAAATGGGGGCGGCGTCGTTCTTGTTGACGGCGATGATGTACTGGCTTTCCTGCATACCGGCCTTGTGCTGGATGGCGCCGGAAATACCCAGGGCGATGTATACCTTCGGGTGCACGGTCTTGCCGGTCTGTCCGACCTGATGGTCGGCGCTGAGCCAGCCGCTGTCGATGGCTACACGGGAGCCGCCGACCACGCCGCCGAGCACGTCCGCCAGCTCCTGCGCCAGCTTGATGCCGCCTTCCACGTCCTTGCTGATGCCGCGGCCGACGGAGACGATGTACTCCGCGCCGACCAGGTCGACCAGCTTCTTGGCGGACTTGACGACTTCCAGGACCTGGGTATGCAGGTCGGCGTCGCCGAGCTCAACAGGATAGTTCGTGAGAGTCACGGCGTCGGCCTTCGCCTGATCGAAGGGAGCCTTCTTCATGACGCCGGGACGTACCGTCGCCATGGCGGGGCGGAAACGGGGGCAGATGATGGAGGCCATCAGGTTGCCGCCGAAGGCGGGACGGGTCATCTTCAGATCGCGGGAGACGTCGCGGCGCTCGCCCATGACGAGGGCGGTGTCCGTCTTGGCGATGCGGTCCTCGGGCAGCGTGGAGGCCACGCTGAGGAAGGCCTTGTACTGCTCGGTGTCGACGTCCAGATGCGTGCAGTCGGCGCACAGACCGGTGTGCAGACGGGCCGCGCAGCGGGGGCCGAGGTCACGGCCGATATTGGTGGCGCCGATCAGGAACACCTCGGGCTTGAGCTCGGAGATCACGTCGCAGATGACCTTGGCATAGGCGTCGGTGGTGTAGTCCTTCAGCAGGGGATGATCGCACACGATGACCTCGTCGGCGCCGTAGCCGCCGAGATCGCGGGCGATGCCGCCGATGTTGTCGCCCAGAAGGAGACCGCACAGCTTGACTCCCAGCTGATCGGCCAGCTTGCGGCCCTCGGAGATCAGCTCAAAGGTGGTGGGCATCATGACGCCCTGGCGCTGCTCGCAGAATACCCAGACGTTCTTGAAAGCGGAAACGTCGCTGCTGTTGTAATTTGCAACCATTCTATTTCTCCTCCCTTAAATGATGTGTTTCTCGGCAAGGATCCCGGCCAGCTCCTGGCAGGTGCCCATGTCGTTGCCTTCCAGCATGCGGCCGGCGCCCTTCTGGGGAGGCGTGAAGGAGATGAGGATGTTGGTGGGGGAGCCCTTGAGACCGATGGTCGAGGCGTCGATCAGGGGGTGATCCTTCAGCGCGTTGTAATCCAGGATCGTAAGAGGCTTGGAATAGGTCCTGTAAATATCGGTCACGTTCATCAGACGGGGCTCGTTGAGCTCCTTGATGCAGGTGATCAGGCAGGGGGTGTGCGTGCGGATGGTCATGTAGCCGTCCTCCAGCACGCGCCTGACGGTCAGCTCGTCGCCGTCCTTGTGGATGTCGGCGGCGTAGGTGATCTGGGGCAGGTGGAGCTTCTCGGCGATCTGCGGACCGACCTGGGCCGTATCGCCGTCGATGGCCTGACGGCCGCAGAAGATGACGTCGTCCTTCTCGATGCCGATGGTGTCCAGCGCGGCGGCCAGCGTCTGGGAGGTGGCGTAGGTATCGCTGCCGGCAAACTCGCGGGCAGACACGATATACCCTTCGTCGGCGCCGTAGCCGCCGAGATCGCGGGCGATGCCG
>JAFXYJ010000019.1 GCA_017541825.1 Oscillospiraceae bacterium | reverse complement strand
GTAGATGAAGCCCCACATTTTTGAAATTAAGGTGGGGGGGCTTGGGGCGGCTCTGATCACCCCCGCCGTCTGCCGCCCTTCTCGGGATGCATCTTATTGTGACATTCGTCGCACAGCGATATCAGATTGCTGTCGACGAGCGCCAGCTCCGGGTAGTCCCTCCGGGGCTTGATGTGATGCACCATCGTCGCATCACGGCGTCGACCGTATTTGAGGCATTCCCGACAAAAATAATGATCCCGCTTGAGGATATGCTCGCGTTTCCGTTTCCAGATTCCTGATCCGTCAAATTTATCTGCCATACCAGCTTACATCATATCACAGGTACCGCGTCCGTTATCACCAACATTATGCAAATACAAAGAGGCTGCATCGCTGCAGCCTCCCTATTTGAATTTGTCCCACATCTCATAGAACCGTGCCCGGATGCGGTAGAGGGTAGATTCCGAGACATGCCGCTCCATGGAGATGGAACGGATCGTGCGCGGCGTGCACATGACGAGGTGGAGCTCATATGCATATGCGCCGCCGGCAGCCCGGCAGAGCCGGTCGATCCTGCCCTGCACCGTCTCCGGTTCGTCCCGGTAATTGAGGCAGGTGAAGCGGATCAGCCCCTGACGGGCGTACGGGATATGCACGCCGCGCAGCTTACGAAATCGTCCTATCGGTATCCCCTCCCGGTCGGTCGTCATCTGTAATATACAAAACCACTTTCGCGCGCTTGCCGTATTCGAAGCGATCCTCGAAACCCTTCACGTGCCGACGGTCGTCGTCCGCCAGCTTCCCCATCTTCACAAGCGCATCCAGGATAAACTTCTTGGCAAATGCGATGTTGTCGAGATCCCGCCGTTTGTCGCTCTCGATCCATACAAAGCAGATCCGGACCGGCCGCTCGAACCGCGGCAGCGGCCGGAGGAAGACCGAGATGGCCGCCTCCAGCTCGCGCTTGATATTCGCCGCCTCGTAGCGATTGCCGCGGCAGATCCTGATATAGTCGTTCAGGCTCGGCAGCCGGAGATCGATGTCACAGGTCGTGATCATGGCCGCCTCCGTTCCCCGCGTAGCTGCGCGCCAGCGCAGCCTGGAAGAACTCCTCGGTGTCGAAGCTGCCCGGAGCCTCCGTCTTACCGTCCTCGCGCGCCCACTTGCGGATGACGGCCGCGTGATCGGCGTAGGATTTGCCGGATGTCCGCAGATATTCGCTCAGACGGTCGATCCGCGCGCTCAGATCGCGGTATTCGGATTTCAGCGCGTCGTATTCCTCCAGCGTCAGCAGCACATTTCCGTAAACACCGAATGCTATCCGTGCGGGAGAGGGTGCGCCCGGGGTTTTGTCCCCGGCGCCTCTCTCTCTTTCTATTTCATTTTTCTCTTTCTCTTTCTCTTTACAGGCGTTATTTCCGGAATAATCGCCGTTATTCCCGCAGAAACCGTCGTTTTTCGGTGAGAAATCCTCATTATCGGAAAATTTGATAAAGGGCAGCGTCTCGTCGCTGTCCAGCAGCCAGTAGCGCCGGCAGACCTTGACAGGACGGTGCTTGGCCTTGCCCTTGATCATGGTCTGATAGCGTTCCTGGATCCCGGCCGAGGTGATGATCTTGTCCGCTGCGAAAAGTTTGCCGTCGAACAGTGACCGTTCGCAGAAGAAGCTCACCACTTCGCGTATGAGGTTTTCACCGACCCCCAGATCGATCGCCATGGTGCACACGAGATCGTCGTTGTACGCGATGTAATATCCCTCTCGATAAATTGCACAGAGCAGGGAGATGTAAAGCATCACGCCCTTTACGCCGTACCGCACGCGGACGATCTTGATCTTCTGGTCGTAAAGAAAATCGACGTCCATCGGGAAATAGCGGGAGCCGGTCTCGATCGGTCTTCCCATCGTATTCCCTCTTTTCAATTCATTTGCCGAACCGCTCGCCGAGCCGCTTCCGATCGGGCTCGGTCTGATCGAGCATCCAGCATTTTTCAAGATATTCGCGGCCGCTCTCGGTCTGGGAGAGCCTGTGGATGACCGCGTCGCGCAGGAGCAGCCGGTAATCGTACCAGCAGAGATTGCCGACGGCCGTAATCGGCAGGTTGGCGTAGTCCGCCACCCACTTGTCGGCCCGTGTTACGACGTCATAGGATACCCTGTCGCCGTCCTCGTCGCCCGGACAGTAGGGGATCTTCAGTTTGGGAGCTTTTCAAGCCCTCTCATAAAATCCATGTATCCCCGGATGACCTTCGCGGCCGTCAGAGGATCGACGTCAGCCAGCTCCTCCTCGGTCACGGCCAGGCGGGCCGTATTGTTGCCGAGGATCAGCGCGAATAACCGATAGGTCTCGTTGAGCTGCTCCGTGGTGTCCTTCTTGGCGAAGCCCGCGCCGAAGGCGGCGATCTTTTCAAAGTCCCGCTTGGATGCCGGGAGCAACTCCAGCGGCTGCCCGTCCTTGGCGAGGCCGCTGGCGTATGTCGGGATGTCTCTTGTGATGGTGATCATATGATATCGTTCCTTTCCCCGATCAGCACGCCGACGGATGTGCCGAGCCGGTTTGCGATCCGGATCATCTCGCCGACGGTGAAGGATTCGTAGTTGTTGGATTTGTGGGACATGCTGTTCTCCGAGATGCCGATCTCCTCGGCCAGCTTTTTCTGCGTCGTCCCGCAGGTCAGCAGCTTCCCGGCCAGCGTCGCCTTGAAGCGCAGCCTGCGTTTTTTGGCCATCTCGGCCTGTTTCAGTGTGTATTCTGCCTGCATGGTTACCTCCGTGTCATGTGTGTCATGCCCTTATTTTTTGTGCTGCCTTATGACCGGCCCCAGCAGATCGTCCATCGTCGTGCCGTAATAGGCGGCTATACGGTACAGATCGCCGATGTCCGGTATCGTGGAGCCTTTCTCGAACCGGCAGAGCTTCGGCTGCGACCAGCCGAGTTCCGCTGCGGCCGTCCCCTGTGATACGCCCTTTAGTCCGCGCAGCCTGATCAGGCGCGGAGGCAGCTCGGCGCGGATCTGCGCGCGGATTCCGCCCGGTTTGTATTTAGCCATCCTTGTGTCCTTTCCGGCTTGCCGTGCGTATGATGATGTTCCCGTGGTTCTGGCTGATCTCGATCCCTCTCGCGGCCAGCTCCTCACGCATCAGCCTGTTCATTGCCTCCATGGTCTGGAGATGCTTGTCGACGCCGTCGTAGGCGTCCTCGTTGTAGCCGTGTATGATCTCCTGGAATCCGGCCAGCAGCCGCTCCATGCGTCGGCGGCCGAAGCCGAAGAGGTCGTTGACCGTCAGCAGCATGGCCCCCATCATCCGTTCGAGGATGACGTTCTGGTATCGCTGCTCGTAGTCGCGGAAGATGCGGTCGATGTCTTTCTTGTATTCCTGCGGGATGCCGCCGCTCGTCAGTCTGGCCTTCATGCCGTCGCCTCCCAGTTGATGGCCGTCCCGCAGCAGGGACAGTACCGGAACGCGCGGAGCAGCGAGGACCGGCACACCGGGCAGGTGGCGCCGTCTTCGGGCGCCGCTGCCTCCCGCTTCAGCAGTCCGATCACGTCGTTGAGTAGCTGTACGGTGCACGGTGTAGGTTTCCGATCTTTGCGGAAGTAGGCGCAGCCGGTGCAGTTTGACGAAGAATTGCAGATTTCCAGCGCCGTCAGTACGGTTTCCCGGTCCTTCATGACATCGCCTCCCCCGCCAGTCTCGCGTCCCGGCGCTGCCGTTCAAGCCGGTAGCAGCGGAAGCTTCCGTCGCAGAACGGCCGCGTGCAGTGCAGGCAGACCGTGATGTCTTCCGGATCCATTGCCGGCCGTCCCCGGCGCTCTCCGAGCGTCAGCCCGCGCTCCGCCGCCTTCTTCTCGCGGTGTCTGCGGGAGTATTCGCGCCAGCGGAACTTGTGAAGCTCGTAATATTCATGTTTCCGCTCCAGTCTGCGCCGGCGCGCTTCGGATGCCGTCATAGCGTCGTCCTCCCTCTCTGCTGATCGGCAAGCGTGCGAAGGTACATGCTCCAGCAATGTTCAAATGCGATCAGGCAGGCCACGTCGCCGCCATGCGCGACGAGGTGCTGACGGATGATGCCGTGCCACTTTCCGTGGTCGTTCGTTACATTCCGCGGGAACGACGTGTCCTTGGACATGTCGCAGGCCAGCAGAGTGTCCGGCTCGTCCTCGTAGCCGGCGCCGCCGGTATCCCGGATCTGTTTTTTGTAGGTTTTTTGCATAAAGTCGTAGAATGTCATGAAGCTCCTCCTTTCTTTTTCTTCACAGATAAACCATGTTGTTCCGGAACAGGTAGGCGTAGAATTCGCACTGCACCTTGTTCAGGCTCGTGAATTCCTCGCCGTCGACGCCGACGATCAGGATGTTCCCCACGAGCGTGTCGCGCAAGAAGCAGCGCTTGTCCAGGAGGACGCGGTTGAACGGCAGGCCGAGATTCTTCCCATCTTCGTTGACCAGCAGCGCGGCCGTGTTGGAAAGCGTCACGGCTTCGATGTACCCGCCGACGGCGGCCTGCAGATTCTCCAGCTCGTTCGGAATATCGATTGTGTCCGGGCTCATCCCCGGTTTGACGATCAGGCACCTCACAGCGCCGCCACCTTTTTTTCCCTGCGCTCTACCTTGATGCCCTTGGTGCCCAGCGAGATCTTGGCGGTGATGCGCTCGTTGATGCGGATGT